>JAVJTD010000331.1:0-29009 GCA_040219065.1 Planctomycetota bacterium
TGAAGTAGGGCGAGAGGTAGCCCTTGTCGAAGCTCAGGCCCTCGACGAAGTCGAGCTTGGTCTCGATGCCCTACTTCATCACCGACGTCAAGAGCATGAGCTGTGAGCTCGAGGACGCTCTGATCCTCATCCACGAGAAGAAGATCAGCAACGTCCGCGACCTCCTGCCCCTTCTCGAGAAGGTCTCCCAGTCGGGCAAGCCGCTCCTCATCATCGCCGAGGACATCGAGGGTGAAGCGCTCGCGACGTTGGTCGTCAACAAGCTGCGTGGCATCCTGAACATCTGCGCCGTCAAGGCGCCGGGCTTCGGCGAGCGTCGCAAGGCCATGCTCGAGGACATCGCGATCCTCACCGGTGGCCGTGCCATCACCGAGGACCTCGGCCTGAAGATCGAGAACCTCACGACCGAGGATCTCGGTCGCGCCAAGAAGATCTCGATCGACAAGGACGACACGACGATCGTGCAAGGTGCCGGCAAGAAGTCGCAGATCGAGGCGCGCAAGGATCAGCTCCGCAGCCAGATCCAGGGCACGACCTCGGACTACGATCGCGAGAAGCTCGAGGAGCGCCTCGCCAAGATCGCCGGCGGCGTCGCCATCGTTCGCGTCGGTGCGCACACCGAGCTCGCCATGAAGGAGAAGAAGGATCGCGTCGACGACGCGCTCCACGCCACGCGGGCCGCGGCCGAGGAGGGCATCGTCCCCGGCGGTGGCATCGCGCTCCTGCGGGCGATCGAGGCGGTCAACAACGTCTCGGCCAAGCGCGACGAGAAGTTCGGCGTTCAGATCATCGCCGACGCCTTGCGCCAGCCCTTGCACCAGCTCGCCGCCAACACCGGGCTCGATGGCTCGGCGATCGTCGCCGAGGCGCTGGAGAGGGGCGCGAAGACCGGCTACGACATGCGCAACGGCCAGTGGGTCGACATGTTCAAGGCCGGTCTCGTCGATCCGATGAAGGTGACGCGCACCGCCCTGCAGAACGCCGCCAGCATCAGCGGCCTGCTCCTGACCACCGAGACGCTCGTCACCGAGCTCAAGGAGGGCAAGGGCAAGAAGGGTGAGGCGAAGCCGATCGAAGGCGCGATCGCCTGATCTGTGAGGATCTCGGAGGAGGATCGATCCGGTCCTCCTCCGCAGGTCGATGGTTTCGAGACGCGAGTCGGTAGCAATCCGTGATACCGAGGAAGTGAGGTTCACCCGGCGTGGCGAACAAGCGCGACTATTACGAAGTCCTCGGTGTCCAGAAGAACGCCTCGAGCGACGAGATCAAGAAGGCCTACCGCAAGCTGGCCATGAAGTATCACCCCGACCGCAATCCGGGGGATCAAGAGGCCGAGCGAAAGTTCAAGGAGTCGGCCGAAGCCTACGAGGTGCTGAGCAACGAGCAGAAGCGGCGGTCGTACGATCAGTTCGGCCACGCAGGCGTCAAGGGCCAGGCCGGCGGCTTCTCGTCCTTCGAGGACATCTTCAGCGCCTTCGGGGACATCTTCGGAGGCGACTCGATCTTCGGCGAGATCTTCGGCGGCGGACGCCGTCGGCGCGGCGGTGTCGGCAAGGGCACCTCGCTCCGCTGCGAGATCGACCTGACGTACGTCGATGCGGCTCGCGGCGTCGACAAGACGATCGAGATCATGCGGCGCGAGCCGTGCGAGACCTGCGATGGCAGCGGCGCGAAGCCAGGCACCCAGCCGGTCACTTGCCGCACGTGCGGTGGCCGCGGCGAGGTGCAGCAGCAGCAAGGCTTCTTCGCGATCCGAACGACCTGCCCGAGCTGCCGGGGACAAGGGCAGACGATAGAGACGCCCTGCACGAGCTGCCGCGGCGAGGGTCGCATTCCGAAGAAGCGTGAGATCACCGTCCACGTGCCGGCCGGCGTCGAGGACGGGACGCAGATGCGGATCAATGGGGAAGGCGAGCCCGGCGTCGGCGGTGGCCCACCCGGCGATTTGTACTGCATCATTCGGATGCGCCCGCACCCCTTCTTCGTTCGCAGGGCGGACGATGTGGTCTGCGAGGTTCCCATCAGCTTCAGCCAGGCGGCGCTCGGCTGTGAGATGGACGTGCCCACTCTCGAGGGCAAGGGCTCTCTCAAGGTGCCGCGCGGTACACAACCCGGCGACATCCTGCGGCTCAAGGGACTGGGCTTCCCGCACCTGAGCAGCTATGGACGCGGCGATCAGCTCGTGCGGATCAACGTCGAAGTGCCCAAGAAGCTGTCCGAGAGACAAGCGGAGCTGCTGCGGGAGTTCGCCGAGACCGAGGAGAAGCGAGTCTCGTCGAAGCGCAAGAGCATCTTCGACAAGGTGAAGGAATACTTCGAGTGATCACACTGGGCGGGAGGGCCCGATGACTCGAAGGAGCGGACCGGAACGGAGCGGACGGATGTCGACCGAAGGACACGAGAACGAATCCCAAGCCAAGGGTGTCGCCGATGAGCAGACTCCCGAGCCCGAGACTTCGGGCGAGGAGCTCCCGCGTCATCGACTCACCGACGTGGAGATCGACGACTTGGTCAATCGTGCCAAGGAGCGCGACGAGCTGTTCGACCGCCTGCAGCGGACCGTCGCCGATTACGAGAACTTCAAAAGGCGCACGCGCCGCGAGCGCGCTGCCGATCAGGAGCGATTCCTGGTGCGGTTCGTCGAGCCGTTCGTCTCGGTCCTCGATGACCTGAGCCTGGCGCTGCACTCCGCCGACGAGGCCGCGGCCCAAACGCCGCTCGGCCAGGGCGTGCACATGATTCACCAGAAGTTCCTCTCGGCGCTCGAGGGCTTCCGCGTGCGCCCCTTCGAGAGCCAAGGGCAACCTTTCGATCCCGAGCGCCACGAAGCGCTGCAGCAGGTTGCCGACCCGAGCGTGCCCGACAAGACGGTGCTCCAAGAGATCCGTCGAGGCTACGAGTACGAGACGTCCGACGGCGAGCGGCAAGTACTGCGCGTCGCTCAGGTCGTCGTCAGCCAGAAGCCGGCCGAGAGCACCGTGTCCGAGGAAGAGAAGTAACCCCGAAGGTCTCCGTCCATGCCCACCTACGACTACGTCTGCAAGGCCTGCGGACACGAGTTCGAGCAGTTCCAGTCGATGTCCGAGGGTGCCCTCCGCAAGTGCCCCGAGTGCGGCAAGCTGCAGCTCAAGCGCCTGATCGGCGCTGGCGGCGGACTCATCTTCAAAGGCTCGGGCTTCTACATCACCGACTATCGCTCCAAGAGCTACGAGAGCGACGCCGCCGCCGAGAAGGGCGGCTCCTCCAAGGATTCCAAGAGCACCGACTCCAAGCCCGAAAGCAAGAAGCCCGAGAGCACCAGCTCGCCGAAGGGCGAAGCCCCGAAAGAGTCGAAGCCGAAGGACTCGAAGTAGCCCTCCGCGATCTCCCTCTCCCCCCTCCACCCAGCGCGCGAATCTTCCGATATCCCGAAGGAGGATCCGCGCGGCGGCTTCGTTGCGGCTCCCGGTGAGGCTGTCTATAATGGCCGCCGCCCTGAGCACGGGCACCGGAAGCCTAGTGATACCAATTCCTTTCCGACGGAGACGTCACCCACATGGCGATGAAGATCGACCGTGAGTTCGAGAACTTCGTTTCGATCATCGCGGATCTCGCCTCGAAGGCGGAGAAGTGGGACTCCCGTCCGGCCTGGATCGAGTACGCCACCAACAACATCTGCAACCTCGAGTGCGTGATGTGCTCGAAGGCAGATGGCGAGCCGGTCATGGCGATGAAGAAGTCCGACGCCGAGAAGGTGATCGGTCAGATCTTTCCCTTCGCCTCTGTCATCACGCCGTCGGCCAACAGCGAGCCGCTGCTCGGCGACATGCAGTTCCTCGCCAAGATGTGCAAGGAGCACCAGGTCTACTTCAACATTTACAGCAACGCCACGATCCTCGATGGCGCCAAGTTCGAGCACATCGCCCCGAACACCTACAAGCTGTGGATCTCCCTCGACTCCCACGTCCCCGAGATCTTCGAGAAGATCCGCGTCGGCGCCGACTTCGAGACCGTCAGTCGCCACGTGCGCGAGATCATCCCCGTGGCCGCCAAGCACCGCGTGCCGCTCGGCTTCGTCGTCGTGCTGATGAACGAGAACGCACCGATCCTCGCCGACTTCGTCGACTGGGTCGCCGACATCTCGGGCCCCAACCGCGCGCCCGACATCCGCGTCCAGGAGATGCTCTACAACTCCGAGGCCGCGGCCAAGTACGACGTGAACCTTCAGTACACGAAGGACGAGATCAAGGGCTTCATCGATCAAGCCGCAGCGCGCGCGAAGAAGCGCAACGTCGGGTTGCTCTGTGACCTGCCTGGCGAGCTCTGGCGACACGTGCCCGTCGAGACGACCGAAGGTCATGCCCCACGCGGCATCGGCCCCGAGTTCCTCGACAAGCTCATCGGCACGATCGAGCAGAAGTTCCCGCACTTCTGCTCCATGGCCTCCACCTACCTCAAGGTGAACCCCGACGGCGCCGTCTTCCCCTGCTGCCGCGCTCCCAAAGAGCTCGAGATGGGCAACGTCCTCGAGAAGTCCGTCTGGGAGATCTGGAACGGCGAGAAGTACCGCAAGTTCCGCAAGCAGATGAACTGTGGCGACTACCCAGAGGTCTGCTCGACCTGCGGCGTCCTGGTCAACAATCCGCACTACCAGGCCAAGGTCAAAGCGAAGGCCAAAGCCGAAGCACAGTAGTGCCGGCGCGGACCGCATTCGGACCGCCGGCTTCAGCCGGTCTCCGTGTTCTCCATCCGAGCGCCTTGGAGAGGTCCGGACCTCGGATCCGAAACTCCGTGGCCCGATGCCTTCAGTTCACGGAAACCAGAGCCCGCGTGACCGAATCGGGAAGCAGCTGCTGAGCTGGAAGCCGTTTCCTCGACATCGCTGACGTTCGAGCGGAGAGAGCCGAGCAAGGGGCCGCCCGAAGTGGGCTGTGTCACCGCAACGCCCCGGCCCAAGCTCGCTCGTGCCAGCGACCCTGGGAAACTCGGCCATTGGCTCGCTCGGCTTGGGCACTCCCTAATCCTCACCTCCCCCAGATCGCGCCGTTGAGCACGAGGAGGAAGAGGAAGAACAGCATCAGCAGTCCACCGACGGTGAAGCTGACGTAGAAGGTGAGTTGCTTGCGGGCTCGAATGCCCATGGGCTCAACCTCTCTCGAAGGATGCCGAGATCAAGAAGAAGACGATGATGGGAATCCAGATCAGCGTCAGCCAGAACAGGCCCTTGAAGTAGCGAAGGCGATTTCGCAGCGCCGCCACTTCTTCCACTCGCCCGAGCATCGCCCGAGACGCATTCGCGTCGGTTCCGACGACGTCGAACCAGTCGCCATTGGAGCCGATGGCCTCGCCCTCGGCCGGAGCGGCTAGCCAAAGTGCGTAGGGACGGCTGCTTCGCAGCGCGCCGACCTCCGGCGTCTCGGAGTACCGGGGCGGAACGACGCACGCGACGAAGTTGCGGCCTCCCGCCAACTCGGCGAGCTCCCTGGGGTCCTTCGCGCAGACCAGGCTCCAGCCGCGATCGGCCGCGGCCTCGCCGAGACGCCGCGCGACATCCCCCGCTGGATCGAGCGCCAACATGGTCGCATTCGGCAGTCGCTTCCAGCTCATCGTCCGTCGACCGAGGTCGGCGCCGACCGGGCGCAGGAAGCCGAGCTTACGGACACCGAGCGCCGTCACGATGCCGAGGTAGATCAAGATGACCGCGATTCCGCGATTCTGGAGAGCGGTCATCAGATAGGCCAGCACCCCGAGAAAGAGGCCAGCCAAGTACAGGCAATGCACCGCTTGCCGATGACTGAATCCGATCCCGAGGAGCCGATGGTGGATGTGCTCCTTGTCGGGCTCGAACGCCACCCAGAACCTCAAGGAGGCCCGCACCCAGTCTCGGCCCTTTTGACCGAGCACCGCGCGCACGTAGCGGCGGATCACGGCGAGGGCCACGTCGGCGATCGGGAGCCCGAGGGCGAGGACGGGCACGAGGATCGAGACGATGGTCGAGCTCTTCTGCAGGCCGAGCACCGAGGCCACGGCCAGCGTGTAGCCGAGGAACAGCGAGCCCGAGTCGCCGAGGAACACCTGCGCCGGGTTGTAGTTGTACCGAAGGAAGCCCAGCGTCGATCCAGCGAGGACCACGAAGTAGAGCGCGACCTCGGTGCGCCCGAGGTAGATCGCGATGAGGAATGAGATCGTCGACGCGATCAGTGCTGTACCGGCGCTCAGGCCGTCGATGCCGTCGATGAGGTTGAAGGCATTGGCGATGCCGACGATCCAGAGCACCGTCGCGGGGATCGCCCAAAAGCCCAGCTCGACGAGCCCGACACCCGGAATGGTGATCGTCTCGATCCGGATCCCGATGCCCGCCACGATCAGGGCGACGAGGACCTCGAGCCCCAGCTTGACGCCGGCCCGCAGTCCGAACAGATCGTCGTAGATCCCGACCAGGAGGATCCCGGTCCCACCCAGCATCAGCCCCGAGAACTGCACGACGTCGAACGGAAAGCTCGGCGCCGCCAATTCGCGGTACCAGTACACGCCCAGCGCCGTGAGGAGAAAGGCGAGGTAGATCGCGACGCCGCCGAATCGGGGCGTCGAGACGAGGTGCACCTTGCGCCCGCCCGGGTAGTCCAGGATGCCCGAGGCGAGGGCGACGCGACGAACCCACGGCGTCAGGCACCAGGCGAAAGTCGCCGCGAGGACGGCGATCAGCATGTACTGGGTCATTCGGACGGACTTCCGCTCGAGACTCCGGCGCTCCGGGATCGCTGGGCGATCCCCCTGTCGATCCCTATCGGTTGGGTTCACGCAAGGTCTTGAGAGCATCCTGACTCGGGCGAATCTCCAGAATGGGATGGCAGAGTCGGTCGCCCTGCGTCGTCCATGAAGACACGCACTTGGGTCGCCGCCTCGGGGGAGTCCGACGGACCCGAAGCGATCTACGCTCGTACAAATCAGTCTCAGGAGAGCGCCGCCCGCCCTCCGGTTGGCCGATTCCGCGATCAGCCCCTATGATGGGCGCTTGGCCTTTGGGCTCCGGGCCGTCGCGACACTCTCGCGGCGTCCAGGTGCCATCGACGACCGCCGGCTCAGCCCCGGCAGCCCTCCACGAGAAGGATACCTGCCACTCATGCATTCGATCCTCGCGACGCTATTGCTGCTCGCCGCCGCGCCAAGCGACGTCACTCGCTTCGAAAGCAAGGAGTACGGATTCCGCTTCGTCTCCCCGGAGGACTGGACCGGTGTGCCGCTCCGTGGCGAGCGCTACGTGGTCGGCCGGTTCAACGGCCCCGACTTCCGCGATCCCAAGACGAGAATGGGCGTGAGTGGCTCCGCCGAGGTGCTCGTCTTCGAAAAGGCCATCAGTGGCCCCAGCACCGGGGGATCGGACGAGAAGTCGGAGCAGAAGTCGGCTTCGGCCGCGAGCTGGGAGACCGCTCTGAAGGCACGCCTGGGCGAAGAGACCGAAGAGAAGCACCGGCGAGCGGTCAAGGTCGACGGAGAGAACGGCGAGCAGATCTGGTACGAGCACGGTCCCGAGGGCATGCTCACCTCTTGGTGTCTCGTCGTGGAGCGCGAGCGCTACGATGTCGTCGTCCGGTACACGCTGCCCACTTACCGGATCGAGAAGCGCGATGACCGAGCCATCGCGGCCATCGTGCTCAAGACCTTCGAGTGGTTCGAGCCCGAGGGTGCCGCCGACGTCGACCTGAGCCAGCTCTCGCCGCGCGAGCGCACGCTCCACCTCGCCAAGTCGAACTTGCCCGATGGCTACTTCCTGCACGAGACCGATCGTTACGTCGTCATCTCGAACACCAGCAAGAAGATCACGGCCGAGGTGGCCTTCCAGCTCGAGAAGATCCGGGACCTCTACGAGAAGATCTTCCCGCTCGAAGAGCCGATCGAGGCGGTTTCGAAGGTCCGGATCTTCGCCAACCGAGACGACTACCACGCCTACGGCGGACCGCCCAGCTCGGCCGGATTCTGGAGCCCGGGGCACGAAGAGCTCGTGATGTTCGACAACACGGCCCAGGACAAGAACGACACCTTCGCCGTGCTACGCCATGAGGCCTTCCACCAGTACATCTACTACCGCTGCGGCGAGCTCTCCCCGCACTCCTGGTTCAATGAAGGCTATGGGGATTACTTCTCGGGCGCGAAGTACCGCGGTGGCTCGTTCGGCCCCGGCAAGTTCCTCTGGCGCACGCCCGTGATCCGCAAGGCGCTGCAAGAGGACACCGTCATCCCGATGAAGGACATCCTCGCCTACACCCAGCGCCAATACTACGAGCCGAAGGTCGCCTCGATCTGTTACGCCCAGGGCTGGTCGATCGTGTACTTCCTGCGCGAAGGCCGCCTCAAGCACAAGGAATGGGACGACATCCTCGACAAGTACCTCACCAAGCTCGTCGAGACCCGGGACCGAGACCAAGCCCTCGCCCACGCCTTCGAAGGCGTCGACATCGACGAGTTCGAAGCCGAATGGAAGCGCTTCGCGGGTAAGCTGTGAGAAGGGGCTGAGCGATCGATCGGAGCCCGAACAGGTCCCTGGCAAAGGGTTGGGATCACGCTGGCGCGCATTGAGCTCACGATCGAATCAGTGGGGCCTCGTGAGGGACGACGGGACCGGATCCCGCAGTCGATGACAATGGAGCGTTTCGACCGCCTGACCGACGGGGATTTTCGGTCGTCCCTTACTCATCGCCAGACGAATGCGGTCCTCGTAGTGAACCGCGCCGCCCCAACGGCACGGGCATCGTTTGAGGGACCCGTGCGGGCTCTGATTCCTTCGCCCTGAAATGGCAGCCATTCGTCAGCCTAAGCCTGTAAGGCTTGCATTCGATCCCGAGGTTGTCGTGGCGCAGCGACTTCGGCCACGGGGTTTCGGACCAGAGGTCTCGGTCTTGTCCGAGACGCCTGGACGGAGGACACGGAGACCGGCTGAAGCCGGCGGTCCGAAAGCGACACTTAACGCCGACGGTCCGAATGCGGCACATCGAACCTCGGAGGTTCCGAAGGAGATCGAAGCTATTGCCGTCCGCCGAGCGTGCGTGCAGCCCGACTTCGCGGTCCGGGGGGCACGCTGCGCACCGGTGACTCTTTGGGCTCGCCAACGATCAGCGACGCGTACGCATCGGCCAGCCTCGAGAAAACGCGATCGCGCGAGTACTCCTCACGAGCTCGCCGGTGATTGGCGTCGCCGAAGCGCTCTCGCATCTCGGCATCGAGCGTCATCGTCTCGATCGCGGTAGCCAGGCTGTCGGTGTCTCCGGCCGGAACGAACAGCGCTCCCTCGCCGTCATGAACGACCTCGGGGATCGCGCCCACCGGCGTGGTAATCACGGGAAGCCCGGCCGCCATCGCCTCGAGCAAGGAGTTCGGAAAGCCCTCGCGGAACGAGGGCAGGAGGACGAAGTCGGCGTGCGCCAGGTGCCGGGCGAGCTGCTCGCGGTCGCACACGCCGTGCAGCGTGATCCGCCCTTCGAGGCGAATCGAGTCCACGCGCCGCCGGATCGCATCCCCGGCGGCCAGGAAGTCGACGTGCAGCTCGGGCAGGCGTCCCTGCAGTCGCTGCAAGGCGGACAAGACAGTATCGAGGCCCTTGCGCCTGGCCTCCGATCCACAGAGGAAGACGGCGCGCACCTGCCCGGCGCTGCTCGAGCGCTCCAGGGCGAAGCCATCGGCGTCGATCGCATTCGGCAGAATACGAATGTCGCGTCCCGGCACCAATGACGTGAAGAACCTCTGCCAGCTCTCCGACTGGACGACGATCACGTCGGGACGATTCAGGATCCAGCGAATGAGCGCGCGCAAGGGCCGCCGCGTCTCGCGATAGAAGGCGTCGAAGCAGCCGCCGAACCGCATCACCGTGCTGCGACGCAGCAGACGAGCAACGAGCAGGTAGTAGCTCGACTCCCAGAACGACCAGTAGTCCGAGCTGTGGAGCTGCACGATGTCGGGTCCTTGCCGAAGCAACACGACTGGGAAGCGCAAGGCATTCCAGAGCGTGACCATCAAGGCACGCACGAAGCGGCCCTTCCCTCCGGTCAACAAGGCACTGTACCGATCGTTGTCGATCGTCTCCCGCTTCGGCGGACGCGAGATGGAGAAAGGAAGGAATGAGTACTGGTGTCGCAAGGCCGACGTCGTCAGGTTCGAGAGGAAAGTCGTGACCCCGCCCACCGTCGGCGGAAAGGGCCCGACCAGGAGGACCTTCGGCAGGGTTCTTTCGCTCGCCTGGACATCGTCTGTCTCACCGACGCGCCCTGACTCACGAACCGTCGCCCGTCCCCTCGCTCGCCCCGGCGCTGTCGTCATGACCCGCTCGGAATGATCTTCTGAGACGGGACGGGAGCCTCCTGCCGGACCGACCAATCGACCCTTCGATCGAGGACCTGCCGCGCCCAGAGCTCCAGCATCAATAGCGACCAGATGCGCTGCGAGTGATCGACCTTGCCGGCGCGGTGCTCGTCGAGGAGCTGCCCGCCGACACCCGACCGCACCCAGCCGCGACCGCGCGTCCTCGGGTCGTGGAAGACCTCGCGGGCGAAGTCGAAGAGGTCGCTCTTGAACCAGGCCTCGAGCGGTGGCACGAAGCCCTTCTTCCTGGCCTTGGTGTAGCTCGGCGGCACGAGGTGGCGGATTGCCTGCTTGAGGACCCACTTGGTCTTGAGCCCGTTCAGCTTGTCGTCGAAGGCGATGCGCGAGGTGAGCTCGACGAAGTGGTGATCGAGGAACGGCACGCGCACCTCCAGTGCTTGCGCCATGCTCAGCCGGTCGACCTTGGTCAGCATGCGATCGGGCAGCGTCGTCGTCGCGTTGAGGGCCGAGACGCGCTCGAGGAACTCGCCGCGCGACGCGTCGCCCAGGATCTGACGCCAACGATTCTCCCAGGGCATGGTCGGTGGCTCGGCGAGGGCCGGGCCGGCGATGTGGCTGCGCCAGGCGGTCGGGAACACGATCTGCGACTTCAGGAGATAGCGCGCCGTCGCGGGCAGCTCGGCCGCCTCGATCGCGCGGCGGATCCGCGCCAGGCGCGCCCGCAGCTCGCCGCCGGAAAAGCGCTGCCCCATTCGGATCGGCTCGCGAATCAGCACGTGTCTCAGCCATCCCGGCAAGCGGCGATACATCTCCGAGAGGCGGTGCACGGGAAAGTGATCGTAGCCTGCGAAGAGCTCGTCGCTGCCGTCGCCAGCGAGGGCGACCGTGACGTGCTCGCTCGCCAGACGGCAAAGATGCCAGGTAGGCAATGCCGACGTGTCGGCGAAGGGCTCGTCGAGGTGCCAGGCCATGGTCTCGAGCGTGTCGGTGCTCTCGGGCTCGACGATCAGCTCTTCATGCCGCGTATGGAATCGCTCGGCGATCCATCGCGCCCGCTCGCGCTCGTCCCAGCGCGGCTCGGGGAATCCGATCGTGAAGGTGCGCGGTCGCTCGAGGCCGCTCTCGCAGGCGAGGGCGACGAGCGCGGCCGAGTCGACGCCGCCGCTCAGGAAGAAGCCGACCGGCACGTCGGCGCGCAGCCGCCGAACCGTCGCGGCCCGAAGGCTGCGGTGGACGCGCTCGATCGCGTCGCTGCGCCGAAAGGCCAAGGGCGAAGGCTTGGGGAAGTCCCAGTAGCGTGTCCGGAACACTTGGCGTTGATCGATCGCCTCGATGCGCTCGCCCGGGGCGACCTTGCGGATGCCCTTGAGGACCGACTTCGGCGAGGGCACGTGTCCGTATTCGAGGTAGATCTGAAGCGCCTCGGGATCGACGCGGCGATCGATCTCGCCACTGGCCAAGAGCGCCTTGAGCTCGGAGGCGAAGTACAAGCCGCGGTCGTTGCGGGTCCAGTAGAGCGGCTTGATGCCGAGGCGGTCCCGCGCCAGCATCAAGCGCCGGCGCTCGCGGTCCCAAACGGCGAGGGCGAACATGCCGTTCAGCCTTTCGAGCGCGGCCGAGCCCCACTCGCTGAATGCAGTGACGACGACCTCGGTGTCGGAGACAGACCGAAAGTCATGACCGCGATCCTCGAGCTCCTTCTGGAGCTTGCGGTAGTTGTAGACCTCGCCGTTGTAGACCATCACGCGGCGGAAGTCGGCCGAGGGCGCGGGCTGCTCACCACCGATCGGGTCGATGACCTTGAGGCGCCGCATCGTCATGCCGAAGCTGCCCTCGAGGTAGCGGCCGGAGCTGTCGGGTCCCCGGTGCCAAAGGGCCGCGCTCATCCGCTGCAGCGCCTCGGGATCGACGCGATCCTCGGGATCCCAGTGCCAGATTCCAGCGATTCCACACATGGCGCGAGGCCTTTCGTTACCAGCAGATTCCGTGGTAGTTCTCGCCGAGCTCTTTCACGTCCTCGAACAACCGCACCAGATCGAGGACCTGGCGATTCGAGAGCGCCTCTCGGACGATGGGCTCGTAGATGGGGTCGCGGTTTCCGATCACGATCAGGTCCGACTCCTCGACGACCTCGGAGACGGACTCCCGCATGAGCTGGGCGAGGTGCGGGATCTCGCGCTCGATGTAACGGCGGTTGGAGCCGACGAGCTGACCGAGGGAGACATGGCGGTCGAAGACGCTCAGCTCGAAGCCCTTGCCGAGCAGGACCTCGACGAGCTCGACGAGCGGGCTCTCCCGGAGGTCGTCCGTCCCGGCCTTGAAGGCCAGGCCGAGCACGCCGACTCGGCGGGCGCCCGATTGGCGCACGAAGTCGATCGCCCGTTGCACCTGCTCCTCGTTGCTGCGCAGGACCGATTCGAAGAGGCGCATCGGGAGGTCGACGCGGCGCCCCTCGTAGAGCACGGCGCGCAGATCCTTGGGCAAGCACGAGCCGCCGAAGGCGAAGCCCGGCTTCAGGTAGGCGGGTGACAGGTTGAGCTTGGTGTCGTGGCAGAAGATCTCCATCACGCGGTGGCTGTCGATCCGGTGCTTCTGACAGAAGTTGCCGATCTCGTTGGCGAAGGTGATCTTCACCGCGTGGAAGGCGTTGTCGGCGTACTTCACCGACTCGGCCTCCTCGAGAGTCGTCCGGAAGACCGGCGCCGAGATGCCCGAGAAGAGCTTGGCGACGGAGTCGCCATGACCCTCGGCCCACTCGCCGATCACCGTCTTGGGCGGATCGAAGAAGTCGCGCACCGAAGCGCCCTCGCGGAGGAACTCGGGGACGAAGCACAGCTTCAGGTCCCCTCCCACGCGGCGGCCGGACGTCCGCTCGAGCAATGGCGCGATGACCTCGCGCGTCGTCCCGGGCAAGACCGTCGAGCGCACCACGATCGTGTGCGGCTCCGTCTGCCCCTTCAGCGCGCTCCCGATCTGCTCGATCACCGTCTGCACCGGATCGAGATCGAGGCTGCCGTTCTCCCGCGACGGCGTGCCCACGCAGACCAGGGAGATCTCCGACTGACGAACGGCTTCGGACTGGTCGGTCGTCGCCACCAGCCTCTCGAGGCGAACGGCGTCTCGCACGAGGCGGTCGACGCCGTCCTCGAGCACCGGGCTGTAGCCGCGGTTGACCGTGCTGACCTTCTCGGCGTTGATGTCCGCGCCGAGGATCTGGTGACCTTCGCGAGCCAAGCAGGCCGCGGTCACCGTTCCGACGTAGCCGAGCCCGAACACGCCGACCTTCATCACTTCATTCCTTCCGTCTCAGCCGCTCTCGCTCCAAGCCCGCCGCGCCTCGCGCTGCCAGCGATCGCCCCTGGCCCGTACCCCAAGCTTGCGAATGGGTGTCCGATCCAGAGGAAGCGAATGGCTGTAGGCGCCCGCCCGATTCAGACCGTCGAGCCAGGAGCTCCACCGACCTGATGCGACGAGACGCGCCGGGATCCCTGGTATCGACCATCAGATCGGGTGGACTTTAGAGGTCCCGCGGAATGCCCGAGATCCGGGGGCTGTCGCCCGTGGGCGTTCTGCCTAGCGGCGCTCCGGATCGATCTCGACGTGGCCTTTCCACCCGAAGTGAGGCTCGAAGGCGAGCTCTGGGACCGACAGCGACGCGGCCGGGCCATTCCATTCCGGGACATTGCTCAGGCAACGAAGGTCCGACTCGCCGATCGTCAGCAGCGGGCAGGGACCGATCTCGAAGCCGCGCGCGATCTGAGGAATCCGCGACGGGTCGAAGCCCATCAGCCGGGCGCTGGCGTAGTCGACCGCGAGGGGGTTGACCCCGGCGAGCAGCACGCCGGTCCGGGTGCGCTCGGGCGCGAGTGGACCGTTGCCCTCCCCGCCGAGCACCGCGTCGACGATCGAGAGCACCCGCCGCTGAGGCTCTGGATGGAGCTTGCCGTCGCGGTCGCAGTACAGGAGGACCTTGTTCAGATCGAGGATCGTCCGCCAAAGCGTGTCGTTGCCATGCCAGTTGCCCGAGCGCACCGTACCGTGGTTGGTCGCGCCAAACAGCTTCTCCCCGCCGCGCCGGAACAGCTTCGCGGCGAACCGGCGCCCGAGCGGCAGGTACGGGTAGATCTCCTTGAAGCGCGCAATGACGAAGCGCTCGAAGCGCCGGCGGAGGCTCGAGTCCGCGTACTGATCGCCGCCCTGGCTGGGTACACCTTCCCGGTGATGCGGCAGCCAGTTCTTGTCGCCGTTCAGGCCGACGGTGTTCTTGAGGCAAGCCGTCAGGCCCGCCTTCTTGTGCGTCTTCAGCTTGGGCAGGTTGATGACGACATCCGCGGCGAGGATCGTCCCGCAGATGAGGTACTCGTGGCGGCCGGGATGGTGATGCCGATACGTCTCGCCGAGGTCGTACTCCGCGCCGCGCAAGCGCTTGGCCAGGTCCTCGTCCAGCTCGGCGAGCTCGCTCGCCTCATCGAGGCGGCTGGCGCGGTAGCCCTCGGGATCGCCTGTCAGCGTCTCGCGTCGATACAAGACGCCGTCGAGCTTCTCGACGTACTCCTTGCGCAGGTCGTGATACTCCAGATCGAAGCCGACCTCGTCCCGGTAGTAGCGCTGCAGCTCGGGCATCCCGCAGAAGCCCTCGATGTTCTCGAACACCGCATCGTTCTGGGGTGCGTCCGCGACGATGAGACGGCCCTCACCCTGCAGTGCCTTGTGCGCATAGTCGACGACCGCGCGAATGACGCTGCCGTGGGTCACGAGGCAATCGATCATGCCTTCGAGCTCGTCGTGGAAGTCGCGCACCCAGTTCGGCTTGATGACGACCCTATCGCCCGGGCGGATCCAATCGCCGAGCGGATTCCACTCGGGTGTGCCTTCGTTTTCGGCATCGAGACCGAGTCGTTGGAACAGGGCACGCACGCCGCGATACACGGCGTTGGGCTCTGTGCCGACGGGGTGCGCCGCCATCTCGGGGTAGGCCTCTGAGGGATGGTAAGGCGTCGTGCTCGGATACTCGGTACCAACGCGCTCGAGGGCAATGGTGCCCGATCGCAGCACATCCGCGGGCGCTTTCGAGGTGCGGACTCCGGCTCGAGTCGTCATCGTGAGACCTCCTTCGGCGCCAGTGCGCCATTTCTTTCGGGTGGGTCCAGCTTGGACACCACGAGCTGCAGCTTGCCGCGCGGTCCCCGTTCGAGACGCTCCACGGGCTGGACCGAGACCCGAGTCGACGAGCCCAGCCTCTCGCGGGCCGCTCGCAGGAGTGCCTCACCCGCGCGAGCGCCCTCGCCATCGGGCACGAAGCGGATCACCACCTCGCCAGCCCGCTCTTGCACGATCTGCGCCTCGCGGATGCCGCGGGCTTCCTTGAAGACATGATCGAGCCGCCCCACTGACCGCCCGTCCCTCGTCACCACGACGTCGTCCTGGCGACCCAGGACCTCTCCGGTCGTGGGAAAGGCGCGGCCGCAGTCGCAAGGCTCCTTCGCCGGCGCGACACGGTCCCCTGCGTCGTAACGCAGCACCGGGAAGACGCGGTTGCTCCAGCTCGTCCCGATGATCCGCAGCGAGTCGGTCTCGGGATCGGGAATCAATTCGCCGTACGCGTAGTCCGAGATCAAGTGACGCCCGCCGCGCTCGCAGGTGCCGATGGCAGCCACGCGCTCGAAGGTGCCGTACCAGTCGAAGACTCGGCAAGCGAAGGCGCGCTCGATGTCGCGCTTCTGATCGGCGCGGAGTGTCTCGGAAGACGTCACCACACCGTTCATTCGGATCGGATCGTCGCCGCGGGCCAAGAGTCCCCTCGCCAGCCAGGCCGCTGACGACGGATAGGCCTGAAGGATTGTGGGACCGAAGCGGCGCAGGGCGTCGAGACAGCCGGCGAGATGCGCTTCCTTCAAATGATAGGAGGAAAGCTTGAGCATCGCGCGCCCCAAGACCCGATGCCAGAACGGCGGTCGGTCCCGGTCGATCGGCAGGAAGCTGTCGCCTCGCAGCCAGGCCCGCCTCTGCCCGGGCTTCCATCCCGCCCACAGGAGCTGGCGGTGCAGATGCGCGTGCTCGAAGACGATCGAGCGCAGGTCGCGCGGCACGCGCAAAGGACGCCCCGACGTCCCGCTCGTCCCGTCCTCCAGCACGATGAGGCCGTGTCCCCCACTCGCTCGAAAGTCGCGGGGACGCTCGAGGATGTCGTCCTTCGTCACGATCGGGAGCCGCGCAAAGTCCTCGGCAGATCGGATGTCCTCGGGCGTGATGCCGAGCGAGTCGAAGAGCTCGCGGTAGTACACGGTTCGAGCGTAGGCGTGACGGACGGCCTGCTCGAGCTTCTGCCACTGCCAATCGGTCAACTGCTCCGCACTGAATCGCTCGGTCGCGGCAAGTTCCTCTCCCACGGCTCGAAACGCCGGCCCTTCCCGAAGCATGGCGCGAGCCCACTCGCGCGCGCTCGTAGCGAGCTCGGCGAGGGGGCCAGGCAAAGTGCGGGCGAGCCGGTCGGCGCTCCCAGGCATGGGCGCGCTCCTCCTTCGATCGAGACGAGACGACGAAACTGCCGCGACCCGAGCCGCGGAATCTCCACCGATTCGACCTTCGGCCGGAAGGTCCTGGAGACTTGAGGGATTCCCCGTGTCCCGAAGGTCACGCTGGCAGTGGAGGCACCGAATTGCGAGCCTCTCGGTAACGCGCGATGAGCCATCGCGTAGATTCGATCCGAGGCAAGACATCACCCTCGGATCATCCTCGAGACAGGATCACCCATGCTCGCCACGATTCTCCTCGCCTTCGCTGGTGCGATGGCCACTCCCTCCGACGATGCCTTCGAGACCATCACCCTGAAGAACGGGATCCAGGTGCACCTCCTGCCGTTCGAGGGCTCGAAGCACTTCGCGATGTTCTCGATCGTGCCGTACGGCCTGACGACCGACGGCGAAGGTAAGGCGCAGTGGAGCCATCTCATCGAGCATCTGATCGCGACGAGCATCCAGCCGACGTACGACTACCAGCAGATCAACGCCGAGACGATGTTCGACTGCATGCACCTCGACTTCGTGCGCGAGGCCGAGCACTGGCGAGAGGGCGTCGAGCGTCACGCGACCTGGCTCGCCGTGCCGAAGTTCTCCCAAGAGGACATGGACCGGGAGGTGCCGCGCGTGATCGATGAGGTCGCGGGACTGGATGCCCAAGGCATGACGGCCAAGTTCGCTCTCGCGGCCTGGTCTCAGGTCGCGGGCTGGGGCACGAAGGACGTCTCGATGAACGAGCATCTTCGCGGGCTGAAAGCCGAGGCGATCAACGAGTACGCTTCGGGGCGCCTCTTTGACGGGCATCCGGCTCAGATCGTCGTGGCCGGTGCGTTCGACCGCGAGAGCCTGGTTCCCGTCCTCGAGGAGAAGATCGGCAGTCTCGAGCTGGCCGAGCCGCAGCCACTCGAAGCGCCCAAGGAGGAGCCCGAGCTCCCCGAGATCGCGAGCTGGGACCTCGCGACACCGCACTACTTCATGTTCTGGCCGGTTCCTACGGAGCTGCGCTCAGACGGTCTTCTCCTCGATCTGGCGCGTTTACTCGCCTACACGGCGTGGATGCAACGGCCTGGCGCTCCCGTACCAGAAGGAACGTATCCTGCGATCGAGTCGCGAGCCTACGCCGGCGGCCGCATGCACCTGGTGATCAGCGTCAAGATCAACGACGCTTCACCCGAGACGCTGGCGGCTGCCAAAGCCCACGGCGAGGCCTTCGGAGTAGCGATGCCGAAGATCATCCCCCGCACCTACGTGATGATGGGCAAGCAGACCGCGATGACCGTGCAGCAGCTCCGAGACCCGGAGGCCACCCTCGCGAGATCAGTCGACCGCTACCCGCGCCGCATGATCGAGGGCAACCTCGCCGTCCAGCTCGGCCTCACCTTGTTCCACACACCCGAGGGACTGGAGAAGCGCATCGAGCGACTTCAGGGCCTCGGTGAAAAGGACCGGGATCTCCTGCTCGAGCTCTTCGATCCGAAGACGCGAAGAGAGGTGTTCGTGCTGCCGAGGTAACCAAGGCCCGCGGCCTGGGCAGGCCCGGACCACCAGCAGGTCCTGCGCCTCAGAGGCGACCTCAGCGCTCTTCCTCTCCGAAGCAGGTGATCGCGCTCGTCGTCCGTACGTAGAGTGAGCGCTCTCCGATCGCCGGCGTCGCGAAGCACTCCTCGCCGAGGTCGTGGGTGGCGAGCACCTTCGGAGTGTCACCCGCCTCGAGGACGAAGATTCGTCCTGCATTCGTCACGCACCAGACCTTGCCGCCGGCCGCCACCGGGGAGGCGAAGCACGATCCCATCCCTTCGGGGAGCCGCTGCCGCGAGCGCATCTCGCCCGATGTCGCGTCGACGGTCGTCAGGATTCCGCCGTCTCGGACCAGGTAGAGAAGGCCTCGATAGAGGAGGGGCGACGAGATCAACGGGATGTCGCGCTGGAGCCGCCAAGCCTCGACCGCTGCTCCGTCCTTCGAGAGATCCAACGCGACGAGCCCCCAGTCCTTGGCCGCCATGCCAGCGCGGGCGAACTCGTACTCGGCGCGCACCAAGAACCCGTCCTTGTCGGAGTCGAGCCACCCGAAGTGGAGATGGCTGCCCTCGAGCTCGGAAGGGCTCAGCCGAGCATCGTCGTCCTCGTCCTCGGACGCGAGCAGCGCGTCGAACTCGGGCATTGGGAAGTCGGGCGGATCGGGGGAGCACACGTACAACCGGTCCGCGTCCACGGTCGGGCTCGGCATCGGGCTGTAGGCAAAGCCCGAACGATGCCAGAGCTCGCGGCCACTCTCGATCGAGTAGGCATGGACGAAGAACGAGCCGGACACGATGACACTGCGCGGAGCGGCCGCGGGATACAGCACCGGGGTGGTGAAGCTCTCGACGACTCGCTGTCGATCGACTCGCCAGAGTTGCTTCCCGGTCGTCGCATCCAGCGCCAGGAGATAGGACCCCTGCTGCTGATCGCAGAGCTGCAGTAAGGTCTTCCCCGCCAGAACCGGGGAGCTCGACATGCCGTAGTAGTTGTTGAACGGCCCGAGCGGATGCCGCCACAGCTCTTCGCCTTCGGCGTCGAATCCGACCAGGCCGAGCTCGGGGAAGAACGCGAAGATGCGGCGTCCATCGGTCGTGGGAGTCGGTGCGGCCGAATCGTTGGCGGAATGAATCGCTTCCACGCGAGCGCGCTCGAGCGTCCGGCTCCAGAGCCGCTCGCCGGTCCCTCGATCGAGGGCGACCACCTGCAAGCCGTCGGCATCGGACCCGGTCACCACGACGGCCCGATCGGTGAGGATCGGAGACGAGCGCCCGAATGGGACTGGCACTTTCCAGCGCACGGCCCGTTCGGAGTCGATGCGAACGGGAAGATTCTGCGCTTCCGAGACCGCCGAGCCGTTGCGGCCCCGAAAGCCCGGCCATTCCTGCGCGGTTCCAACCGCGCTCCAAAGGGCCAGCAGCAAGCCGATGCCGAGGATCGCTCGTTTGCGGAGCCGGTCTGTCCGAGGGCCGTCCTCACGAGCCGAACCGATCGGGGCCATCCTCACCTCCTCAAAAGCCTCGTGTGCTCCGCAGGCCCCGAGGCGAGCCGGGGCCTTCCCCGAAGTACGATCCAGAAGCGTCTCGCGATGTTTCCCGGAAATGCCGATAGATCCTCTGATGTCTGTACCTTCTCCAAAGGTCTGCTCGGGCAATCACGGAGGCTGACTTGGGAAAGCTGCGACTCGGCGTGCTCGCGAGTGCGGCCTGTCTGCTCGGTCTGATCATCGCCTTTCATCCGATGATCACCTCGTCCTTTCGACTCGAGCATGGGGACACGGACTCGCGGTTTCTCGGCTACGTGCTCGAGCACGGCTACCGGTGGCTGAATGGGGACGCCTTCCATTCGAGCTTCTGGAGCCCGCCGATCTTCCATCCCCAACAGAACGTCTCGGCATACGGTGACACGCTGCTCACGCTGGCGCCCTTCTATTGGGTCTGGCGCGTCTTCGGCCTGACGCCCGATACCTCGTTCTCGCTGTGGCTGATCACGCTCACCACGCTGAACTACCTCGCCGCACTGTTCCTGCTACGACGTGGCTTCTCCTTCTCCTGGCCGGCAACGATCTTCGGCGCCGCGCTCTTCGCCTTCGCTTCCCCCAGGCTCCAGCAGCTCACTCATGGCCAGCTCATCCCCGGGTTCTGGGTCCTGCTCGCGATATTCGCGCTGCAGCGGCTGCTCACGGCGGGCAGCAAACGATGGATCGCGCTGTTCTTCGCCGCCTACGCGGCTCAGGTGTACGCCAACATCTACATCGCTTGGTTCTTCTCGCTGTGCTTGGCGGCTGCAGGCTCAGTCGCCCTCTGTAGTGCGAGGTCGAGGAACCGACTTGCCGAGCTGCTCCGAGGCACCTGGCCAATGCTTCTGGCGAGCGGTGCCGCGTTCGGGCTGGTCGTGCTTCCCCTCGCGGCTCGCTACCTGCACGCCGCGGACAACGTGACCCTGAAGTCTTTCGAAGAGATCTCTCTCAGCCTGCCGCGTCCCCATTCGTGGCTCCATCACGGTGAGGCGCATTGGCTGTATGGCTGGCTGACCGAGCTCATCGGCTACCGCCATCTCCCCCTCGAGCAAGAGCATCGACTCGGCATCGGCTTCCTCACCCTCACCCTCGCCCTGATCGGGCTCTACCGCCACCGCCGCGAGCCCCTGGTCCGGTTCCTGGTGCTTCCGGTCCTGATCATCTGCTTCATCGCCACGGCATTGCCCGGCGGTATCCAGCTCTGGCGAGCAGTCTACGAATCCGTGCCCGGCGCGTACGCGATTCGCGCGGTCGGTCGCATCGTGCTGTTGGCATTGATACCGCTCGCGGTCGGCTTGGCGTACTTCGCCGAAGACCTCCTGCGACGTGATCGTGTGCGTTGGGTCCCGGCTCTCATCCTGCTGTGCCTCCTCGAGCAGGGATCGGGATACGAGACCTTCGATCGCCACGAGGCCGAGCGACGCGTTCAAGCACTCGTCGCCGAGATCCCGGCAGATTGCGACGCGTTCTTCTACGCGCCGGTCGCCGATCCGAGGCACGTTCGCTGGATCACGAACCATGAGCTTCAGATCGATGCGATGTGGGCGAGCCTGCGAGCTCGCACTCCGACGATCAACGGCTACTCCGGCTGCTTCCCGCCCGACTGGGACCTCTACCAGAACATCGCGTGGACGCCCCGCGACGAAGCGCGCATCCGTGCGGCTTACCGGGACTGGATCGATCAAGGCGGCCTCGCCGATGAGGCCATCCGCTTCCTCACCTCGCCCTCTCCCTCGCAGTACCTCTTCGAGCCCAAGTGAGCGCGGGTAACTCTGAGGGCCGAAGGTGCGGCCCGCGACGACCCCAAAGCTCATTGCCGGTCGTTGTGAGTATATGAACCTTAGCTGAGTCCACTTCGGGTAACCTGAGCTCCGGGCTCTCCGGTCCGAGGCCCGGCATAGGAGAGCCCAGCGCAATCAGCCTGGGCGTTAGCTCTGGGTCTCTGCGATTGACAGCAGCCCCGATCCAGGCTCACATGGGACCAGCCGCGTTCCCTCGATCTGGAAAGGGAGTCCTCCACGCCTCACGCGAGCAGGACTCGGGAGTGGAGAACCCATGACGTCAAGAACAAGCAATGGCTCTAGCGTCCTCACGTGCGTGTTCAACGGCGATCTGGGAGAATCCGGCTGCACGGGCCTGTGGGTCGGCCCGGCGCTCGCCAAGTGTGGTTGCCAAGGCGAGATCAACGTCATCGTGGGTCGGGCCCAGACGTTCGCCATCTACAAGGTGAACAAGGCAGCCAGGACGGTCGATCTGAGCAACCCGCTCTACGTGAGCTCTGGCCTCGGATCCGGCATCGGTGCCGCCAGCGCCATCAAAGTCCTCGCTGCGCAGCCTGTCAGCGGTCAGCCCAACAAGAGAGTCGACTACGTCTTTCTCGGTAGTGACGCCTACTTCTATGCCTTCAAGACGGCTCCATACACGGTCATGGGAGGAGCTCAGTGATGATCGGCGAGACGCTTCTTCTGCTTCTGGCTCTCAACGCCATGACCTCCACTCTACCCTCCAGCCTCGCCATCGACGACTACTATGTGGATCAGGCGACGGGGAATGACTCAACTGGAACGGGCACGTCCGAGTCTCCCTGGAAGACGATCACTCATGCTCTGACCCAAGCGCGGCAGGTCGGGGATCGAGTCTTCGTGCGACCGGGTACGTATGACTCGCTGCAGGGTGAGGTATTTCCACTCGTGCCGGCATCCGGAGTGGACCTGATCTCGACTAACGGTCCAGAGGTCACACGGATTCACGGTGAGCCTTCCCAGGCGGTCGTGTCTATTCAGAACACTCTGTTCTTTGTATCAACGGAGATACAGGGGTTCAGCATCGAGAACGGCTCAGATGGAATTGCCGTGCATGATACCTCAGGCGCTTACTTCGTCACGCTGACCAACAACACGATCACCAAGAACACTCGGGCAGGCGTGTACACGGGTACGCGCTTGGGGAGTGAGGGCGGCAATATCGTCGGCTGCCGGATCGCCGAGAATCGGTGGGGCTTCTATGATTACGCGCAGACGGGAAACGGAGGCTGGAACATCAGAGACTCCGCGATCGTCGACAACACGAGCCACGGCGTCGTGATCAAGACTCCACCCGCGCCAGTCTTTTGGCCGCCTTCTGAGTCGTTCCGCGTCGAGCGATCGACGATCAGCAATAACGGCGGCATTGGCTGGACACAGAAGATCGAGCCATTCATCAAAGCCGGCTCGGATGTCACCCTGCTCAACTCGACCATCAGCGGCAACGCCGGAGGTGGGCTTTACACGAGGGCTGACTACTACTGGTACTACATCCCCTATTGGGGGTATCAGTGCTTCGATCCGGAGGCCAGGATTGACGTCACTCTCAGTACGGTCGCCAACAATGGTGGATTTGGCGGCGCGATGCGAGCGGGCACGAGTTATCGATCCAACGGAAGCCTGGGACTTTCGATCGCTTGGGGCAACTCTGGTTTGGACAATGTGAACTTCTATCCGGTCAGATCCGACATCGGGACAGGGTTCAAATCCGGGCTTGGAGTGTTCTCCGAAGATCCACGTTTTATCGACTCGGGTGGTGGCGACTTTCGGCTCCGCTCGAGCTCGCCTTGTATTGATCGGCGTCCCCTTCCCGGCACCAATGGTCTCGACTTCGAAGGCGAGCAGCGCGGGTACGATGGTGACGGGAACGGGGAGAACCAAGACGACGTCGGGGCCGACGAGTTCCGCACGCTCGTCTTCCCCGGGACCGTGCCCCTCTCCGGGCAGCCGTTCTGGTTCGAGGCGCAAGCGCCGCCTACCGAAGACGGTCACCTGGTGGCCGTCCTCCTGAGCCGCTCGAAGGCCGGACCAGGCGGCGGCATCCCGGTCCCCGGTAGCGGAGGCCGCACCGCCGATCTCGAGGCCGATTCCCTCTTCGCGTTCGGGCTCGGGAACCTGCCCTTCCTCCAAGCGACCTTTGCCAACCAGAAGGCGCTCACGCCGCCCAGCAACCTCCCGGGAGCCGGCTTCGCTCACCCGATCTTCTACGCCGGCGTCTCCCTCGACCTCACCGGCGGCCAGATCGTCTCCATCACCCCCACCCACTCCTTCGTCATCCAGTAGAGCTCGATCGGGGCCGACCGCCGAAAGCAAGGCGGCCGCGCCTTCGACGGCGTCACACGAGGTTGGCGTGCCAGACGGACTCGCCTAGGCGGACGCGGGCGGAGCGTTGGTCGGCTTCCCACAGGAGATCCAGCTCGACGTCAGGCGCGGCCGTGACCTTCGGGCCGACTTGAAGCAGCGTCGCGATCATGTCTTGACCGGGCTGGCCCCAGACTTGGACGGTCCTTCCTTCCTCGAGCACGTCGAAGCGTGGCGAGTGCCAGCCGCCGCGGGCGTCGGCGTCGCCTTCGAGGAGATGCGCGATCGCACCGGCATGTGGAGTGAGCCGGAGCAAGCCGCCCCGCCGACCGCGGAGGAGCCAGCCGGCGCCGGCCAGCTCGCATTGGCCGCGTCCCAGATGGAAGTGCTGGACGATGGCACGCGTGCTGCCGGGGATCCGATCGATCACCAGCCACAGCCCCGCGTCCAGGCGTTGCACCCAGCGCACGTGCGCTCCCGCCTCACCGGACAGACGCCAAGCTTCATGAGAAGCTTTGAGCCTCACGAGCTCGCCTTGGTGCCAGGCGAGCTCCAGGCGCCCGTCGAGCGGCTGCCCCCAATGGAACGGGCCGTGGGACGGAATGGGATCGAGCAGCTCCAGCGACGCCGTGTTGTGGGCGCGCAGGCTCTTGAAGTACTCACGCCAGGCTCCACCCCGGTGATAGCGGTAGGTTCCCGGATCGATCAGCAGCGGCTCCCCCGCCAAGGACAAGCAGATCTGGAGCGCGTCGGCATGCCCGTGACCGCGGAGTGGCGGCATGCCGAGCGGGCCGTGATCGAAGAGCAGGTACTCCTCGCTCGGCCCCACTCGGCCGCGATGGATCGAGTAGCCACCCTCTCGCAGGGTGACCAGCCCGGGCCGCGGCCGTTGTGGCTCCGAGTCACGCAGCCACTGGACCGCCTCGCTGCCGAGCAGCCACAGCGTCTTCTCGTCGACTGGCTCGTGCGGGCGCACCCAATCCGAGCGCCGGGCGAAGGCCGCGCAGAAGTTGAGCGCCGCCGGTCCGGGCCGATCATTGCCACCCAACCAGCCGAGCGCGAAGCCGTCATCGCTGTCTCCCACCGCCGGCAGGGCACCGCCTTCGGGAACCACCTCTTGGAAGAAGCGGCCCAACGCGAGGATCGCCTCCCGCAGCTTCGGAGACCAGCGGACACCGTTGCGCTCGCCGATCTGCCAGCCGAACGCGACCCAATCGAGGAGGAACGCTCCGTAGTGAAACGCCTGCTCGATCGGCGTCCCGTCCGAGTGGATCTGCTGAGGAAAGACGCGCTCGAGGAGCTCTTGCCCGGTCCGTCTCCACTGTTCGGCACACGGACTGGTCGGTAGGATCACGCCCGCCGTGAGCAGCCCGACCGCCTCGCCGACCGTGTGATTGTTCGTCGACGAGAAGCGCGAGACATTGCCTTCGATGAAGCGGGCCTGCCGAGCGATCGAGCCGAGGCACTTCCTCAGGAATGCCTCATCGAGGACGGTGGCCGCCTGCAGCCAGTGCAGGGTGAATGTCCAAGCCACGATCCGGATCGATGCTTCGAGCGGCGAGAACCAGTGGATGCCGTGCAGCGGCGGATTCTGATCGATCCAGGACTCGATGAGATCACGGGCGGTCTCGGCCGCGGCCTCGTCGCCGTCCAACCAGAACGCTTTGCCGAGATCGTACAGCGCTCCCTGGCGACCGAGCTCCCAGATCGTCCTCGCCTCGCCGCCCCCCGTGAAATTCGGATGGAGCTGCGTCCAGAACGCGAGCGGCCAGCTCTCGCCCGTCTCGGGATCGCGATGCCAATCGATCGGCTGCGGCACGTCGACCGGCTCCCCGCCGTACAGCCGGAACCGACCGGCTTGGATCTCGGAGCTGCGGCGACGAATGTCTGCCAGCTCATCCGGCAGATGTCTCTGATATCGCTCTCGGTGTGCGGACCGCTCTTCTGGCGAGAACAGGAAGCGATGACCGGCGAAGAAAGTCTCGGCGTCGGGCGGGCTTCCGAGGAGTCCCTTTTCGTCCGGCACGACACCCAATCGATCGCGGAGATTCCTCAGGTTGCGTCCGAGGCGCAGAGCGACCTCGGCCGGACGCATGGCTCGCAGTCGGTGGTAGTACCAGCGAAAGCGACCGAGGGAGCCGGTCATGGGAGCAACGCCTCCGCTTCGTTCATTCGATGGATCCCGCGTTGGGCGAGCACTTGGCGATAGACGCTCGCGGTCTGCTCGATCATTCGGTCTCGTGCAAAGGTGCGCCGAACGCGCTCTCTGGCCGCCACGCCGAAGCGCCGTACCAAGGCGGGATCCTCGGCGAGCCGATCGAGCACGCGGGCGAGTGCGGCGACATCGCCAGCAGGTACGAGCACACCCGATCGCTCGGGCTCGATCACTTCCGAGATGCCACCCACGTCGAAGGCGACGGCACCGCGCCCGGCAGCCATCGCTTCGAGCAGGGCGAGCGGTAAGCCCTCATGACGAGACGGCATGACGAGGAGATCGATGGCCTCGAGCTCGCTGACCAAATCCTGGCGGAAGCCGCGGAACTCGACCCTTTCGTCCAGATCCAGCTCTTCGGCGTGGGCCTCCAATCGCACCCGCCACGGACCGCTGCCGATGAACCGAGCGCGAATGTCCGCGCGGCAGCGCGACAGCGCATCGAGGAGCAGGTCGTGTCCCTTCTGCTCGTCGAGGCGTCCTACGACACCGATGATGAGCGGTCGCCCAACGGGCTCCGCGACCCGGGCGAACGGCTCGGGATCGATCCCGTTGGGGATCACCGCGATGCGGTCGGGATCGACGCGATGATTCTCGATCAGGAGCCGGCGGTTCGACTGGGAGATCGTGACCACGCGATCGACGCAACGATGCGCGCGCACCTTGAGCCAGGAGAGCTTTCGGTAGCGCGGCACGCACGGCAGGTGCTCCGTCGCGACCACACCGGGGATCCCGGCGCGGCGCGCGGCGACTGCGGCCCACGAGATCAAGGCGTCGTAAGGTCCCGGCAGGTTGAAATGGAGCAAATCGACGGCGTGCTGTCTCAGTGATTGGATCAGGCGAAAGTATGCGGGCACGAGCTGCGGTTGACGGAGCGGCGAGCGCGATTGGCACGACGCGACCGGCAGGTGCCTCCACGGTCTCCCGGTCGTCTCGAGGCGATTGCGCCAAGCCGGCGCCAGCGTGGGAGCCGCGACGACGATCTCGGTCTCGAAGCCGGATTGATCGAGACCTTCCGCCAACAGCGCGAGGTACTCTTCCGCGCCGCCGAATCGAACGGCGTCGGACAGGAGCAGGACGCGGGGCCGCGAGGCACGTGCAGTGGAGACGGTCATGGCAGGACCTCCTCGGGGGCCCCTTCGGATGGGGCGTCTCGCCACTCGTCCACGAGACGGAGGGCGACGATCGCCAAGGACAAGAAGATCCACTCTCGGTAGTGGCTCCCGAGCGAGAGACTGGACATGCCGATGAAGATGCCGACGGTCGCGACCTCGAGACCCAGGACCCAGCTCGCCATGGGGCTCTTTGCGGAGCGGAGCTTCCGGGTCGCTCGGCGTAGGCCGCTGAGGGTCAGGAGCAGGAACACGATATAAGCTCCGCCGCCCAGGACGCCGGTCTCGGCGAGGAGCTGGACGTAGGTGTTGTGCGCGCCGATCTGCATCTGGCCATGCAAGAAGGCGTTGCCGTACGCGACGACGTGTGACTTGAACTCGCCGAGCCCGACACCCGCCACCGAGTGATCGGTGAACATCCGCCACCCCGCATTCGCGGCGTAGAGTCGACTCACCAAGCTGTTCGAGCGAGCCTCGAGGTCACCGACTCCCTCGAAGCGCTCGACGATGATGCCGCCGAAGAGCCCGGTGACCAGCGCGGCGACGACGATGCCGATCAGCAGCGTGCGCCAGCGGAAGCGGTCGCGCAGCAACAGGTAGCCGAGGCCACCGATGACGCTCAGCCAAGCGCCGCGCGAGTAGGTCTGGATGATGGCGAGGCCGCCGATGGCGACGACGGCGATCGAGAGCCACCGATCGCGGCCTGAGCGACGCACGAGATACGTCAGCGCGAGCAGGACGGGAAACACGAGGTAGAAGGCGTAGTAGTTTGGATCGTGGTGGAGACCGGTCACCCGGCCCGGTCCTTCTTCACCCCGGTAGACCCCCGACACGCCGGGCAAGAGGCCGTAGAGCGCGTAGAGCAGAGACGCCGCGAGCAGGATGCGCACCAGGAGCTGAAGGGCGGGAAGGCTGCGCACGGTCAGGAGGAACAAGACGGACAGCAATGCCGAGCGATAGAACTCGCCGGCGAGCGCCCACGAGCTGACGCCGGCAGGTGTGTGCTGCTCGCCGTTGATCGCGGTCGCCAAGGTCAGCCCGGTCAAGAAGAGCAGCCCGGCCCATTCGACGGGCTTCGGCAGGGTGATCGTCACTCGGTCCCTCGAGACGAGCCGGCCGAAGGCGAACAAGCCGAAAGTCGCCAATGCCAAGAGCAGTCCGAGCCGGCCGAGGATCGGGTGATCCTCGATCTGGGCAGTGGGAATCGCGAACTGGTAGACGATGAACGCCGCGAGCCCGAGGTAAGGCCGCCTCACGATCCATCCGAAGGCCAAGGCGACGGTGACGCCGCCGCAGATCAACACGACGCGGTCGAGCTGCCCCTTGGCGATGAAGCTCCCCAGGAACATCGCCAGGGCCAGGAACGCTCCGACGAGCAAGGTATCCCGGTCCGTGAGCACTCGGCTCCAGTGCCGGGTCTCGATGCGCATGGCTCTTCGGGCCTCCGCGATTCGCTGCATTCCGATCTACCCCGCCAACCGGGATCGTCCCCGCGGTCCCTATCGACTGCAGAGCCCACCTAACTTGAACAGGTGCTCAGGTGCCGGGGTGCTTTCGTGCTTGGGTGATCAGGTGCTTGGGCGCTGATCTGAGACTAGTCACGTCGTCGTTCGGACCGCCGGCTTCAGCCGGTCTCCGTGTCCTCTTTCCAGGCGCCTTGGAGAGGACCCAGACCTCAGATCCGAAGCTCCGTGGCTCGATGCTACGGGGGCGGAGTGTCGGCTACACGACGCG
>JAVJTD010000335.1:0-3996 GCA_040219065.1 Planctomycetota bacterium
TCGGCGTGAACGTGTCGGTGACGGGGTCGTAGATGTCCGCCGACGTATTGATCGCCAATGCCGAATCGGAGCCGCCAGCGACGAGGTACTGGCCGTTCTGCAGCGGCGTGAGCGTGTGGAAGGCGCGCTCGTTGCTCATCGTGCCCGCCGAAGCGGTCACGCTGTCGGTGCACGGATCGTAGATGTCGGCTGAAGTCACCGAGACGGGGGAGAAGATCGGACCGCCGCCGCCGCCAGCGATCAGCACGCGGCCGTCGGGCAGCTCGGCAATGGCCGCATTCGTGCGGGCCGAGGTCAGCGCCGCATTCGAGGTGACGATGCCGTTCGACTCGCCGAGCTTGAGCTGGCAGACCGGGCTGCTGTCATCGACGACGTAGGGAGGGCCGGTCACGGTCACGGCCTGGAAGTAGAGCTGGAACCCGTCGAGCACCTTGGCGCCCGGCAGGGGAAGCGTCGCCGAGGCGAGTCCCGAGCCGTTGAGCGCGCTGATGAATCCCGGCGTGTTGATCGTGATGTCGCTCCACTTGATCAAGTTGTTCGGGTCGTCGGAGACGAAGATCAGATACGTCTCGCCCGCGTCACCGATCAATTCGATCTGCACCGAGCCACCGAGTGCGCCACCCGATAGGTGGATGTCGAGATTCGCGTTGGCCGCAGGCGCCAGCACGAGGCAGAGAAGAATGCCAGAGAGAGTCTTGGTCATGGGTCACTCCTGGTCGGGGCCGCGCCTCCGAGCGCGGCCGGCGACGGGTTGTCGTCATTGCACGAAGAGGTCGGCCGAAAGCTGAGGTGTCTCGCTCGCATTCGAGCCACCGATCACGAGAATCCTACCGTTGGACAAGCGAATCCCCTGGGAAGCCGCGCGGGAGACGCCGAGGGGATCCGGCGCCAGGCTGAAGGTCTCGGTCGTGGGATCGAAGATCTCGACCACGTCCGTCGCGGAGACCGCTGTGAAGTTGCCGGTCACACCGCCGAAGAGCGCAACGCGTCCGTCGTCGAGCTGGAACATCGGGAACAGCCCGCGGGGCGTGCTCATCACCTGGTTGATGATCGAGTAAGCGTCGGTGACCGGATCGTAGATTCGAGCGAAGGCCGTGGTCGGCGTCGTTTCGACCGGCGCGGTGGCGCCACCTGCCAGGAGGACACGCCCATCGCCGAGCATCGTCGCCGAGTGGCCGACCGTCCCCGAGCTGCGCAAGAAGCTCGGTACGAAGCTGCCGGATACTGGATCCCAGAGCGAGTCCTGGCTCGCGATGATGGCGATCGGGAAGCCGAAGTTGTCAGAGATCGAGTAGCCACCCGAGAACAGGATCTTGCCATCGTTCAGCGTGACGGCCGTGTGAAACGCTCTCGGTCCCCAATCGAGGATCGGGCCCGGCACGACCGATCCGGTGACAGGGTCCCAGATCTCGGTCCCGGCCGTGTTGCCGAACAAGAAGGCGAGGTAATCGGGCAACAGCGCATTCGTCCCTCCGACGATCCAAACGGTTCCGTCGCTTTGGGCCGTCGCCGTGTGACCGATGCGCGCCCGGCTGAGTGGCGTCGTCGCACTGAACTGGTCCGCCACCGGATCGTAGATGTCCATCGTGGGCGTGATCGCGAGCGCGGCATCGGCGCCGCCGGCGACGAGCACGCGGCCGTCGGCCAGCACCGTCGTCGTGTGGAAGGCGCGCTCCGAGGACATCGTCCCTGAGGACGGTGTGATGGAGTCGGTGCACGGATCGTAGATGTCCGCGGAGCTGACGGGCGCTGGCGAGAAGATCGTGCCGCCACCACCGCCGGTGATCAGGACGCGGCCATCGGGCAACTCCGCGAGCGCGCCATTGGTGCGCGCAGTCGTCAGCGATGCGTTGGAGGCGACGATGCCCAGCGGCTCGGCGAGCTTCATCGCGCAGAGCGGGCTGGTGTCATCGACCACGTACGGCGGCCCGTTCACGGTGATCGCCTGGAAGTAGAGCTGGAAGCCGTCGAGCACTTTCGCGCCCGGCAGGGGGAGCGTCGCCGAAGCCAGCCCCGAGCCATTCAGCCCGCCGACGAAGCCCGGCGTGTTGATCGTGATGTCAGACCACTTGATCAGGTTGTTCGGGTCGTCGGAGACGAAGATCAGATACGTCTCGCCGGCATCCCCGATGAGATCGATCTGCACCGAGCCACCCAGGGTGCCGCCGCTGACATGGATGTCGAGATTCGCGTGCGCTGAGCCGATGAGGACCAGGCTGAGAGAGAGGGCGCTGAGGGTCTTGATCATGGACAACTCCTGAGAAGGCGGCTCCGCCACTCGGCAGAGCTCGCCGGGATCACCCGTCGCTGGGATGGTTCATTTTGATTCGCGGCTTTGGTCGGAAGGCCGGACCCGGGCCAGTCAGTCCGGGTCCTCGGACGCTGTCCAGTCTAAACGGCCACCGGCACCGGGCGTAGAGAGAGCTTCTCCTCTGTGGCGGATCTTCACACGACGCGACCGAGCCAGGTGGCGACATGCAAGCCGACCGATGACCGAGCATGAATGCCTCTGTGTCTGGTTCCATGGCCCCTGGGGTAGGGGAGGGTTCTCGCCGAGCAGGCTGCCACGTCGCGGGCAAGGCTGTGGCCTGGGGCACGTTAACTCCTTCTGGCGGCACGGTTTCGCAGTCAAGCGTCAGCAGTCGGCCACGGCGACCAAGTCGAAGAAGGGAGCGGCTCTCGAAGTCCGGGGGCTCGGCGGACGAACGACAGAGTCGACCCTATCAGGAGAATCTCGATACGGATTGTTCGTCGCTTTTCAGAAAAAGCCCCCGACACCGGCGCTGCCATCCGATGCGACAGAATCTGCAGGCTAGGCCCGGATGACTGAAGCCGGGAAGAGAGCATGAGGTTCCCGCCGAATGGAGCGCGGGCTTCCAGCCCGCCTTGGCCAGCAAATGGAGCGCGGACTTCCAGTCCGCCTTGGCCGCATAGCGGCCGATCATCCCGAGCCTAATGCGCGGACTCCTCGGTCAATCGCTCCAGCACTCGCGACCACCATTCGCGATTCGGCTGCGATCGCTTAAGGCCGAGCTCGGCGAGGAGCTGCCAAGTCCGAGTGGAGCTCACGTCGAGTGACGATGCTTCTTGCGGCGCCTCCCTGAGCAATGGCTCGAGGACGGCGGCGAGGGCGGGCTGTTCATGGAGGAGGAGCTCGGCGGCGCATGCCATCCACTCGGCCTGAGGAATCGTCCGGATCTCGGGCAAGGTCGAGCGAGTCCACGCTCTCATCTCGTCCAGCGTCAGGATCGATGCACCGAAGAGATGATGCGCCTTCCCGGTGGCACCCGGCGCTCGGCCCAGTCGGACGATCGCCTCGGCGACCAAGTCGACAGGTGTCACGTCGATGTCCGCATCGATGTCGGGCAGGGCACCGAGGTCGAGGCAGAGCCGCACCAGTCGAACGGCGATGTCTTCGGGATTGACCGCGCCACGCCGGCGATCGGCGGCCAGACGGCCAGGCCGGTGGATGCGTACCCTCAGTCCTCTCTTCGCCGCCTCGCCGACGAGCCGCTCGGCGGCCGACTTCGAGCGGGCGTAGTCTCCGGCGAGCTCCGCGAGGGGCGGCAAGGGCGAGTCTTCGTCGAGTGGCGTCGTGAACGGAGAGAGCGTCTCGAACACACCGACGGTCGAAACGTGGTCGAACGCTTTGGCTCGCCCGTGACACGCGAATCGAAGTGCCTCCTGCGTGCCTTCGACGTTCGGTCCTCGGAGCGCGCGATACGGCCGGAAGAAGCTCGTCGATGCGGCGACGTGGATCACCCTTCCAATGCGCTCGGCCATCGCCTCATACCACGCCGGGCTCCATCCGAAGCGCTCGGCCGCGACGTCTCCGGCCAGCACTTCGATGCGAGGATCGTCCGCGACTTCACCGAGGCCGAACGCCTCGAGCTTCTCCGCCAGTCGCTGCCGCGAGGCCGCATCGTCCGTCCCGCGCACCAGGCAGTGGACCCGTGGCACGTCGGTCTCGAGCAGCGCAGCCAAGACGAACGCGCC
>JAVJTD010000338.1:0-7361 GCA_040219065.1 Planctomycetota bacterium
CCGGCGTCCTGCATCGCCTGGATGGTTTCGTCCGGGACGCGGCGGTTCTGAGCCGTTTCCTCGGCGCGCTCAGCAATCTGCGGAACCAAGTCACGGGCGCGCTGTACCTGTTCGAGGTGCACGGGGTCCATTGCCGGACGGTGCCCATCGGACCTCATGGGATCTCCTCTGGCGAGCTCGATCGCGCGCTCTCGGGCGAGCGCCCGCGCCTCGTTCACCTGATTCCGAGCTTTCACAACCCGACCGGCTGGACGATGTCGCTCGAGGAGAGGCGCTTCGTCCTCGAGCGGTGCCAGGAAGACCGGATCCCGATCTTCGAAGACGACTACGGCCCGGGGCTGCGATTCGAAGGGGCCGAGCCGCCGACGCTGTTGGCGATGAGCCCGCAGGGCGGCGTCGTCCAGAGTGGAACGCTCTCGAAGATCGCCTTCCCGGGATTCCGGATCGGATGGCTGCTCGTGCCGAGGGAGATCTACTCGGAGATTCACGAGATCCGGCGCTGCAGCGATCTCGGCGGCAGCCTCTTTCCGCAAATGGTCCTCTACGAGTTCTGGCGACGAGGTGGCCTCGAGCGCCACGTCAAGAAGGTGCGCCGCGAGTACGGCGCGCGGCGGGACGCTTTGCTCGAAGCACTCTCGCGCGAGATGCCGGACGGCACGCGTTGGAGCGAGCCGAGCGGTGGCTTGGTGCTGTGGCTCGAATTGCCCGATGAGCGGGACGCTCTCGAGCTGCTCCCCGAAGCCGCCAAAGCCGGGGTCCTCTTCGCGCCGGGCGCGTTCTTCCATCCGAGCGGGCGAGGCGGCTCGGGCCTGCGGCTCTCGTTCGGGAGCGTCCCGGCCGACCGCATCGCGGAGGGGATCCGCCGCTTGGGCCGTGTGCTCGCCCGGACCTCGAGATCGGGGACGCGGCGCTCGGGCGGCCCCTCGGTGACCGACTCTTCCTTGGCCGTGTGATGGCCAGTCATTGAAGATAACACCAAAACTTCAAACCCTCTTTGGAGCACTCAGGCAATGGCAGAGAACAAGATGAACGGAGCGAACGGCGAGGGCAGCTTCGCCGTCAAGGTCGGGCTGGCCGAGATGCTCAAGGGAGGCGTGATCATGGACGTCACGACCGTCGAGCAGGCCAAGATCGCCGAGGAGGCGGGCGCCGCGGCCGTGATGGCCCTCGAGCGCGTCCCCGCCGACATCCGCAAGGAGGGTGGCGTCGCACGCATGGCCGCCATCGAGATCGTCCGCTCGATCCAGGAGGCGGTCACGATCCCCGTCATGGCGAAGGCCCGCATCGGTCACTTCGTCGAAGCGCGGATCCTCGAGTCTCTCGGCGTCGACTTCATCGACGAGAGCGAGGTGCTCACCCCGGCCGACGAGGCCAACCACATCGACAAACACCCTTTCAAAGTGCCCTTCGTCTGCGGCTGCCGGAATCTCGGCGAGGCACTGCGGCGCATCGGAGAGGGCGCGGCGATGATTCGGACCAAGGGTGAGGCGGGGACTGGCAACATCGTCGAGGCCGTCCGTCACATGCGCACCGTCATGACCCAGGCGCGTCGCCTCACCACGCTCGGTGCGGAAGAGCTCATGCACGAGGCGAAAGAGCTCGGCGCGCCCTATGACCTCGTTCGGGCCGTCGCCGAGACCGGCAAGCTGCCCGTCCCGAACTTCGCGGCCGGCGGCATCGCCACGCCTGCCGATGCCTCTCTCATGATGCATCTCGGTGCCGAGGCCGTCTTCGTCGGCTCGGGCATCTTCAAGTCGGCCGATCCGGTCAAGACGGGTACCGCCATCGTCCGCGCCGTCACGCATTACCAAGACTACGCCGAGCTCGCCAAGCTCAGCGAGAACCTCGGTGATCCGATGGCCGGGCTCGAGATGGAGTCTCTGCCCCAGGATCAGCTCCTCCAGTCCCGCGGCTGGTGACATCGCCATGACGACGATCGGCGTCCTCGCCCTTCAGGGCGACTTCGAGTCCCACCTCGTGATGCTGCGACGCCTCGGCGTCTCGGTGCGGGAGGTCCGGCGCCAAGCAGAGCTCGAAGGGCTCTCGGGCCTGATAATCCCTGGCGGCGAGAGCACGGTCATGCACCGGCTAGCCGCCGAGTACGGCCTCGAGGAGCCGATCGTCTCAGCGATTCATGGCGGGCTTCCGGTGTTCGGAACGTGCGCGGGCGCGATCTTGCTCGGACGAGCGAGTGAGGTGCGTCCGCCGCGCTGGGCCGCCATCGACATCAGCACCGAGCGCAATGCCTATGGGAGGCAGAAGGAGAGCTGCACGCTCAGGCTGCCCTTGACCTCGATCGGCGAATTCGAGTGCGTGTTCATTCGGGCTCCCCGGCTCTTCGATCCGGGGCCCGGCGTGACCGTTCTCGGACGCCGGGGTGACGACATCATCTTGGCGCGAGAGAAGAACGTCCTCGTCGCGACCTTTCATCCCGAGCTCACTGAAGACCACAGGCTCCACCGCTACTTCTTGCGCGAGGTCGTCGGTGCCGAGTTGGCGGTTTGACTTGAAGCCACTGGGAACGCGGTATTCGGACCGCCGGCTTCAGCCGGTCTCCGTGTCCTCCATCCGAGCGCCTTGGAGATGACCAGCCCTCACATCGGAACCTCCGTGGCCCGATGCTGCCGAGTGCGATCGGACCCCGCTGTCGCCGCATCGGCGTGCCCCGGCCCCAGCACGCTCGTGAAAGCCTCTCCACCCACAGCCTCGGTCTTTGATTCGCTCGGCTTGGGCGCTCCATCGCACCGAGCCCGTTTCTCATCGGCGCGCTAGACAGGGGCACTCCAATGTCTGGCGTCGCTCACAGGCCTAGCCCCTCCAGGTAGTGGCCGAGCGGCTCACCACTCTCGAGGCGTCCTCGGATCGCCAGCTCGAGCTCGATGACCGAGCCATTCAGCGAGAGCTTCTGGTGACGACCTTTCTCGGGGAGCCAGTGCGCTCCCTTCGAGGCGACGAGCTCGGTGCCGATGGCGGCTGCCAGCAGCTCGGCGGGTGCCCGGAGCTCGACGGTGTTGTGATCGCCCGTCGTCAGGTGACGCTCGATCCAGCTCGCACACTCTCTCGCCGAATCGGTCGCTGCGCCCGGTTCACTCTCCCGGATCAACTGCCTCATCGACTCGGCGGCGGTGACCGGATCACCCGGGCGCCGTGCATAGGCGGCACGAGTCAAGAACGATGAGCGTGGGCTCGGCTCGCAAAGGCTCAGGAAGATCGGCGGCGGCGCAGTCGGCGAGAGCAGCTCGACGTGGGCCGCCCGAAGGTCCTCTGCCGCCCGCGTCAGGTTCAAGAAATAGAGCCACGCCTTGAGTGCCGGGTGATCCCACTCCCGAGAGAAACGAATCGTCGCCAAGCGATCTTGGCCGCTGACGCGATAGTGCAGCGCCGTCAGGAGCTCGCGTCCCTGTCCTTCATCTCGCAGGAGGCCGACGATCCGTGCCTCGGGCTCGAGTGAGCGCCGCAGTGAGTGGGCGAGGAGTGCCGCCAGGGGCCGCCCGCGGTAGGCCTCGAGATCGATCCGGCGATTCGCCTCGATCCGCGGGCGGCGTGCACCGAACTGCTGGTCGAGGATGCGGAGGAACTCCTCCGTCTGGCGCCGGTTCCCGGGGACCTCCAAAGATTGAACGCCCTCTCCTTCGACCGCGACGCTCAGGAGGAGACGCCCTGGGCGGAAGCGCACGCCGTAAGCCGTGATTTGCTCGAGCAGCACCTCGCGATCGATGCCACTCCGCCGATACAGGACCAGCCGCCGGTCCGTCAGGACGGCCCCCGCGGTACCCGGTCGCAAGATCGCCGCATTGGCCACCGCGCGAACGGGCTCGTCCGGAGCGATCCAGCCTCGGCTCTTGAGGTGGGCCTGGGCCCGCTCGAATACGGCTCGATTCACCTTGCGCCTCGCCTCCAAGGTCACACCAAAGGTCGCCCATGATGGGATTCGAGGCGGAGTGTGACAAGGGACTGCCGCCGAGACCGAACCAGCTCATCGGCCCGTGTGGTTCACCGGCGGTCGGTTGGCCTCGGTCTCCTCGCCGAGCTCCTCGTCGCTGCGGATGAGATCCTGCGCGTCTCGACGTTCTTCGAAGCTCCTGCGCGAAGGGAACGGCCAACGCTCCTCGGGGCTCTCCCCGGTATCGGGCTTGGCCGGGCCGAGCGCCAGGATGAGGATCCAAATGTTGATCATGAAGAGGATCACGCAGCCGAGCCCGAGAACACCGAGAGCCGCGAGCTGAAAGGGCCGGGAGAGATCGAGGACGACGGCGACGAACACGCTGGCGAATCCCACCGCGAGCAACAGCGTCGGGGCAGCCCCCAGCATCCGTTCTCGGAGCGTCGGGCCGATCCAAGGCAGATCGGTCTCCAAGAACAAGATCGCGCGCTCGATTCGACGGCGCCGAACCGGGCTGCAGGGGACCGATTTGGGAGCCGTGAGGAGAGCCCGGTGGATCTCGCGAATCGCCGGATCGGCCGAGCTCGGGCAGTCGGTGCCGGGGGGAGGACCCGCATCGAGCACCGAGCGCAGAATCCGGGCGAGCCGCAACCGGGATCGCGTATCGACGGGCACGTCGGGCCGGCGCTTCTTCGAGACGGGCTCTTCCAAGGTTACCTCCGTTCGCCTTTGTTCACACCAGTGTCCACAGAGCGCGGGAGACTGGCGCGACCACTTCACTCGAGCGGACGAACTGCGCTTCATCGAACGGTTGAAAATGGGAGCTCTCGATCCCTCATCCGAAGACGCCAGCGGCATTGCCCTGGAATCATGGACCTGGTAACGTAACACGCCCCCACGAGAGTGCGGGTACCTGCCGAATCGAGTTCACCGCCTGGGCACCGCTCTGCGCGGAGGAAGAGGGAGACATGTTCTTTTCGGCAATGATTCTCGCGATCGGCTGCCTGGTACCGGCCCAGGAGCCGGAGCCTTGGCACGTCCGCAATCTGGGTCTGGTGGGCCGGCTCTTTCCCATCGGGAACGAGCGGTTCGCGTTCTTCTTGTCACCCGAGAGTGAGGCGGGTCAGGACTGGAACGGCGACGGCGACCAGGAAGATCTCGTCTTCCACGTCTATGATGCTCAGCGGCGACAGGTCCGTTGTCTGGGACTGGCGGCGTGGGGAGCAACGGGCGGCGAGATGGCGAGGGTGACGGGCAGCGTCTTCGGGCTTCCGGTCAGCGAGCAGTCTCAAGGCGGTAAGGATCTGAATGGCGATGGCGATGCGATCGACATCGTCCTGTTCGCATACGATGCGGCCTCCACGAAGATCATCAATACCGGACTGGCCATCTCGCTAATCAGTCTCTGGCAGTACCCGAGCCTCGTCTCGAGTCACGAAGGCGTGCTCGCGTTTCTCGTCGAGGAGCAATCGCAGGGTCTTCAGGACCTGGACGGGAATGGCTCGATCCTGGATCAGGTCGCTCACTTCTTTAGGTTCGACGACGCATTGGTCGTCAATACGAGGCTCTCGGCGGTCTACTCCGTCTCTCACGGGCCAATCATGGCGGGTGCTCTCCGCGAGGCCGGGGCACGAGACTTGAACAGCGACGGTGACCGCGAGGACACCGTCGTGTTCGTATTGCACTTGGAAGATCTCACCACCAAGCTCTTTCCCATTGCAGCGGGCCTCACGATCCTTGGGATGAGGCAGGCCGTGCCGTATGGCTACTTGTCGTTCCGCGCTTCAGAGCTCGAGGACGGGCGGGATTGGAACGGGGACGGCGATCAGAGCGACCTCGTGCCCTTGGTCTATGACGTCGGGCCACGGGAGCTCCGGAATACCGGCGTCGACGCTGATTTCCTCGACGGTGAAGACGATGCGACCCGGGCGCTCCTCGAGGTGAGCGAGAGTGGGCAATCAGGCCTCGACCTCAATGGCGACGGGGATGCCGAGGACCTCGTTGTCCACCTGTACGATCTGAGCTCGGGTGCTTTGACCAACCTGGGCTTCACCGGCTCTTGGCCAAGGCTCAGCGGAGATCAAGTCGGATTCACCCTTTGGGAAAAGAGACCGAGGCAGAGACTCAATGAAGATCGCGACTTCGAGGATTGGGTCTTTCACGTCTTCGACATCCCGTCCGGCGAAACGCGAGACCTCGGCCTCGCCTTGACGGGCTCCCATGGCTTCCAGCATTTCAATGGTCGGTTCTTGCTCGACGTCAGCGAGTCGCAGCAGGGAGAGGAAGATCGCAATGGCGACGGCGATGCCTTCGACTTCGTCGCGACTGTGTACGACGGACCGAATGATGAGGTGCGCAACCTGGCCCTCGCCGGGGCCGGCCGATTCGCCTCGGATCGAATCTTCCTCTGGTTGGACGAGCGGCGGCAGGCTGAGACGGACCTGAATGGGGACGGGGACATCGAGGACAACGTCTTGCATGTGCTCGATCCCCGCTCGGATCATTTGACCAACCTCGAGGTTGCAGGCACCAGCGGGTTCATTGGCAACGGAGTCGTCATCTTCGAAGTGCGGGAGCAAGAACAAGGAAACCAGGACCTCAACGGCGACGGCGATGCCCTCGATTCGGTGCTCCACGTTCTCGAAGCCGGGGACCTCGACATGGAGAAACGCCGAGGACCCGTGCCGCGGCGTTGACTTGCCCCGTTTCCCCGTGGAGCCGGGGCTACCCTTGCTCGATGTCAGGTCCGGGTCTCTTCGATGCTTTCGGCCGGAGGACGCCAGGACCGGCTGACGCCGACGGTCCGAATGCCGCATGCTCTCGGTCAGGGGCGCCCCCGGCGGCGGACCGGCGGAGAATAACAGGAGGTGAAACGATCGGAGCCCGAACAGGTCCCTGGCGCAAGGTTGGGAACACGCTCGCACGCACGAAGCTCATGACCGTTTCAGTGGGGCCTCGTGAGGGACGACGGGACCGGATCCCGCAGACGATGACGCGGAAACGATCTGACCGCCCTGACTGACGAGGATGTCCGCTCGTCCCTTACTCATCGCCGGACGGATGAGGTCCTCGCCGTGAACCCCGCCGCCCCAACGGCAAAGGGTTTCGTGTCAGGGACCTTCTCGAGCGAGCCTGGACCGGGGGTGCACCGTGCTGGCGACGACAGCGCACTCCGAATGGCCCCTTGCTCTGCGCCTCTCCGCTCGATCGTCAGGGACGTCGATGAAGCGGCTTCCGGTTCAACAGCCGCTCCCCGTTTCGGTCGCGCGGGCTCCGGTTTGGGTCGCGCGGGATCTAGTTTCAGATCAGGGGAGCCCCCGCTGGCGGACCGGCGGAGCATACAGGGGTGAAACTGGGCCCGAGGGCGATGGAGTGCCCAAGTCGAGCGAGTCAAAGACCGAGTCTGTCGGCGAGGGCTCTGCGCAAGCGAGCTTGGGCCGGGGCAGCCTGACCACGGAGTTTCCGATGTGACGGGTCC
>JAVJTD010000343.1:0-2586 GCA_040219065.1 Planctomycetota bacterium
GTGACCCTCACGCCGGTAAATGAGGGGAATTGACCCCTCCGCGACAACGGGGAGGGGGAGGTCTCTTACCAGACCTCTCCCTTACCCTCTGCGTGATGAAAACATCATCATTGCTTACCCACCCCAGGCTTGGGCCGGAGGACCGGCCCCGCCTGGGCTACTCGCCGTCGGCCCTTCGGGCCTGAAAACCCGGAGATCCATCTGCTGACGCGGCTTCCGGGGAGGTTCAAATACCCACCACGACCTACAACGAACTACGGGTTCGTCGACTCGCACCAGCCGCCGGGCGCTCGAGCGACCCTCGAGCGCGGAGGGACTCGGCGAGGGGCCTGCCACGCGTCGCAGCTCCTCGAGCCCCGAGCGTGGACGATCCGGGCTCATCTCCCATGCAGATCGACGAACCTCGCCAATTGCCTCTCCGCCTCATACTCGGCCGACTTCCAGTCGGCGAAGGAATCGAGAACTCTCTGGCTCGCGTCAGCTCGGGTGGGATCGACCCTCGCGACCAGGTTTCGGTCCTTGCCTTCGCCTCGGTGGGAAAAGTACTCGTACTCGTGATTCCGCGGTACGGCCTGGTATGGCGTGTAGATTTCGTACTGCCCCTTCTCGACGAGCTGCACGCCCTCGAGCAGGCATGCGAAGCCGTGCATTCGGTGACTGATCTCGAGATCGGTCGATAGGTCTTTCCGAAGCTCATCGAATCGCCCCAAGTCCATCTCCGAGAGGCCGAGCCCGAGCGGATTGACCCGAGGGTCCGAAAGCACCTGCTCCGTATCTTGATCGATGAAACGTCTGGGCGGTGCCGTAATGGAGCGGTCGAATGCTCGGGCATCCTTCGACTCGCCCTGCTGCACTTCAATGGCGGAAGGCGGACTGGAACTGGCTGGCTGATCAAAGGCCCCGGCCGGCTCCTTCAAGACCGACCTCGCGCTCACGGATCTGTCTCGAAGCTCATCCAGGGTAGCGGATTCGAGAGCCGAGTGGCCGTGATCACCATCGATGTTCGAGGTCGTCCTGTGAGACGATCCCGAATCGTCCGAGACGATCCAGATGACCGTCACGATCAGAGTCAAAACAGTCAGGACGAAGAGCGATCTCATCGAATTGCCTTTCTCCCGCCCTACTCCACTTTTCGGCCGTCGTGAACGACCAGGCGGATGTCGCTGAGGTGCTTCAGGTCTTCGAGGGGGTTGCCGTTCAAGACGACCAGGTTGGCGAGGCGGCCGGCCTCGACCTTGCCCACCAAGCTCTCGAATCCCAGCACCCGTGCCGAGCCGAGGGTGGCGATCTGGAGCGCTTCGAGCGGCGTCGCTCCTCCGATCTCGTGCAGCAGACGAATCTCGTTCGCCACCGACTCACCAGGCGAGACGCCATCGACGGGGAAGTCCGTCCCGACCCCCACACGGCCGCCGCGGCGAAAGTAGTCGACCGCCAGGCGAGCGCCCTTCTCGTTGGCTTCCTTCAGCCGCTTCCGGACGTCGTCTGGGACGGGCTCCGAGCCGTCGTGCTGCCCGTGCGTCGCCATGGCATCGGTGACGACCAGCGTCGGTACCCAGGCGACATCGTTCTCGAGCATCGTCTCGAGTAGCCTCTCCAGCCGCTCTGGCTGCGCGTTCTCCCAGTACCAGGCGGTCCGCTCGGCCAAGCTGTCGAAGCGCGGAGGCTTCAGCGCGGGATCGAGCGCCGAGCGCGGGATGCCGGTGATGTGCTCGAAGCAATCCATGCCCAAAACGGCAGCCCGATGCGGCGGGACCTCGGCCGTGTGACCGCAGACTTTCAAGCCATGACGATGGGCAGCCTCGACGATCGCCGCCAAGGAGCTCTCGTCCATGCTGTTGTACACCTTGATCCAGCGGGCTCCGAGCCAGGCCTCCCGCTCGACCCAAGCGCGTGCGACCTCGGGAGTGCCGAAGCCTTGCGAGGTCCGCTCGGCCTCTCTCTCGAAGAGCGTGCTCGCGGCCACGATCGTCGGTCCCTGTAGCTTGGCGCCCGCGACGCTCGCCCCCCATTCCAAAGCCAGCTCACTCGTGAAGGGCAGCAGCCGAATCGTCGTGATGCCGTGCTCGAGCAGCGTCTTCAAGGTCTCTTCGGGTGGCGAGCCGGCAAAGCGTCTCGACTCGGGCAAGACGTGCGCATGCAGATCGAAGAGTCCGGGAATGACGAAGCCACCCGCCGCATCGATCGTATTGTTCTTTGCTACCCCTTCGGCCTTTCCGATCGCGACGATCGCATCGCCTCCGATGACTACGTCCGTCGGATCGGACACCTCTCCCGTCGCGACATCGATCACGCGCGCGCCGCGGATCGCCCAGGCGGGCTCGATCTGCCGTCTCATCCACCAGGACGTCTTCACCCAATCGGGGAGCTCTCCCGGCTGCGCGGTTCCCGGTGACGCGATCGCGCCCAGTGCAACGATGACCAGAACGAGACGAAGGCCGCTGGAAACCGACACGACTTCTCTCCGCGTGGGCAGCGATTCCGCATGAGGTCGGGCTGAGCGATCGGTAGCTCCTGACCAGAGGTGGAGTTAAGCTCCCGCAGCTCTTAGGGAGCAGATTCGAATCCACTTTTTGGCTATCCCGCCGC
>JAVJTD010000350.1:0-5697 GCA_040219065.1 Planctomycetota bacterium
CAGTGACTCTGTCGAAGTGGTTTGGAAGTTGGCAGTCTGTTCCCGGCACAGATGGCCCACTCTTGCGAGATGCCGGTCAACTCGCCGGTTCGGTCACACGTGCTCTGGGTTTCGCCGATCAGGCGTCTTTCAGCTCGGCACGCGGTGTACACTGCGCTCGCCATCGGCACTCTTGCCTCCAACAGTCTCACATCTCGGCGATCACTCATGCACGCGATCTCGATCCTCTTCGGCCTCACCCTCTCGGCATTGGCGCAGGACGGTGCGACTCTCGACACGCCGCCTCGCTCCGACGGTTACCGGGGGATCTGGTACTACAACCAGCCGTCGAACGATGAGTACAAGTACAAATACTCAGGCGGCTTCGCGACCTATCCGCAGCAGATCGCGCCGTTCGCCATCTACAGCCGAGAAGCCGGCAAGACGTTCTTCACGTTCGGGGGCGTGTCCGAGGACGGGAGCCTGCTGCACCTCGTCTCATACTTCGATCACGAGACGAAGACCGTCCCTCGGCCCGCCATCCTCCTCGACAAGAAGACGCAGGACGCCCACGACAACCCGGCCATCCAGATCGATGCTCGAGGGCACCTCTGGATCTTCTCGAACGCTCATGGCACGGCGCGATCGGCCTTCATCAGTCGCAGCATGGAGCCCTACTCGATCGATCGCTTCGAGCAGGTCCTCGAGACGAACTTCTCCTACTCGCAGCCTTGGTTTCTCGAGGGCCGGGGCTTCTGCTTTCTCCACACGCGCTACGGCGGAGGCCGGCGACTCTACTGTCAAACCAGCCCCAATGGACGCGATTGGACCGAGCCGACGCTCCTCGCCGCGATCGAGCGCGGTCACTACCAGGTGAGCTGGGAGCGGGACGGCGGCGTCGGTACCGCCTTCAACTTCCATCCGCAAGAGGTCGGGCTCAACGCACGAACGAATCTCTATTACATGCAGACCCGCGACGGTGGTCGCACGTGGCAGAACGTCCAGGGGAGGTCGCTCGAGTTGCCACTGACCGACATCGAGAACCCGGTCCTCGTGCGCGAGTTTCAAGGCGAGGGTCGGCTCGTCTACCTCAAGACCGTGCAATTCACGAGCGCTGGGCATCCCGTCATCGTGTTCTTGACGAGCGGTGGCTACGAGGCCGGTCCCAAGAACGATCCGCGCCAATGGATGACGGCACGTTGGACCGGCGAGGAGTGGGTCTTTCACGACATCACGCGCTCGACGCACAATTACGACTTCGGGTCCTTGTACCTCGAGGCGGATGACCAGTGGCGCCTCATCGCCCCCACCGAGGCCGGTCCCCAGCCCTTCAGTGCCGGTGGCGAGATCGCGATGTGGATCAGCCGCGACCAGGGAGAGTCGTGGACGAAGACGAAGCAGCTCACGAAAGACAGCCCGCGCAATCACACCTACGTCCGCCATCCGGTAAACGCCCACCCGGACTTCTATGCCCTCTGGGCAGACGGCAACGGCCTCGAGCGGTCCGAGAGCCGCCTCTACTTCACCGATCGCGAAGGCACCGCCGTGTGGCAGTTGCCGGTGAAGATGTCCAAGGCGACGGAGCCGGCCGTCCGCCTGAAGTGATTCACTCCGTCTCGATGACGACGTCCTCGACATCGCCATCGAGAGGGTGCGGCGACTGGTAGTTGCCGACCGCCGTCTGGGTGTCGAGCCCAATGCTCAGCTCGTCCTGCGGCTCGACCGGGATCAAGCTCGCGGCCTGACCTTCGCCGACGAGCTCACCGTTCAGGAAGAGCTTCATCTTGGCCTGCCTGTCGAGCACCGCCCGAACGTCGAGCTCGCCATCCGGCACTTCGAGGCCTCGCACCTCACGCACGTCGCCATTCACGCGCACGCTGAAGCAGAGGTGACCGTCCTCGAGATGCAGAGCATAGCCATGAGTGCGACCGCCTTGGGCGAGGATGACGCCGCTCTTCGAGCGCGCGGTGACGCGGCAGCGGATGTCGAGTGGCCGATTCGCGACCTGCGGCGTCTTCGGCGCCCGGGCTTCGAAGAAGGGATAGACCTTCACCCGCTTCGCCCATGCGAGCCACTCGTCCGCCATGGCCTGAGTCAGCTCCGGCTTCGAGGTGGCCAGGTCGATCCGCGTGCGGGTAGAGCCCGGTGAGCAGAGAAGCCCGGCTAGGACAGCACCGCGCGGAGTTGTAGCACTGCGTGAAGCGCAGGCCGTTCTTGGCCAAGGAGTCCAGGTGCGGCGTCGGAATCTCTCCGCCAAAGCTGCCGAGGTCTTAGTAGCCGAGGTCATCCGCCAAGATCAGCAGCACGTTCGGCCGCGACGCCTCGTCCTGCGCGGCAAGCGACCTAGTCGTGAGCGCGAGAAGAACCGAGAGGAGCAGGCTCCGAAAGATCATCGTCCATCCAGCAAAGTGTTCAGGTGGTCACGTGGTCTCGTGGTCACGTTCCACGTGGTCACACGAACACACGAACACCAAGAGTGGGCCATCTGTGCCGGGAACAGATTGCCAAGAGTGGGCCATCTGTGCCGGGAACAGATTGCCAACTTCACTCGATCATGACGTCGATCGCGTCGCTCGCCGACAGGCGCTGGCCAGGGAGGCACTCGGTGGGATCGAGCCAGATCCACTGACCGTAGAGTGACGGGGCACCTGACAGTCGGGCGGGGATGTCGAAGGAGAGCTGTGCGTGGCCGCCTGCCGTGGACGTGGCCGGAAGCGGGAAATGCTCGCCCCAGACCGGTCCGCTCGGATCGACCCAGATGTCGGCGCCGCCGATGCGGATCGGCTCCGGCAGCCTCCTCACGCCGACGAGCAACCAGCCCGACGCTTCGCGGGGAGCGTTCAGGCAGGCGATCCGCAGGACCTGACCCGCGACAGGCGCGTCGATGGCCACGATCGCCGGCGGCCCGTCACAGGAAGCCGTCGCTCGGCCGAAGCGGGCGACACCGACCGGCGGCACGGATCGATAAGATGCAGCCGCCTGGAACACCTCTTTCGCGGCCGCGATGTCCTCGAGGATTGCGCACTCCTCGTCTTCGTCCAATCGGAACTGCACGAGGTTGCCGGCGAGGTCGTCGCAGTAGGAGAGCCAATACTGGGCGTCTTGAAGCTCTGCGATCGGACGCTCGGAGACGGTGACGAAGACGGCAGCAGAGTGCGTCAAGAACGTTCGCGCCGCGATCCACGAGCTCTCGTCGACCGGCACCTCGATCTGGAACGTCTGCGTCTCGTCTTCGCCGAGCGAGAACGGGACCGACTGAACGACGATTCCGTCACGAATGATCTCGAGCGTATCGGTCACCTCGGTACCGCTCCCGACATGCAGGGTCGCGCGGACCGTCACGTTGGCGGGTTGTGCCAGAGCCAATCGGTCGCCAGGGCCGACGCCACCAACGGTCACATCGAGAAACTGCCCTCGGTCGTACGAGAGGCTCGTGCGACCGCCGCGAACGGCTTCGATCCAGGTCGACGGCGAGAGCGTCTCGGCCCGGATGTCGGCGTAGGTTCGGATGGCACCGATGGTTCGATCGTCGCAATTATCCGAGCCGCCGGTGATGGAGGGACGGCGCCCGGCATTGAGCAGCGCGTAGTAGAGCTGCCGCCAGGAGAAGCCCGGCATCGGCATCTCGTGATCGAAGACGGTCACCTCGAGGTAATCGAGTCGCCCAAGGGCGAGGTCGATCGGCGCGAGGAACGGAAGGGTGCGGTTCGGTGGCCCGTACCAGGGCGGGAGCTGATAGTCGACCGGCCAAGCGGCGTGGGCGTAGCCGGTGATGGCTCCCGGTTGCTCTCGAAAGAACTCCAGGATCGGTCCCGGAAAGTCTCGCTCCGTCGGGAACGCGGCGTCGTGGATGCCGATCGCCGTGATGTGTCCGAACTGCGATGCATCGAAGCCCGAGGCCTCGACGCCATGCAAGAGCACCTTTTCAGGGTCGCCCTGCGTGATCGGATCCTCGTCGCCGGTGACGAGCGGCGCGTACTCGGCGAGGAACTCTTCGACGCCGGGATTCCCGTCAGGATCGATCAGGCCCGCCGGGTTCCAGACGAGCTGGCAGGAGACGTCCACCTCGAAGAAGCACTGCTCCTCGAAGAGCTGGACGATGGAGTAATCGGGATCGGGACACCAAGTATGAGGAGCGCAGATGCGGCAACGCTGGATGTGCGTATGCGTGTCGCCACTGATCCAGCCCGGCGGGATGTCGACGGGAGCGCCCTGACCGAACGCGGCCGGGCCAGAGAGCAGCAACAGCGCAGCGATACGGACGGCGATCGACATGAGAGAGCCTTTCCGCGAGCCGCAAGGGCCCGGCGGCTGAGGTGTGCAAGTGCGTCAGCGTTGTGAGTTCATCTCTATTCAGGCGTCGCTCATCGAGCGAGGGCGAACAGCGTACGCATTGCACGGCCAGGAGGAAAGCCTGCAAATCGGCGAGACTTGGAGTGCGCCCGGAGCATGCAGAGACCGAAACGCACACGTTGGAGTGCCCAAGTCGAAGCGAGCCGGTGACCGAGTCTGTCGATGAGAGCGATCGCGAGCGAGCTTGGGCCGGGGGCTCGCCGCGAACCTACTCGAATATCGAGCCTGTTCCGCGAGCGAAGCGGGCGGGACGCCCGCGTTCCCAGTGGTTTCCGGTCAGCGTCCCGCGGCGCGCTTGCCGACTCGCAATCGCCAGAGCGCTCTCTGAAGCGCGAACTCGGCGCGGATCATGTCGACGGGCAGGCCTTCGAGCTTGCCGTGCTCCTTCAGGCGCGCCCGCGCACGGTCGACGGCGGCCTCGGCGCGTTGGATGTCGATGTTCTCGGCGCGCTCGCCGGCGTTGGCCAAGATCTTGGCGTGGTTGTTCGCGACCTGCAGGAAGCCGTCGGAGATGAACATCACGCGCTCACCGCCGCCGACCTCATGGACGTCGATGGAGCCGACGCTCAGCTCGGCCAAGAGGGGTGCGTGATTGGGCAGCACCCCCATCAGGCCGTCCGAGGCCGGCACCTGCATCCGCTCCACCTGGCCGTCGAAGACGACCTTCTCCGGAGTGACGATCTCGAGTCGAAACGACTTCTCCACGAGTCCTTACCCTCCGGGTCTCAGTTGCCCGCTTCGATCTTCTTGGCCTTCTCGATCGCGTCCTCGATGGTACCGACCATGTAGAACGCGTCCTCGGGCAGGTTGTCGTGCTTGCCGGCGAGGATCTCCTGGAAGGACCGCACGGTGTCTTCGATCTGGACGAAGATGCCGGGCTGACCGGTGAACTGCTCGGCGACCGCGAACGGCTGCGCGAGGAACTTCTGGATACGACGGGCGCGAAGCACGGTCATCTTGTCGTCGTCGGACAGCTCTTCCATACCGAGGATGGCGATGATGTCCTTGAGCTCTTTGTAACGCTGCAGGATGCTTTGCACCTGGCGCGCGACCTTGTAGTGCTCGTCACCGACGAACTCGGGCGAGAGCTGGCGCGACGTCGAGCGCAAAGGATCCACGGCGGGGTAGATGCCGAGCTCGGCGAGGGAGCGCTCGAGCGCCACCGTTGCATCGAGGTGAGGGAAGGTGGCCACCGGGGCGGGATCGGTGTAGTCGTCGGCCGGCACGTAGATGGCTTGCATCGAGGTGATCGACCCCTTGGTCGTCGTGGTGATGCAAGCCATCTACGTGCCGGCCGACGACTACACCGATCCCGCCCCGGTGGCCACCTTCCCTCACCTCGATGCAACGGTGGCGCTCGAGCGC
>JAVJTD010000356.1:0-5066 GCA_040219065.1 Planctomycetota bacterium
GAGCCGTGAGCGGAGCGATCGGTCCTCGCTCGGCCCGGGGAGGGTCCCTGCCGGTAGAGTCTCGGGGAGGATCCTACCGCTTCATCGCCAACCTGAAGAACTGCGAAGCGTAGCGAGCCTTCTCTAGAAAAGTCTCGCTACGCTCGAAGGTTCTTGGATTCGCCGGACGGACTCGATCCTCGCCCGGTCGATTACCGGCAACGACCCTCCACGGAATCGGCGAGGACCGGTCGCTGCGCTCGCGGCTCTCCCCCTTTCGTTTTGGACGATCCTTCCCGTTCCGATCTGAGACATGCCCCAAAACAGAGCCCGCGCGACCGAAACGGGGAGCGGCTGTGGAACGTGGAGCGGCTTCTTCGACGTCGCCAACGACTGAGCCAGGAGGCGCCGAGCAAGGGGCCGCTCGGAGTGAGCTGTCGTCGCAGCGGTGTGCCCGGCCCAAGCTCGCTCGTGCCAGCTTCCACTGACAGACTCGGTCTTTGACTCGCTCGGCTTGGGCACTCCATCGCCATCGGGCCAGGTTCATCCCCTGTTTGCTCCGGCGCTGCGCCGGGGGCTCCCCTGACTTGAAACAGGCGGTCGAACCAGAGCCCGCGCGACCGAAACGGGAAGCGGCTGTTGAGCTGGAAGCCGCTCTTTCGACGTCTCAGACCATCGAGCCAGAAGGCGCCGAGCAAGGGGCCGCTCGCTTGCGCAGTGCTCTCACCGACGGACTCGGTCACCGGCTCGCTCGACTTGGGCACTCCATCGCCCTCGGGCCCAGTTTCAGCCTCTGCATGCTCCGCTCCGTCCTCAAGGGACATAGGTGCTGATCGAGCCCGTGATGATCGTCTGACCGTCTTGCTTCATCTCGAAGCGGTGCATGCTGATCGGGACCGCGAAATGAGTGATGACCACCTGCACTTCGACGTCGGCATCGCTTCGAAACGTCGGTCGATGGCAGGTCGCCTCGCGAACGCCCGTCAGGTACCCGACGCGCGGCTCGGCTTCGGTCTCGCCGTCCTCGACCCGCACCATGCCCGAGTGCAATGCGGCGGCCTGCGCGGCGACCTCGATGCCCAGGAATGCCGGGGCGTGACCGTCGGTGACGAGGGCATTTGCCGCAGGAACTCGGGCGCGACAGACAGCGCTGTCCCGATCGGCGCGGATCGCCTCGATCACGAATCGGCTCGGGCCACGGTGCGGCAGGATGCGATCGATGTCGGGGAAAGGCTGCTCGAGGGCCGACATCAGGCCGTCCCCTCATCGCTCGCGAGGAGGAGCGTGCCGTTGGCGATGCGCTCCGTGCCGCGCCGGAGATCGAAGGTCGCCGAAGAATCGTTCGGTCCGGGAGCCTTCAGGACGACCTCGAGCGTATCGCCCGGCTTCACCGGGTTGCGGAAACGAAAGCCCTTGATCCCGGTCAAGTTGGCGACCACTCCCCCGCGCTCGAGCACCTGCAGCACCAATCCGATCTCGGCCACGCCCGGCAAGATCGCCTCGCCCGGGAAATGCCCATCCACGTAGCTCGTGTCTTCGGGGATCTGCACCTTGGCTCGCCAGGCGTTTTCGTTCGTCTCGAGATTGATGATGGGAAACGGCGTCAAGTGGAACCTCCGTCGCAGGGGGGGAAGGCTCGAAGATTACCGGGTGAGGAACCCCAGATCAATCCAACGAGAAGACGATCGTCCGGCGGGAGCCCGGCCGTTCGGCAGCCTCATACCAGCGTGGGAGCATTGGCGGGATCTGATCGTGTCTGTCATCATGAGCGGGCCTGCCGGCCAACTCATCGCCCGGAGACCGCACCATGCTCGCACTCTGCCTCTGGCTCATGGCCGCAGCGTCCGACCGCGTCGAAGGACTCACCGGCAGTGAGTCCTGGTCGCTCTTGGCCAAGGCGCCGCCAGCGACCGAAGACGTGAGGTGGATCGAAGGACGCATCGTCGTCGGCCCGACCGGGCAAGGTCTTCCCGGGGCACGGGTCGAGGTCTTCACCGAGGACTTCGCCGAGCCGCAGCGCATCATCCTGCGCCTCGACGAGACCACGACCGGCGTCGACGGCAGCTTTCGCGTTCGCGGCCGAGTCGGCACGGTCATCGGCGAGAAGATCCGAGTCTCGGCTGCGGGATTCGGCTCGCTGCTCCTGCCCGCGAACGACTTCGACGATGTCGCCGTTGCGCTGGACGAGCCGGTCGCACGCCGGCTGCGTCTCACCGATCTCGAAGGTCGGCCGATCGAAGGAGGCGAGCTGAGGCTCCGTCAGTCGTGTGTTCACTCGCCCGCGACCGAGGTCTTCCGCTCCGATGCAGCGGGTGAGCTACTGCTGCGAGGGCCGGCGATCGACCATTGGGTCGACTTCGAGGCCGCGGCCGACGGCTACGGCTTGGTGACGGGCGACCTGGACGAGCTCCTGCATCGCCCCGACGCCGATGGCGTCGTCGAGCTGCCATTGCCGCGCCGACCCGTGATCGATCTCGTGGTGCTCGACTCGGAAGGGCGTCCCGCGTCGGGCCGGCGCGTGGCCTTCGAGCACTCGCCGGTCGTGACGAGCTGGATCGGTCCCGATGGTCAGGCGCGGTTCGGCTCGGTGGCGTACTTGCGCGAAGGTGTCGTCCGCTTCGTGGATCCCCGCGGCGAGCAGCACTTGACGGCGCTCTGGGTGCCACCAGGCGAAGCGGTGACGCTTCGCGAAGATGCCGACGCCTTCGATCCGCCCGCGGGCTGGCGAGGACCCAGCTTCGAGATCGTCCAGCCAGAGGGCCTTCCGAGCGAGAAGTGGAAGTGGCCTCTGGTGCGGGTGATCCATGAGGCCGGGTGGATCGCGGAGGGCTTCGGCTCACACCTCCTGCCGCCCGGCGAGATCGAGGTGCTCGTGGGTGCCGACTTCAGTGGCTGGAAGCCGTATCGCTCGAAGACCGTGCTCGAAGGGAGCCCGCGCTTCGAGCCACGGCCGGAGCGCGAGCCCGTCTTGACGGTCAGCCTGCCGGCGCAGCAGCTTCGTCGGCTTCACGTCCAAGCGGGCGATGACTCGGTGAGCCTGGATTACGAGCAGCTTCGCGAGCGCGTGGTGGAAGTGCCCGTCCCGTCCGATCGCCCCATCGTCGTACTCGCCGAGACCGTCAACGGCGAGCGACGCCGGCTCGAGCGAACGGGTATCGCCGAAGACACCGAAGTCAGCCTGCGAGAAAGCTCGCTGATCATCCGCCCGGGCTACGATCCGATGTTGTCGCCGACCTGTCATCTGGACCTCGATGTCCGGGACCGTTCGGGTGCGGTGTTGCCGATCGAGAAGCTGACCGTCACCGGGCCCGATGGATCGGAAGACGTGACGCCGGAGACGAGCGAAGACGTCGTTCGTCTGGAGCTGGCAGCCAATCAGCCGTTCACCATCGAGATCAGCAGCTCGGGCTATGGGCGAGCACGCCTGACGGGCACGGCGATGGGCCATGGCGAGACGATGCATCGCCGGGCGCGGATGCGGCGGGAGGCGACGGTCGTCCTGACTGGCAACGTGGTGGGGGCGCGGGCGGCCGGTCTCTCGACGGAGCCCTCGGATGACGGCTTTCGCGCCGAGCTCGCCGCCGGCCCGTGCCTCGTGATGGTCGAGACGCGGGAAGGTGATCGCATCGGGATCCGCCTCGATTTGGAGGAAGGCGATCTGCGCGCACTGCACGTGAGGTAGGATGAGCGCGGCAGCTCTTCCTTTGACTCTTGGCCCTTGGAACCGATGTCCGAATCGTCCTCTATCGTTCGCAGCTTCCTCGCCCGTGAGGAGAACGTCCTCGTCTTGGTCGGCTCCTTCCCGACTCTGTCGGAGGAGATCGAGCTCCATTCGCTCGGCCATGGTCTCGCGTACGACCCCTTTGTCCGTCAGCTCCTCGCCGACGGGATGATGGCGCTCGCGCTGCATCTGTCCAGTCGACCGATCGACGAGTACATCGGTTGGACCATCAGCCTCCAAGAGCCGATGATGAACCTGTTCTTCACGGGCAGCTCGCGAGACGAAGCGCTCGTGGGGCGTGCCTTCCTCGACGAGGAGCAGGTCAGGCCGCGAGACCACAACCTCCTCGTCGTGCAATCACGGCGTCCATCCTCGGAGCCACACGAGTCGTTCGTCGAGGTCTCGGGCATCGATGTCTTCGCGATGGTCGAGCACTACTACCGCCAGTCCGAGCAACGGAACGGTCGATTCCTGACGCGCGACCAGGGTGACGTGATGCTGCTTCACGACCTGCCCGACGCGGACCTCTCGTGGCTAAGGGAGGTGGACTACGACGAGATCGCCAAGCGTCTCGAAGACAAGCGCCTCCAGTTCCTCGCCGAGAGACGATTCCGCTTCGCCTGCGGCTGCAACCGAGAGCGCATGATGGGCGTCCTGAAGTCGACCTACGGGACGGACTTTCAGTCGCTCTTCGAAGGCCAGGACCGCATCGAGATGCAATGCCAGCGCTGCGCCGCTCGCCTCGAGATCACCGAAGCCGAGTACCAAGCCTTCTGCGCCGAGTGAGACTGTCTCGCGACGAACGGCATTCGGAACGCCGGCTTCAGCCGGTCTCGGTGTCCCCCCCTCAGGTATTCGGAGCACCGGCGGACTGACTGCGCCAGCAGGTGGATCCTCAAAGAGCGCCGGCTCTCCTCTGTCGAGAAGAGCCGGCGCCGGAGGCTGGCGTTGCGAGAAAAGCTGTGGGGTGTAGCGCGGAGAACCCCGGCGATCGAAGGCTGCGAAAGGGGGGAGCCGGGGTACCGATCGGCTCCGGGCAAGATTCGAACCCGATCGACGAATGGCATCATGCCGCAGCCGAATGAGCAGAGAATGAAGCGAGTCCGGAGACGCGATGAATCTGAGTGGCTGCTTACAGGGTGAAGAAACCAGAGCCCGCGCGACCGAAACGGGAAGCAGTCGCTGAACGTGGGGCCGCTTGCTCGACATTGCGGACGATCGAGCGGAGAAGCGCCGAGCAAGGGGCCGTTCGGAGTACGCTGTCTCGTCGCAACGGCTGCCCCCGGCCCAAGCTCGCTCGCGAAGGCCCTCACCGACAGACTCGGCCTCAGACTCGCTCGACTTGGGCACTCCTACATCGGTGGGC
>JAVJTD010000367.1:0-61579 GCA_040219065.1 Planctomycetota bacterium
ACCGGTCTTGTACCACCAGACCTTCTCGGCCGACCGTCAGTGGCTACCGGACACCGAAGCACGCTCCGATGGCGATGGCTACTTCTCGATCGCGCCGAAGGAGGCCGGGCGCTTCTACCTGCGCGTCGAGCATGAGGGATACGCGCCCTTCGACGACGGTCCGTTCGAGCTGGGTGAGGATCCGATCGAGGATCTCGAAGTCGTGCTGGGCGGCGGAGGCGAGATCAATGGGCGCGTGATCCTTCCCGATTCGGCGACGAGGACGCTTCGAGTCATCGGCTCTCGAGGCGACGGGCACCTCAGCTCCTGCATCGTGGACGGCGATGGCCGATATAGGCTCGCCGGGCTGACGCCGGGCAATTGGAGACTGATCGCCGACGAGCGTGCGCCCGACCATGGCGCGAGCACCGGCAGTCTCGTCGTTTGGACCGTGTATCCCCACGAGGTCCGAGAAGGTGAGGTCACGAATGTCGACCTCGAGCCCTTTGCGGAGCGAGCTCGGTTTCGGGGCACCCTTCCTCGAGGCCTCCGAAATCGAGGCTGGAACATCACCCTCGCACAGCAGGTGGGTGGAGGAAGCATCGCCTTTCGCCGCTTCGGCTGGAGCATGTGGGCCGAGCCGGACTCGGAAGGGCGATTCGAGCTGCAAGTCCTCGAGCCCGGTCGGTACGCATTGCAGGTGACGACCGCGGATCGGCGAACGCGATACTCGGCGACATTCGATCTGACGGCCGGAGACCATGAGTGGACTCTCGACAATGGACTCGGCCGTCTCGAGGCAACGGTGAATGTGGGCGTGACCCCAGAAGAGCTCAGCGTTTCCCACCGCTGGGAGAGCGTCGACGGCGGCGAGTGGTGGACGAAGGCCGAGCTGTCGCCCGACGGGGCCTTCGGCTTCGGAACGGTACCGGCCGGCCCCGGTCTCATCCGGATCCGGCATGGGAGAGACGTGATCCGAGAAGTCACCGTGGAGGTCGCGCCCGACTCGACGACGACCGTGCCCATCGATTGATGAGAGCGCGGGCATACCGCCCGCAACCACTGGGAGCGCGGGCATCCCACCCGCAACCACTGGGAGCGCGGGCGTCCCGCCCGCCTTCTTCCCGGCTAAAGCCGGGGATCCAACCCGGCTAGAGCCGGGGGATACGACGTAGGCACGTCGCCTTATGATCTGCGATGATCGGGACGCAATCGGCCAACACGTCGCCGTTCGTCCTGAACCGTCGCCTTCGAAGGGGAAGTGCCCGATGAAGCTCACGATCCTGTTGCTCGCCATCCTGCTGATGCCGTCCGCACTCTCGGCTCAGGGCGACCTCGCCGAGCATCTTCCGGCGGACTCGCTGATGTACCTCGCGTTGCCGGATGTTCCGACTTCGCTCGCCGAGCTCGAGAAGTCCGCGATCGGGAAGATCCTGCGAGAGCCGGAGGTTCGACGGCTTTGGGAGGCGCTGGTCGGCGAGTCGAATCCGCTACTCGAGGCCCTCTCCTCGGACATGGTGTCGAGCTTGCCCTGGCAGAGCATGCAGTTCGGGCTGCTGTACGCCGAGATCGACAATGGCGTCAGTGGCCCAGAAGGTGTCGGATTGATTGCCGACCTCCGTCTGACAGAGGAGGGGGATTGGGATGGATTCTTCGAGGACCTCGATCTCTTCTTCCAAGAATGGACTGGGTCCGAGAACTTCGGATTGAAGTGGGAGACGCAGGAGATCGCGTCGCACTCTGTCCGGTTTCTCGACTTCATGCCCATGCACTTCTACCGATACCAGCCGGACCCGCACCACCTCGTCATCGCAATGTCGCGACGAGGCATCGAGGGATACTTCAGGACTGAGGAATCCCTGGCGAGCTCGGAGGACTTCAAGCGCCACCACGCAGCGACGATGCAGCCGAGCGACGAGCTTCGATTTTGGGCTCGGACCGAGCAGCTTCGTAAGGCTCTGGCGGCTCCTGCCGAAGTGAGCTCGGAAGACTCGTTCGAGCTGCCTTGGATCGTCTCCTACGGAACGCGATTCGACGGAGCGGTTCAGCGATCATCGATTCAGGTCGAGATGGAGCCGAAACAGGAATCATGGCTCGACGGGATCGGACGTGAGTCTCTCTCGAGCGAAAGGCTGCGACTCGTGCCTCCTGACGCCATGGCTGCTGGCCTCGTTCGCATCGACGCCCAGATGGCCTGGAGCCAATGGGTGCGCGTCGGCGAGTACTTTCTGCAGGGTTCGAGTATCACGTCGCAGGACCCGGAGCTCGGCGAGCTCGAGAAGGCGACCGGGCTGAGCCTGAAGAACGATGTGCTCGAGCAGATGAACGGCGAGCTGCTCTACTACCTCCGACCGCCGCAGGGCGCCGCTCCCGTGCCGTGCCTCGTGGTCGGTCTCGGAGCCCGAGACGCGGATCGTCTGCTCTCCTCATTGAAGTCATTCATCGCCGCGAGTGGGGGCACCTCGGAGGAGCCTTTTCGCGAATTGTCTCATGGCGATCACAAGATCTCGGTCCTCGAGCTGGCCAACCCCGAGGACTCTCCGTCCGTCGAGCTTTGCTTGGCGAGTGCGAGCGGAACGGTTTGGCTTTCCATGGATGTCCCGGGCATGCGAGACGCCTTGACCCAATTGGCCGGAGGGGAGAGGAGTCTGTGGACTGCCGAGTCCTTCGAATCGGCGAAGAGATCATCAGGGCTTCCCGAGAGAGTCATCGGCGTCAATTACTTGGACTTGCCGAAGATCATCCAGACGTTCTTGCCGGCGATCGAAGAAGCCACCGGCGACACGACCGCGCTGCGTGCGATGACGCAGCACCTTTCACCAGGAGTCGTTTGGGCCATTCGAAAGGAAAATGCAGTGCTGCTCAATACGATGTCGAGTGTCAGCGAGGAATGGTGGCTCCCGGCCTTGCCGGCGTTGGCCTCGCGCCTCGTCGAGCTGAACCGGAGAGGTGGCCTGCAGGTCGTGAGACGCCGCCAGACCGAGAACATGATCCTGACTCTCGATATGGCTGTGAAGATGCACGCCCTCGACAACAACAATCGAAAGCCCGAGACGCTCCAGGATCTCGTCAAGCCGAACGAGTGGTCGGAGACCGGCTACCTCGAGGCCGAAGAGATCCCCCTCGACGCGTGGGGCAACCCGTTCGTCTACCGACCCTCGAGCTCTCCGACCGGGGACGACTACGACATCATCAGCTTCGGAGCCGACGGCCGTGAAGGCGGCGAAGATGACAACGCTGACATCAGGTTGTCGGAGCTCCGCAAGCGGCGGTGAGCGGATGGCTCCTTCGCTGAAGGGCTGCCAGCCCGCATTCCTCCCGGCTGAAGCCGGGGAGCCAACCCGGCTGAAGCCGGGGGATACGACGTAGGCACGTCGCCAAACCTGCGCCACGATCGCCCCATGATTTCCATTCACCGCCGCCGTACGATGGACCCCGGACGCGACCCGGTCTCATATGGAGAGTGACGATGGTGTGGACGTTCTGCCTCTTGCTGCTCCCGGCCTGGATGCAAGACCTTCCGATCCTCGAGGTCGGCCAGGAGGTCGAAGGCGAGATCACTCTCGAAGACCCCGTCATCGAGAGCCCGATCCTCGAGCGTGAAGCCGCCTTCTTTCCTCGCCATGGTCAATGCTGGCAGCTCACCCTCGACCGGGTCGGTGAGTACACGATCGAGGCGCATTCCCGCTTCTTCGATGGCTGGCTTCAGCTCCGCAGGCCGAATGGCGAGCTGGTCGATGAGTCCGACGGCGATTGGTTCGGCGTCCATCCGCGCTTGCGCTTCACGGTGGACGAGGCTCCTGTCACCTATCGCGTCGAGCTGTGCGCGTTGCGAAGTGAAGGGCCGTTTCGCATTGCGGTCAAAGCACTGAACGAGCCGGAGCTCGAGGGCCCCGAGCAGCTCGATGCTTGGATCCAGGACTCGGCGGATGGGCTTCGAGCGGTCCGCGATGTCTCGGCTCGTTCGTCGGCCATGATCCATGCGCTCTGGAACCGTGCTCATGCACTGAACCGGGCCGGTCGGTCCGGTGAGGCACGAGCGGCGTTCCTCGAGATGCGAGGCCTCGCCGAGGAAGTCTATCGAGAGGCTCCTGCTCGACTCGCCTGGGCGTTGCTCGAGAGCCTGGAGGCCGCCGGTTCACTAGGCGACATCTTGCAGCAGAATGACCGCGCCCTCGAGCTGGCCAGACGGGCGCACGGTGACCGGCATCGCCAGACGATCCTGGCGCTCGCGAATCGTGCGCTCCTGCTGTCTTGGCAAGGAAAGACGCGAGAGGCCGTCTCCGCCTACGAGGAGCTGGTGCCGATCTGCGAGGAAGTCCTCGGCGAGGAGCATCTCGACTTGGGCTCGCACTTGGCGAACTTCGGCGGTGTGCTGATCGAGTCGGGTCGCTGGGAGGACGCCGCGCGTGTTCTCGAGCGCGCGGTCGCAATCTTGGGTGGCAATGAAGAGTCGGCCCGGTTCGTTGCCATCGCTTGGCAGAACCTCGGAGTCGCGCAATACGATCTCGGCGAGCTGGTCGCGGCGCGGCAGTCGTGTGAGCAAGCATTGTTGGTCCAAGCGACCTACCTCGGTGCCGAGCATCCCGAGCAAAGACCCGTCTTGAACTCTCTCGCCGCGATCACCTCCGAGCTGGGGGATCTCTCGGCCGCCCGGGAGTACGCCGAGAAGTCTCTGCGCCTCAGCGAGACGCTGGGTGACCAGGCCTCTCCGAGCTACGCGTCGGCATTGGAGCGCCTGGCGACGATCGAGTACACGTCGGGCGATCGCGATCGCGCGCGCGATCTTCAAGGACAGGCGGTCGCACGCTTCGAGCGGAGCGATGCCCGATCTTGGCTTCCGAGAGCCCGGGCCCGGATCAAGCTCGCCACGATGATCATGGACACGGATCTCGATTCGGCATGGGAGAACCTTCGCCGCGCGATCGAAGAGCTGGAAGGTCGCGTCGAGCCTGGCCATCTCGATCTGTTGAATGCACAGCGGATGATGGCGAGGGCTGCCGGACAGAAGGGAGACCTCGCGTCGGCGACCCGCTCGATTCGAGCCGTGACGCAATCCTGGAAGGAGCGAGTCCATCCGCACCACCCACTCGTCTCCTACCTGCTCGAAGAGGAAACGCTGCTGCTCCAGGAAGCGGGACGTGTCGATGAAGCCCGCGCCGTCGCGTTCGAGCTCTTCGACACGCGCTACGCATCGGTCATCCATGATCTCCAGCGTCTTCCCGATGGTGAGCGGTTCGCCGCGGTGGAGAGGCTGGGCCATGCCGTTTGGATCCTGCTCGGCCTGCGCGGGGACGGCCTGAGCCCGGATGAGGAGCACGGTCTTCACGCCAGGATCGCGGCGTGGAAGGGCCTCGCCCTCCGCAGCTCCCTGCGACGCTCCCAAGGGACCACGGCCCAATGGACAGCACTCGCCGAGGTCGACTCTCAGCTCTCCCGTCTCGCCTCCGGCACGCTCCCGATCGGTTCACAGCAGGCTACTGAGCGGCTCAGTGAGCTCGTGCGGACGCGAAAGGAGCTGCTGCGCGATCTGAGGGAAGGCGAGGGCGCGAGGGATGTCGATGCCGAGGCGGTGCAACGGATCACCGTCGCGGCGCCGACTGTGGACTTCCTAATTGCGCGGCGAATCCAGGAGCGAGACGGCGAGGTCGAGCGCTCCGTCGTCGCCTGGGTCCTGACTCCCGAGAGCGGCACGCCCCGGTTCTTCGAATTGGGACCCGCCGACGAGATCGAGCAAGCCGTCGAGGCGTACCTGAAGGCGCTCGGTGTGTCGACTTCGACGCGAGACGTTCCACCGGCCCGAACGGCACCGAAGGTCGACGCGCTCAAGCTGGGTGCCGCGGTTCGCGAGCGGCTCTGGGATCCCTTGGCGCCAATGCTCGGTGACCGCGACGTGATCATCTCGCCGGACGGGTTCTTGGCGAAGCTGCCTCTCGAGTCACTTCCCATCGCGGACGACTCGTACCTGCTCGCGAAGCATCGATTCCAATATCGCGCAAGCCTGCGTGATTCCGCAGCCGAGGCGGCTGGTCCCGGTGGCAGCTCACTCCTCTGTATCGCGGGTGTGGACTACGGAGTACCGATGGCTCCTGCGGAAGGGGATCGCTCCGGTCTACTCACGGGAGCGACTCGGTCCTGGGAGGCGTTGACGCACACCGAGGCCGAGGGGCGAGCGGTGCTGCGACATTTTCAGAGTGCGACGGGGAAAGAGGGCGAGCTGTTAGCGGGACGAGACGCGACCGAAGCCGCGGTGAAGGCGCGTCTGGCCGACTTTCGATACCTTCACTTCGCGACGCATGGCTACTTCCTTCGTGAGGCCTTGACGACCGGTGCTTCCGAGTCGGGAGGTCGAGAAGGAGTGACACCGGCATTCGATTGGCTTACCGGCTTGCGCGCAGGCGTGGTGCTCGCGGGTGCGAATGCGGGCGAGTCCGGTGAGCACGACGATGGCCTTTTGACCGCTCAAGAGGTCGCCGCACTCGATCTCCGCGGCGTTCGGCTGGCCGTGCTCTCGGCTTGTCGCACGGCGCTGGGTGTCGAGCGCAGCGGTGAAGGCTTGCTCGGGCTCCGGCGAGCCTTTCATCAGGCCGGCGTGCGGCAAGTGATCAGCTCGGTGTGGTCGGTCCCCGATGCGGCGACCCAGCAATTGATGGGCGAGCTCTATCGCAGGATGTGGGAGGAAGGTGAGTCACCCGGCGAAGCACTCCGAAACGCCCAGCTCCAGATGCTGCGCGCCGGGGCCTCGCCGAAGGACTGGGGCGGATTCGTTTACTCAGGAGCCGAATGAGGGCGATTGCAGGGACGACCCAAGAGCTCCCGGCAAGGGAGCTCAGGCCCGAGGTTCCAGATGGGGGGCAGCCAGACTTACGAGGCGTTTTTGCACAGCCTTGACTTCGGGATTCGGGTCTCGGTCGATAGAGTTCAGGTCGATGGTGAGCGCTCGATTCATGAGAGGTGACCCGGAGGTCGAGATGATGATGACGTGTTCGATCTGTCTCTGTTTGGCGATGATCGTGATCCAAGAGCCCGAGCCAAAGGAGGCTCCGCAAGAGCCGACGCATCGGCCAGTGCCGCACTCGATCGACCCCCGCGTCCCCGTGTTCGCCGGCGCGATCACCGACTCCGATCCTCGTGCCAAGGTCCTCGAGCTCGAGCGGCGCTTGCGCGAGCTCGAGGCTCGTCTCGAAGACGGTCGACCCGGCCTGAACTTGGCGCGCACGACCCTGGCTCGGGTCTCGGCGTCGTCGGTCAACGGCGATCGAGCAGCCGACGATCCCTATTACGGCATCCTCAACGCCTTCGACGACGGCACCGGCCGGGAGGTCCGCGGCAACGTCTACTCCTCGTGGATGCCCTCGAATCGAGGAGAGCCCTGGATCGATGTCGAGTTCGACGAGCCTCTCGTCGTTCACACCGTTCAGGTCGACGGACAGTGCTCGTTCTCGGCGCAGTTGATTCGAGAGAACGGCGAGGAGCTCCTGACTCGAAGTGTGACCGAGCGCGTTCGCCTGGAGGAGCCGTTGTCTGGCGTCGTCCGGGTGAGGATCCGATTCGGAGCGTCGTCGGTGCAGCTCCTCGGCTCGGTGGACGTCCGCGAAGTGCGCGTCCTCGGCCAAGTCCCGGAGGATGTCGCCTTCGAGCAGGGAGCGCCCAGGCTGCGTTTGAACGCCCAAGGCGCCGAAGCGATCGCGCGAGGAGACTGGGAGCGCTGGCAGAACGAGGTGCTGGGGGACCTTCGAGCGACGACGATCCGAGACTCCGACGGCACGTGGATCGTCACCCTGCGCAGCGGAGGCCGCGACGTGATGCGTGTCACGACGGATGGGAAGAAAAAGACCGTCGAGCCCCTCATCGAGCTCGTCCCGATCGAGAGGTGACGACGCTCACTCCTCAGCGATCCGCCCGCGTCACTTCGATCACCAGATCCCTGGGACGCCCCTTCTCGAGCACGACCTCGCGGGTGCCGATCGGCTCGAACCCCTCGAGGTCCGGGAGCTCGAACGTGTACCGGCCGGCGCGTGCGTAGTAGCGTGTCGAGCGATGACGCGTCGTCTTCTGGTCGATCAGATCGGCGGGGCCTTCCGGATCCCGGACCTTCATGTCCCACCAATACTCAAAGGGCACATCGACTCGGGAGCCGTTCTCCTCGAATGAGATCACCACCGTGCTCGCCGCCAGCACCGAGACGGTCAGGCGGTTCTCGCCGGGTTGCAGCGTCACCATCGGCTCGACGACCTGATAGCGGGGGTCTTCGAGGTAGAGCTCGACCGTGCCCGCTGTCGCCGTGAATCGGTAACCGCCCGTTCGGAAGTCCCGGTACACATTCTGGCGCCAGTTCGTAGCGACTCCCTCGAGCTCGCCGTCGGCCCACTGAAGTCCGATCGGATGAACGTCCGCGCCGGAGTCGGTGTCGACGAACGTTACGGTCACGTCCGCCAGCTCGGGGATCGTGAGCTCGATGACGTTCTCACGATCCGGGTGGACCTCGAACGGCTCTCGGTGCTGGAACCCCCGGAAGAACGCGACGTACTGGCCTGGACGAACTCGGCCCGCATCCCACCGGAGCCGGTTCGGGGCGCCTTCGACCTCGGTCATCGCCGAGCTCGCGATCCGAATCGCTTCCTGGCCAGAGCGACCCTCGGCGCCAGTTTGCCGAGTGAGCTGCAAGTGGAACGTGTCGACGCTCTCGGGCACGGTCACGACCCCCCGCAGCGGCACCTTCGGTGACTCGAGCTCGGTGCGATCGAGCTGGATGAGGATGCCTTGCGAGACGCCTTCTTCCAGAGACACCTGGGTCCGGCCGAGCGGGATGCCTTCGATGCGATCGCCGGCGATGAGCTCGACACCGTAGTGCCCGCCTGGTAGCGATTCGAGCTGCGTGGTCGAATCCGTCACGCGGCGCTCGAGCAAGACGCCCGAGGTCCACGACTCTCTCGTGAGCTGAACTCGGGAGTCCTCAGGCAAGGGGCCGCCGAGGACCGTCACGGTCAGAGAGCTCGCGGGCGGCAAGTCGAGGACCCGCTCACCGACCGAGCCGTGATCGATCTCGATCCGTCCCCAGGCGTGTCCCGGGGCTCGGACCCAATACGGATGCGGTCCAGTGCGCTCAGGCAGGGCGAACGGTGAGCGACCTTCGGTCGTGAGTGTGCGGTAGGTCTCTCGAGGGAGGAGGTCGCCGCGCTCGATCCCGCAGTCGTCGCAGGTGACGATCTCGAGCCCCTCGAGGTCGAACTGGCGGTCGCGGTCGCGGACGACGAGCACCGGGCGGGTCGGCGTGAGGACGAGGATCCGATTGCCGTTGCCCTCCGACATCCGCACCGAGTCGGGATCGAGGCAGGGAGCCGGTACGGCCGGAAGCTCGATCTTGCCGGCGACATATCGGGGTGACCTGGGAATCTCGGCGGAGAACCGTCCGTCCTCGATCCTCACCCAGACGAGCTCGGACGAAGCGGGGATGAGGCAGCTACCGTCGACCAGCTCGGGAAGACGAAGAATCTGCAATCGGCCGGAGACCCTCGTGTCGATCGATCCGTCAGCTCGCTGGAGCAGGACGTCGCCGGCCACGTGCACCAGCTCGACCTGCGGTGTTCGATGTGGCTCGGACGTCGTCAGCGGAGGCTCGGCGCTCCGATCGGTCTCGGGGAGTGACGCTCGGCTCACCGCCTGTCCGGCGCGCGGCAGCGAGTCGAGCTCGGCTACGGATCGACTCGCTGGCTCGTCGAGCTCGACCGACGGGCGAGACCAATAGGGGAGCGTTGCGAGGGCGGCGAGTGCCAGTCCGCCCGCGGTGAGTGCGATCTTCTTCTGAGTCATCACGATTCCTCCAAGCGGCAGTGTCCATGGCTGAGGCAGCTTGGACAGGGCGAACAAGCCGACGCACCAAGCCGAGCGTCGGCCGCCGGAGCGCTCGTCGAGGCTCCGGCGCAGCTCGGTCAAGCCGCGGCGCAAACGAGTGCGCACGGTCTCGAGAGGAACACCCTCCCGATGCGCGATCTCTCTCGGAGTCCGGTTCTCTTGGAATCGCTGAATGATCGTTCCGCGCAATGGCTCGCGCAGCTCGAGCACGGCCGCCAAGACTCGCTGCTGGAGCTCGATTCGCTCGACGGACTCGAGCGTCGACGGCAATGCTTCCTCCAGGGCCACCAGCCTCTGACGCCGCGCTCGTCGCGCCTCGCTGCGCTTCACGTTCGAGGCGACGTTTCGCACCACTCGCCCCAACCATCCGGGCAGAGATCCCGGATGGCGAGGCCCGGATCGCATGGCGGCGAGCCAGGTCTCTTGCACGATGTCGTCGGCAGAGTGTGGGTCGAGAACGAGCTGTCTGGCGAGCCGCCGCATCCAACCGAGATGATCACGGAGAGCGGCTTCCAGCGCGCTGTCGGACGACTTCATGAGGGTCTCCTGGGACCGAACTTCCATCCTACAGTCACCGCGGCTCCCGAGGGTGGTTCAGACATTCCGAAGAACCGGAGCCCGAAATGGCCATCGATGCTCTGGCTCTTCGGAGAGCCGAGCCAAGACCCGGATTCACCACCCTTCACACGGCTGCCCGGCTAGTCGGGTGGTGTTATGCTGTCGCGATCGATCGTTCCTTCTGACCTTCGAGGATCTCCGATATGAGAACGCTTCGCCCGCTGCACTGGATCTTGCTCTGCCTTATCGTCGTGCCCGCGCTTCGGGCGCAGGACTCTGCGATCGAAGAGGCCCTGAACCGCGCGAACACCGCGATCGACGAGATCGTTGCGGTCCCCTCTGACGAGCGCACCGTCGAGAACACCCTCCTCGCGTTCGACGACGCGGTCGCGCGCTTCTTCGAGGATTCGCAGCGCATCGCCTTCATGGCGCAGGTGTCGACCGATGCCGAGGAGCGGGAGCGCGGTCGTAAGGCGGATCAAGCGCAGGGCGAGTGGTTCATTCGGCTGACCAAGCGCGAAGACCTCTATGAAGCGATGAAGGAGCTGGAGGGCAGCGACCGGGCGCCGAAGGATGGCGAGCCCAAGAGACTTCTCGAGCAGCTCCTGCGCGACTTTCGCCGCGAGGGGATGGGGCTGAGCGAGGAGAAGCGGAATCGCATCCTTGAGATCGACAATCAGCTCAACGAGCTGGGCATCGACTTCCGGCGTCGCATCTCCGAGGACGAGAGCGTCTTGTTCCTCACACCCGAGGAAGTGAAGGGAACGACGGAGTCGTTTCGCTCGACGCTCGAGCGCGCCGATGACGTGTACATCTGGCCGGTCAAGGGCCCGGCGATCTTCCAGATCTACAACCAGTGCCAGGTCCCCGACACTCGCCTGAAGATGGTGGCGGCCGTCGCCCGGCGCGCCGGGTCTCAAAACGTCACGACGCTCGAGAAGATGATCGCATTGCGCGCCGAGAAGGCGAAGCTGCTCGGCTATGCGAATCACGTCGATTACCAGACCGAGACGCGCATGGCGAAGAACGCGAAGGCCGTCGCCGACTTCTACGAGGACCTCCGGCCCAAGCTGCGCAAGAAGGCGAAGCAAGACTACGCCGAGCTCCTGGCGGCGAAGCGCAAGGACACCGGTGACGCGAGCGCCGAGCTCGAGGCGTGGGACGTTCGCTATTATCAGAACTGGCTGATGCGCGAAAAGTACTCGGTCGATACCGAAGCGATCCGAGCCTACTTCCCGATGGAAGCGGTGACCGACGGGCTGTTCCGCATCACGCAAACACTCTATGGGCTCGAATACAAGGACGTCACCGATCAGGCCGATACCTGGCACGATGACGTCAAGCTCTTTGAGGTCTGGGACAAGGCCTCGAACGAGCTGATGGGAAAGTTCTACCTCGACCTCTACCCGCGTCCGAACAAGTATTCCCATGCGGCGAAGTTCTCGATCCGGCTGGGGCAGAAGCGCCCGAACGGCGAGCGCGTCACGCCGATCGTCGCGTTGGTGTGCAACTTCACCAAGCCGACGCAGGACGAGCCGTCGCTGCTCAGCCACGACGAGGTCGAGACCTACTTCCACGAGTTCGGGCACTGCCTGCACAGTATCCTCGGTGATACCGACGTCGCCTGGTTCTCCGGCACGCAAGTCGCCCGCGACTTCGTCGAAGCGCCGTCACAGATGTTCGAGAACTGGGTGTGGGACGCGCGCGTGCTCAAGAGCTTCACCAAGCATTACCAGACCGGTGAGCCGCTTCCCGATGAATTGATCGAGGGCCTCATTGCGGCGAGGAACCTCGGCTCGGGGCTGTCGACCGAGGGGCAGGTGTATCTCGGCATGATGGACTACGCCTTCCACGTCGATCCAAAAGGCGATGTCGACACGACCGAGCTCGCGAGCGAGATCTACTCGCAGACGCGCATGTTCGATCCCTTGCCGGGCTACTTCCAAGCGTCGTTTGGTCACCTCGTCGGTTACGACGCCGGTTACTACGGCTACCTGTGGTCATTGGTCTACGCGTCCGACATGTTCAGCCGCTTCGAAGAGCTCGGCATGATGAGCCCCGAAGCGGGAAGGCTCTACCGCGAGAAGGTCCTCTCGAAAGGCGGCACCCGAGACGAGCTCGAGATGGTCCAGGACTTCCTCGGCCGTGAGTCCAACGCCGACGCCTTCCTGAAGCACCTGGGCCTGGATGCGGGGAATCAGTAAGGAAGAAACCACTGGGAGCGCGGGCGTCCCGCCCGCCCGTGTCAACTCAGTGACCCGCGTGATGGAGAAACCACTGGGAGCGCGGGCGTCCCGCCCGCCCGTGTCAACTCAGTGACCCGCCTGATGGAGAAACCACTGGGAGCGCGGGCGTCCCGCCCGCCCGTGTCAACTCAGTGACCCGCGTGAATCGAATTCGGACCGCCGGCTTCAGCCGGTCTCGGTGTCCTCTTTCCAAGCGTCTCGAAGAAGACCCGGACCTCATATCCGAAACTCCGTGGCCAGGCTCGACAAGTCCTCGCCGAGTCCGCCCTCAGTCCTTGCCGGTCGGCGCCGAACGTGAGGTGACCGTCCGCCGCGGCCGTGCGATCGAATCAACCCGCCGTCAGCTTCACGGCCGTCCCAGTCGCCGTGACCATCAGCATGTTGCTGCTGCCGAAGCTGATCGTCTCGTAGTCGAGATCGACGGCGAGGATCGCGTCGGCGCCGGCGGCATTGGCTTGCTCTTCCATCTCGTCGAGAGCGATCTGCTTGGCCTTGCGCAGCTCTTCCTCGTAGGCACCCGATCGACCGCCGACGAGATCGCGAATGCCGGCGAACAGATCGCGAAACACGTTCGCTCCGAGGATCGCATCGCCGCTGACCAACCCGAGATACTCTTGCACCCTGCGGCCCTCGATGGCCGGCGTCGTCACGATCAGCATGATCCCCTCCCAGTCCGTGAATCCGTGCCTCAACGCGCCCGATCATACCATCGAGGGGAGCCGCCAGGAATGTGAGCGCAACCTCGAACGCGGGCGTCCCGCCGGCTCGTGTTCGGTAAGCGCTGAGCTTTAGGTCGGTAAGTGATGCAGAAGGCGAGCAAACCACTGGGAACGCGGGCGTCCCGCCCGCCCGGATCAACTCGAGGGCGATGTAGCTCTCGAGGCGCCCACTCGCCTCCGGTGCCAGTCGCATGTCCCACCGATATTACCCCGATCCTCCCGCGACGCTTTGCTGGGCAAGGGTTGACGGCGAGGAGCTCGTCGTCATGATCGATCTCGCGGAAAGGTCTGCGGCAACCGGCGAGGAGAAAGAAGTCATGCAGGAAGTATCCTGGGAGCTCGCCGTCTTCTTCGCACTGAGTGGAATCGCGATGGCACTCGTGTCGTGCCTGATCGGGATGCGACCCAAGGTCGAGAACCCGGCCTGGTGGCTCGTCTATGCCGCGTGGATCGCGATCGTGATCCTCACGAATGCTCCCGCTCCATTCTGGACCCTCTGGATCGCGAGCATGCTCGCCGGCCTCCTCCACGGCGCGACCTCGGCGTTGCTGGTCGATCGTTACGTCCAGAACAACCCCTGGCACCAAGAGCGCATGCAGGGGCCAAGGAAGAAGCACCAGCTTCAATTCCTCATCGCCGGCCCGATCGTCGGCGTCGTCTTCGGCGCCCTCGTCGGAGGCATCGGGTATGGCCTCGCGAGATGGATCTGAGGCGAGGCCAAGACCTTCGGCGGCAGGTATAATCAGGGGCATGGAACGATCCCGCGAACGCATGGCCGAGCGTCTCCGCACCGCTTTCGAGCTGTTCGAAGCCGGTGTCGAGATGAAGCGCCAAAGCCTTCGGCGGCGCTTTCCCGATGCGTCGGACGAGGAGATCTCGGCCAAGATCGGCGAGTGGCTCCGAGAGCGTCCCGGAGCCGAGTACGGAGACGCCGTAGGCCGCGGCCGCCGCATGGACGGAGAGACATGACAGCGATCGAGCGCGTGCTCCGATCCGCGTTGACCGTCCTCGCCGATGCCGGCGTCGAAAGCGCTCTGGTGGGAGGCCTGGCCGTCTCGACTCGCCTCGAGCCCCGATTCACACGAGACATCGACCTGGCGGTGGCCGTCGATTCGGACGCGATGGCCGAGCGACTCGTCGCCTCCCTACTCAGCAAGGGCTATCGGCTGCTCTCTCAAGTCGAGCAGGAGGAGACTGGTCGGCTCGCGACCGTTCGCTTGATGCCTCCGGGGCAAGGAGAAGAGGGCATCGTGCTCGACCTGCTCTTCGCGACAACCGGGATCGAAGGCGAGATCGTGCATGAGGCCGGTACGATCGAGGTCTTCCCCAATCTGAGCCTGCCCGTGGCTGACCTTCCTCATCTGGCCGCCATGAAGGTGCTGTCGGAGGACGGTTCTCGGCCGCAGGACCGAGTTGATCTCCTGGCCCTCCTGCGAGAGATGGGCCCAGGAGACCTCGAAAAGGCACGTTCGCTGCTCGGCCTGATCCATCAGCGCGGGTACGCTCGAGGGCGAGACTTGCTTTCGAACCTGGATGAGCTCACCTGAAGAAGGCGTCTCTCGGGCGATTCGATCCACACGGGAACCGGAGTGAGCTCGCGTTGGGGAAGCCCTTCGTCCACCATGATCCTGAGTCTCGGATCGCTCTGGCGAAGTGGTTCGAGGCTGGCGAATCGAGCGACTGCATCTGTGGTTCAACCCCGACATGATCAACCGCAGAGTACGCGGAGACCGCAGAGGGCGAGGACCACGACGGGGTACACTGCGACGCAGGAGACCTCATCGTCACCCGACCGGACCTGACGAGCCTTCGGCTCGCAGTTGAGCTTGGCGTCAGACTCGCGGAGCGATCGTGAATTTGGACCAACTGGTGGTAAGGCTGAATGAGACGGTGCCAGGCTTCGTTCATTACCGAGAGTCTGACGGGAGCTTGTTCGACGGCGAGAGTCCGCACGCCGTGTTTGCGGCTTGCTCCCACTACGTGCGTGAGAACGTCATCTCTCGCGAGGTCTGGCGATCGCTCGCGTCACTGCTCAACGAGATCGTCGGGAGCGGCGACGACATCGACAATGCGGCGTGCACGTGCTTCTTGGAGAATCTGGCTTGTGATACTCACCCGCTCCAGGAGCTCCTACAGGGGCAGGCGCTCGAGCAATGGCGCAAGTGGTCCGGTCTCTGATAGACCGGCAAAGCGGACAGCCGCTGCGCGGTTGCTGCCGATCGACATAGGCGTTTAGGCGGATACTCATGGATGACAGCGCGTTCACGGAGCTGACTACTTTCCTCTCGAGAGTGCCGGCGATCACGGGCACGATTGGCCATGGAGCCGAGGAGGGCGGTACATGGTGGGTGAAGTTCACGATCGACGTTCACCACCCGTTGGCCTGGAGGGTGGTTCAGGAGCTCGGGCACGTGCTGAACTACCTGAGCCTTGACGAGCGTCTTCCCACGGTGTTCAAGCCGGTATCTCCGCCTCCGTATATGAACGGTGGACCGGACGAGTTCTTGTCGTGGGTGATCGAATGCGAGCAAGCGGAGTTTCGCCCCGGCACCTGCTCGAAGTGGCTGGAGGGTCGCCTACCGAGCCCGGTCGATGATCTGAAGGAGTGGGCGGACGGTGATGACGATTAGAGTCAGTCTTGCTGTCTGAGTATGAGTTGGATATGACGGCAGTCGCAGGGTACCTGCGGCCGCATCGGACCAGGGCAGCGTCTCATTGGCCGACGACATGCAGCGTGCTGGTGTTGCTGAGGATCGCGTGAACTGAGAGCCAAGGAGTCGCCATGACCGCGCAAGTCCACGAGATACTGATCTATGACGGGGAGCGGACCTCGATGGCTTTCTGCCCACCTCTCCCCGACGACGACCCCCGGGTGAAGAAGCTTGACGACGAGGAGATCGAAGAGGACATCGAGTGTCGCATCATGTTCTCAACGGACTGCTGGAGGGGATACGTCGGGACGTGGGAGATTCGGAACGGCCGGTTCTACCTCGTCGGGCTGAGGGGCAGATACCGAATGAACGGGGACGAACCGCTCCTCGCCGATTGGTTCACGGGTGTTCTACGCATTCCGCGGGGTAAGGTGATTCAATACGTTCACATGGGCTTCGGCTCAGTGTTCGAAGAGGAAGTGCATGTAAAGGTCGAGCAGGGCGTCGTCACCGAGACGCGGGTGATCGACAATCGGGGGAAGGAGCACGACGAGGGGCAATTGAAATGGGAGAACATGCCCGGCGGTGAGAACCGCTTCCCCGGTGACGACGAGATGTGACGAGGGACCTCCCTGAGTTCTCTGCACTCACTTGCGCCGGTCCCGGGTCGCGGAGCGTCCTGCTCCCGGCTCCCACAGGTCGCGGATCGGGACGGCCTAGAAGCGCTCGCCGAAGCGTGCGCAGGTCTCGCGATCGTAGAGGACGATGCCGCAAGGAAGCGCTTCTTCGAGGCGGACTGAAGCGTCCTCGAGATCGGCTCGGGCCGAGCCTTGACTTGACGGAACCGACTATCCGAGGTAGGTTTTTTCCGGAAAAAAACATACTCGGAGGACGCGAATGTCGACTGGAGTACCGCGACTACGAAGAGGCCGGGTCTATCGAACTCGAGACCTCGAGCCGTTCGGGAAGAATACGACGCGGCTCGCCACGCGTCTCGTCCGCGACGGCGTCCTCGTGAAGCTCGCCAACGGGCTCTACCACCGTCCCCGCGTCGGCAAGTTCGGCCCGGTTCCACCGACCGACGAGGAGCTCATGAGGGCCTTCCTGGACGGAACCCCTTACGTGTTCACGGGGCCGGAGAGATGGAATGCCCTGGGGTTGGGCAGCACGGCGATGTTCCCGGCCCGCCTCGTGTACAACACGAAGCGCTCGTGTGAGGTGACGCTGGGAGGCAAGCGGTTCTTGCTGCGCCGCGTGCGGTTCCCGGTTCGCCCTAGCCCCGAATGGTTCGCGGTCGATCTCCTCGAGAACCACCGCATGGCGGGAGTCTCGAGAGAGGCGTTGGAGGCGAACCTGATCACGGCGCTCGAGGCCGAGAGGCTGGACGCGGAAACGCTACGATCGATGGCCCTGGAGTACGGGACGAGATCGACTCAGGCGCTCGTTACTCGAGTGATCCTAGCCACACGAGCAGCAGAGTGAGCTCGACGTGGGAGGCGCCTTCATTCACCAGGACCCAGAGTTCGGAGACCTTTTGCGAATCGTGTCCCAGAAGGTCGGGATCAACACCGGTTTGGTGGAGAAGGACTACTGGGTCACCCACGTCCTCTGGGGCCTGACCGAGCTCGGCCTCCAAGTCTGGTTCAAGGGCGGAACCTCTCTGTCGAAGGGCTACGGATTGATCCAGCGCTTCTCGGAGGACCTGGACCTCTTGGTCGACGGATCCGACCTACTGCCGAAGGTGAAGAGCTGGACCAGCGCTGGGGCGGCCCGAGTCGCCGAGCGGAGAGCATACTTCCAAGGATTGGCAGAGCTCCTGACTCGCATCCCTGACATCGATCAGTCCCGGGTCGAGCAGACCCCGATCGACGAGAAGTGGCGAGGGGTCGCGTACCAGGTTCACTACCCGGGTGCTTTCAAGTCGCAGCTAAGGCCTTTGATGCGACCCTACGTGCTCTTGGAAGTGGGTCATGCGAGAGTGCGTCCCTGCGAAGATCGCGCGATCTCGTCCTGGGTGCACGATCACCTGACCCGGTCCGGGCTCATCGAACGGTACCGAGACAATCGCGCATTCGGCATTCGATGCGTGCATCCGATCGTGACGCTGCTCGAGAAGCTCGAGGCCATCTCGCGTCGATTCGAGCGCGGTGACGACCCTGCATCGTTCGTGCGTCACTTCGAAGACGCGGCGAAGATCATCCGAGGCAGCGACGACCTTCCAGATCTGTTGCAGGGAAATCGCGGCCTGTACGCGGAGATGAGAGCAAAGCGTGATCTGCGGCGCGACCTCGAAGTGCAGGATCCGGCCTTCAATCCGGCAGCCACTGGAGACTGGGACGAGGTGAGATCAGCCTGCAACGACATCGGACTGATGTTCTGGGGAGAGAGGATCGCACTCGACGACTGCTGCCGCCTCATCCGCGACTGGATCGACGAGCACCTTGCCGAGTGACGATCAGAGATTCCAACCTTTTAGGAGACTCAACGATATCCCTTCGGCTGATCGATAGGATCCAGGCCGTTCGTTTGAGATGCGGGCAATCCTCGAAGCGCCGCCATGGATCGCGGGCTTCCAACTCGCACCGGGCCCGGCTGAAGCCGGGGAAGTGCGAAGCGCCGCTTGCGGTCCCGCCGTCACCTGAGTGGAGCTCTCCGGTGACCTGCAATCACTTCCGCCGGTCCCGAGTCGCGGAGCGTCCTGCTCCCGGCTCCCACAGGTAGCGGATCGGGACGGCGTAGAGCTGCTCGCCGAAGCGCGTGCAGGTCTCGCCGTCGTAGAGGACGACGCCGTAGGTGAAGCGCATCTTCGAGGCGGATTGAAGCTTTTCCATCCCTCGAAAGTCTCGGCGGTCCACCGTGGCCGCGGCCTTCACCTCCACGCCTGCGACTCGGCCCGAGCCGATCTCGAGGACGATGTCGACTTCCGCGCCCTCCTTGTCCCGGAAGTGATGGAAGCGGATCTCGTCCTCGTGCGAGCTGGCTTGACGGCGCAGCTCCTGAAGAACGAAGGTCTCCAGGAGCTGCCCGAGGAGCGGCCGGTCTTCCCAGAGCGAGTCCGGGTCATAGTTGAGGAGCGCAGAGGCGACTCCGCTGTCACCGAGGTGCAGCTTCGGGGTCTTGATCAGTCGGCTGAGTCGGTTGCTGTGCCAGGGAGGAAGCTGCTCGAGCAGGAAGACGCGCTCGAGCAGCGTCAGGTAGTCCCGAATCGTGGGCCGACTGAGCTGAAACGGCCCTGCCAGCTCGCTCACGTTGATGAGGCGCGCGGTTTGGCCCGCAGCCAGAGCCAAGAGCCTGGGAAGTGCGTCGAGAGATGCGATTCGGGCCAAGCTGCGTACGTCGCGCTGGACGAGCGTTTCGATGTAGTCCCGATACCAGGCCGCTCGGCGTCGTGTCGTCGAGCGCGCCAGAGCGGCGGGGTATCCCCCCGCCACGATCAGCTCAGCCAGCTTCCGATGGAGTCGTTCCGCCCGCCCGGCCTTGAAGCCGGCGCGAAAGAGGTTGTCGAGAAAGGCAGGAGCGCTCCGTTCGATCTCGCAGCGTGCCAGGGGGTGCAGACGCAGGATTCCCATTCTGCCGGCGAGAGAGTCTGCGAGAGTCGGGATCAGGAGTACGTTCGACGAACCCGTCAGCAGGAAGCGTCCTGGCTGTCGGGCCCGGTCGACGACGGACTTCAGTGCGGTGAAGATGCCGGGTACCCGCTGGACCTCATCGAGTACGACTTTCTCGGGAAGGTCGTTGACGAATGTGACGGGGTCCGTGGAGGCGGATTCGAGAGTGACTGCGTCGTCGAAGGTGAAGTAGGCGTAGCCTCGGCTCTCGGCCACACCCAGCGCCAGGGTCGTCTTGCCACACTGGCGAGGACCGTGAATGAGCACGACTGGCGTGTCATCGAGAGCCTCGAGGAGCCTCGGCTCGGCGGCGCGGGGGTAGAAGGGTGAGGTCGACATCTTGGCGGGCCGTCGGATCTCCAATGGTCTCGAGAGCATTCCCTGCATGGGGTCGCCCCTGGGTGTCGTGGCGCTCCTTCAAGTGCTCCGTGCGGCTGGCGGCCAGACGACTCCTGCGCCGATTCAACGATATCCCTCCGTCTGATTGCAAGGTTGAGCCCCGTCTGATTGCAAGGTTTAGTGCCGTCTGATTGAAAGGCGGGTCCGACCTCGAGGGCCAGAGAAGGGACAGGACGACGGCCTAGGAACGACGGGTTTCGGGGCTCCGGTGCGTGACGTCCTCCTGCAGCGATTCGCTCCGGGCTCGTTCGGCGGGAACGCGCGAAGGGCCCGCTGCCGTGCCGGGCATCATGACGGTCGTCAAGAATCGAGGCGCCGCTGTGCCTAGGGGATCCCCGACGTTCTCCTGCCGTGACTCCGGCGAGGTCGGGATACGGGACGTGGTCGGTCTGGCGTTGCGAAGATCATCCGGGGCAAGCGCGGGTCTTGCTAAGCGAACGACCGCTCATTGAGCCTTCACCGCGGAAATCTTGATAGCGCCCGAGCTAGTGAAGCTCTGCTGAACAAGGAGGCCGCACGCCGTGAGGCGAGGCCAGACAGGCACTTGTGAAGTCACGGCTGCTGACTGGGTGGAGGTTCGAGCGTTCGTCACGGTACCCTCGCCGCAGGAGCCGGTGCTCGATCTCGCTCCCCTTCTGAGATCTCTCGAGCGGGCAAGTTCGAGACGATCCGCCCGCTTCTCGACGGCAACGGTCGGGTTGGGCGGCTCCTGTTCACGTTCTTGCTGTGCCACGACGGCGTCATCCGCGAGCCGCTCCTGTACCTGAGCCTGTACTTCAAGCCTGAGGGAGGGTACGGAGGTCCTTTGAGGTCCGGGACCTCGAATGGACCTCCTCTGGAAGCCGTCTGATTCGTCCGCTCTCGGATCAGTCGTAGGAGAACTCCGTCACGAGCGAATGCGCTGCGCGCGACTTTGCGGCTTCCCGCTGTCTCTCTTCTTCCAGACGCGCCGCTTCGGACTTGGCGAGTCGCTTCTGCGCCGCTTGCAGCTCCTCGGCGAGGGCGGGGAAGTGGGGAGTCTCGTGGGAAGGGGGGCGTTCGCGGCGAGTCGGGTTCGGGGTTTCGGTGTGAAGCATCGTGTTGTCTCCTGTCAGGGGATCAGGTCGTCGGGTCGTGACCTCGCGTCATGTTCTCGAATGAGAAAAGGCAATCGATGCCGACGATGGGCGGAATGGCGAAGTGATCTGCCAGAAGGAGCGAATCGGCTGCCTTGAAGAGGGTGAAGCGCTTGACCGAAGCTCCACTCCCCGAGTCGAGGAGACCGATGATGATGCTCACTTTCTTCACCGCGCTGACGATGTCGTTGCTGATGCCCGGCCCCGAAGATGGCGCTTGCCCCGATGAGCGGGCGCTGATGATGAAGCTCTTGGCCAGCCGCGCTGGCGCAGCGCAGGCGGTCCAACAGCTCGAGGCGCTCGACGATGACGCCTGGCACCGCGTCGCGTGCTCGGCTCTGACGACCCAAGCCAAGGCGCGCGAGATCGCGCCCGGGTTGCCGGTCCTGCTGGTTGCCGTCGAGAAGCACCTCACGGCTGAGCATCCGTCCTGGGTCGAGATCCAGCACCGGCCGCTCTTGGTGTGTCTCGACCGGGTCCTCGCCAAGGTCGGCAACAACGGTGGTCTCGAGGCCTGGCAGATCCGACTGGGCCTGATCTCGGCGCTCGAAAAGCTGCCGCCCCTACCGGCCAACGCCGATCGCGCCAAGCTGATCGAATCCCTCGCCGGTGTGCTCGAGCTGCGAGTCGGGGCCGTCGGCCGCGGGCGGCCCGCACCAGGCGGCACTGCGCACCTGGGCTGGCTGGTCTCCGAGACGAGCCGAACGACCTGGCGGCTCGTGCACCGCGTGTCGAGCGGCGAGCTGAGTGGCCGGCTGGACGACCCCGAGACGCTGCGCGCCTGGGCCGACCGGCATCGGCGCGAGGTGACGGCCTCGAAGTAGTGACGCAGCTGGGACGACAGAATTCGGATCGGCGTTCCTCAGAGCGCCGGTCCGAGCGTCTTGGGGGTGAGGGGAATCACGCCCACTCCTTCTCGGTGCCCTCTGTGTCTCCGTGGCGAATCCCGGCTCACTTCATCACTTCATCCGCGTACTTCAGGAACTGCTGCCAATCAAAGGGCCTCACGTCGTGAGGGCCTTTGCGGACGTGGTAGGCCTGGGCTTCGCCGTGGATGGGCTCCTCGACTCTCGGGTATTCGCTGGTGCCGAGGCCTTTCTTGCCGAGCAGGCGGTACACCGGCTCGGCGTGGACGAGGGAGAGGAACTCGCCTTTGGGGTCGGCCCATCGGTCTTCTTCGGCGCTGGCGACGTAGACGGGTCTCGGGGCGATGAGGGCGATGAGCTGGTGTTGGTCGACGGGGATCGCGTCTTCGCGGCCGTTGTAGGTCCAGAGCTTTCCGCAGAACCAGTGCGGGAAGCGAGTCGTGATGCGCTCGATCGTCTCGCCGTAGCGCCTTCGCGACAGCGCGGCGCCGCCGCAGCCGGATTCGTTGGAGATGACGAGGGCGAAGCGCTCGTCGCAGGCGCCGGCCCAGAGCGCGGTCTTGCCGAGGCGAGAGTGTCCGAAGACGGCGATGCGCTTGGCGTCGATGGAGTCAATCGATTCGAGGTAGTCGAGGGCGCGGCTGAGGCCCCAGGCCCAGGCGCCGATCGCGCCCCAGAGCTCGAGCGGCCGCTCGGAGTGCGGCGGCTCGAAGATCGGATGGACGCCGTTGCCGAAGCTGTCGTCGTAGTCGGGGTCGAGGTCGCCGTAGTACGCGGTGACCAATGCGTAGCTTTGGCCGACGATCGTCTCGACCGGCCAGCGCGAGGCGCTCTTGCCGCGCGACGCTTCGGTCGCGCGGTTGTCGACGATCGCCTTGTCTTTGCTCTCGCGCATCCAGGCCTTCGAGAGGTGAATCGCCGGGTCGGGATGGATCGAGTGGTTACCGAAGAAGTTGAGCCCGAGGAAAGCGGGGACGGGCTCTTTGGCTTCGTTCGGCCGGTAGATCAGGAGGTGCATCGCCGGGCCGTTCTCGCGCGGTCCGAAGTGCAGCGTGATCTGCTCGCGCAGCGCCTTGCCTTCGAGCGCCTCGGTCGGCTCTTCGGTCACCGCGACCCGCACGTCCACCTTGCCGGGCATGCGGCCATAGACGTGATCCTCGAACAGCCGGAAGATCTCCTCGCGCCTCGAGCGCCAGGCTTCCGGGGTGGCGACGGCTTTGCCTGACGCGTCGATCAACGGATCGGGCAGCGTGAACGCCGGCACCTTCGACTCGTCGTAGTTCACGTCCTGCGCGGCAGCGACGCTGGCGAGCAGGCTGGCGATTGCCAGAGCGATAGCGGTGGTGAGCGGGGACACGGGATCTCTCCATACGGGACATCGGGCCGACGGGTCATTCTCGGAGTTGGAGGTCGACGTGTCACGATCCAGGAGGGCACGAGCTCGCTCGGTCGGAGCCGTGAAGGAAGTGGGAGTCGGTTCCTCGCTCGGCTCGTGCACTCCGGTGTCTGCTCGTGTACTCCGTCGCGTCACTCGAGGCGCTTCTCGAGCTTCTCGATCATCGTGTCGCGGAGATCGCAAAGAGCTCTCTCCTTGTCGACGTTGTCCAGTGGGAGCATGGCGTCGCGCTCTTCGCCGTAGGCGGCTAGGTGGTCTCCGTCGAGGATCATCAGGATCGCATCGAGCGCGGCGTCGCGGATACGCAGTGGCGGGGGAGGCCAGGGCATCTTCGCCGAAAGGAGCCGCAGCTCCAGGACGCGACGCTCGTCGCCGAGATGTTCTTTCAACATCGGGATCAAGTGCACATCGTGGGTTTGGCCCAACGCGAGGATGAGCTGGGCCAACGCTTGTGGATCACTGGGATCATCGTCGGCCGCCGGCAAGGGGCGGAACGCGAGGACAGCCCTCGACAATCGCTGAGCCAGCTCGGGGTCTTTTGCCTGAGGGTTGCCCCCATGCTCGAAGGCGCGCAGGACGTGCGGCTGCGCGTAGAGGTCAGCCTCGAAGATCTTCGTCAAGGGCTCGATGAAGCTCGGATCCCAGGCGCCGGGCATGCCGCCGAGCGCCATCGCTGCGGCGGTGTCGCCGCGATTCAGCCAGTCCGTGAGGTACCTCGTCACCTTCGGGTCTCGCCCGAGCTCGCGACCGAGATGGCCGAGCAGTGGAGCGCGACCCTCGGTGGCATGGGTGCGGAGGTCGAGCGCGGCGAGGAGCTGTTCGACGGTCAGTGCGCGGGAGACGAGCTCGGTCCGGAGTAGCGTGTCCAGCAGTCGGCTCTGGGACGTCCGGCGCTCGGGATGCTCGAGGATGTGTTGCAGCCTCGCCCGTGCGCGAAGCGCGCGCTCTCGATTCAGCTCCAGCCATTCGACACGGAGCATCTCCACAACCCATTTTCGCTTCGGAAGGACCAGACCCTCGACCTCCAGGTGCAGATCACAGCGGAGCTCGAGCGTCGATCCTCCCAATGGTGCCTCGCCGACCGCGGCCGTTGCATCGTCTGTGAGGGAGTCGCTCAATCGGTGCGAGCCTGGCGGAAGAAGGTGTCGGCCGTCGCCATCTGTCTCGAATGCGTGGAACAGACGCTTCGAGTTGCCTGCGCTCAGCCTGGCGAAAACGAGAGAATCGAATGGCAGCTCGGGATCGACCTCACTCCGAGATACGTCATATTCGGTCCGAACGATTCTCAAATCACGCTTCGTCCGGTTCTCGATGATGATCGCCAGCCAATCGTCGTCCGCGAGAGAGGCAATCGAGGCGACCTCCCATACGACGAGGAGCTCAGGGGAATCGACGACGACGAGGCGGCTCTTCTCTTGTGCAGCCAGGGACGGAGCGACGAGCGAGAGCACGAGGCAAGCAGCGGCTAGGGACATGGCAACTCCTCCGGAGCTCGGATAGACATCGTCCCGATTCTACGAGCGTGCTGAGCCAGGGGAGGGTGCTTACGAAGAAGTTACAGAGCGGACCACGCGCAGCGACGAGCGGTACGCTTGCACCCGGTACCATCGTGCCACGTACTCAGCCGCTACCCGCTTCGGTCGCGCGGGCTCTGGTTTTGGTTACGCTTTGGCTCGCAGCGAGCGCAAGAGATCGGCCCACCAGAGACCGATCATCGAGGTGAAGGCCGGGCCTTCGAGGCCGTGACGGGCGGGGTGGTCCTTCGGGAGTGAATCCCAGCCGCGGTGGACGAGCGTCACGCGCGTCGCTGCGTCCTCCGCTTCGAAGACGACCTCGACCTCGGTCTCCTCGCCGTCCGTGAACGCTCGCGCGCGAAAAGAGAAGACCAATCGCTCGCCGGGCTCCCAGACGCGCACCCGGCCGATCTCGTAGAGCTGTCCGTCTTCCTGCTCTTCGAGAAGGCGCCCGCCGACGCCCGGCTCGAAGCGCAGGTGACCGTCACCGCTCTCGCCGAATCGGAATCGCGGTCCTCTTCGCCACCAAGCATCGATCTCGCGCGTGAAGACTTCGAACGCCGTCTCTGGATCGACTTCGACGCGCATCGTGACTTTGATCGAATCCGTCTGGCTCATCGGGAGCGCTTCTCGGCGTGCGCCTTGAACGAGCTGAGCTGATCCGTCCAGAGCGACTCCACTCTCTCGAGCCAGGTCTTGAGCTGATCGAAGGGCTGGCGCCGGAGGCGAAACACTCGGACGCGGGCATCGTCCTCGTGCCGCTCCTCCTCGATCAGGCCGCGCGTGCGCAAGAGCCGCAGGTGACGGCTCATCGCACTCGGTGTGACCTCGAACGCTTCGGCGAGCTCGCCCGCTCGGCGCGGCTTCTTGCGCAGGAGATCGATCATCCCGCGCCGCGTCGGATCGGCGAGCGCCGCGAGTGTCAGGTCGACGTCGGACTTCACTTGCCGGCCGCCTCGGCTCGGCGCTTCAGCTCGTCCGGCGGCACGTCCTCGACGTGCGTCCCGATCCACCAGCAGTTGCCTTGCGAGTCGCGCACGCCAGCATTGCGATCACCGTAGAACTGGTCGGCCGGCTCCATCAGGCTCTCGCCGCCGGCCGCGATCGCCTTGGCATAGAGCGCGTCGGTGTCCTCGACGTAGAGGTACAAAGTGGCCGGCATCGGTGAGCTCTTCTCGCCGGCGCCACCGAGCATGATGGGCGAATCTCCGATGCGGATCTCGGCGTGGGCGATCCGACCGTCTGGACCCTCCATGACTCCCATCTCGATCGCGTCGAAGGCCTTCTTGGCGAACTCGATGACCGCGCGGACATCGTTCACGACGAGGTAAGGCGTGACGGTGTGGTATCCATCGGGGATCGGCTTCACGGGCATGATCATCTCCTTCAGTCTTTGGGAATGACGGCGCCCATCTCTTCGAGTGAGACGTCGCGAACGTGCGTGGCGAACGACCAACGGTGGCCCTCGAGGTCCATCGCCCGGTAGCTGCGATCGCCGTAGAACTGGTCCTCCGGCTCGGCGATCACGATGGCGCCCTCGGCACGAGCGCGCTCGAAGTGCGCATCGACGTCATCGACGTAGCAGAGGATCTGCGCATTGACCGCCGGCAGGTCCTGGGGCGATCCCATGCCAAACTCTTCGTAGCAGGACGCGAGCATGAGAACGTTGTCCCCGAGGCCAAGCTCGGCGTGTCCGACGCGACCGTCCGGCATCGGGATCCGAAAGCGCTCCTCGAAGCCGAACGCGCGACACAAGAACGCGATCGCCGCCGGGGCATCGCGATAGGCGAGATACGGAATGACCCGCTGACAGCCGGCTGGGGGATTCGTCATGAGGTAGGCTCCATGAAAGTGTTTCGGGAGTCTGGCAATAGTTGACTGAGAGCGCAAGTAAATCTTCAAGGTCCTCGGAGCTCGAGCGGGGCAGGCTCAGAAGTCCGTCTCGAACATCCAGCTCTGGCGATCGGTCTGCCAGCGAGTGGGCAAGAACCGGATCGCGAGGTCACGAAGCCTGCGAGTCAGCGTGTTCTCGAGCTGCAGGATGCGTCCCATGCGGCGAGACTCCCGAACGATGCGGGTCGTCTTCGCGAAGCGGCGTGACTCGTAGGCGCGCAGCGATGCGGCGACGTCTTCGGGCCGGTAGGTCTCGGCGAGGACGACCGCGTCCTCGAGCGCCTGGCAGGCGCCTTGGCCGAGGTTCGGGGTGGTCGGGTGAGCGGCATCACCGAGCAGAGTGACACGCCCCGAGCCCCAACTTCGAATCGGCTCGCGATCGAACAGCTCGGCGACGTGCGGTGGCTCGCTCGCCGCGATCATCTCTCGCAGCGGCGACCACAGCGCCTTCACTCTCTCCTCGAAGAGTGCGCTTGCCTCATCGCCGAGCACTTCGAGCGATCGAGACACGGTGAAGCAGATGAACCAGTAGTGACGGTCGGAGCCGATGGGAACGACTCCGGCCTGCAGCCCGCGGCCGAGGACGGCGCAGGTTCGATCCGAGCCGAATGCGTCCTTGAAGCCGCTCACGACGCCACGCCAGGCGACCGACCGGCTGGCACGCAGGAGTCCGTCCGGATGGAGCTGCTTGCGGACGGTGGAGTGCAGTCCGTCGGCACCGACGAGTGCCGTACCTTCGATCTCCTCGCCCGATGCCAGGAAAATGATCACACCCTCCGCAGTCGCGTCGAAGCCCGTCACCTCGGAGTCGGTTCTGAGGGACTCCTCGGGAACCGCTTCGACGAGGATTCGCAGCAGCTCGCCGCGGTGGATGCCGATGCCGGGTCGCAGGAACCGCCTCCAAAGAGGCCGCAGGTCGGCTTCGAACAGTCGCCGCCCGTCCTCGGTGCGCACCTCGGCAAAGTCGATCGATCGGCCCGCGGCGCGAATCGGCTCTGCGAGGCCGACGCGATCCAATGCGGCGAGGGCGTTGGGCCAGAGCGTGATCCCGGCCCCGACCTCGCGCGGCTGGGGAGAGCGCTCGAAGACGATGACGTCGTGGCCCCGGCGTCGTAACGCGATTGCGGCCGACGCTCCGCCGATGCCTGCTCCGGAGATGAGGATGTCGCGCTTGCTCATGGAACCACGTGTCGAAACTGAACCGGTCGTCGAGGAACGCCCGCGATGCGCGAATCTTCCAGGACCCCGCTCGCCTGGTATAACTCGCCTGGCGGCAGACCCAGTCACGGCGGAGACCTGATGGACGATCGCGACGCGTCGACATATTACATCACGACCGATCTGGCCCTCTCGCATCGTGAGAGGCTCGATGACCTCGTCGAGAGCCTGTGCTCGAGGGGCAATCTCTCTCCTTTGGGGGAGAGCCTGAAGGGCGACGATGACCGCTGGTATGTCACGGTCAACTCGGACACCGAGACCAGCGATCCCGCGACGCACCTCACCGAGTTGTTGGACGCGATCGAGTCGTTGACGCCCGACATGCGACGGCGGTGGGACACGATCGAACAGCGAGCTTTGGACATGGGCTTCTGGTGCTCGGGAGAGCCGTGGTGTTTTCAGAGATCGCTCACGTCGGAGCTTCTCACGCGCATCGGAGCGGCCGGGCTCACCTTGGGCTGGACGCTCTACTCCGCCGAGTCCGCGCGACGCGCCGAGGCCGAGCGAGCTGACCGGGAGAGACCTTCGTGAATCGATACCGACTCGTCTGCGTGTTCGCCGCCCTGCTGACCGCCACCGCCCGAGCCCAGTCGCCCGACTGGCTAGTCGATCCTTCTCCGTACGAGGCGAGGGTGGAGCTCTTGAACGAGGGCCGGGACCTCGTCCTCTCGAACGGGCTCATCCGCCGCACTTGGCGCCTCTCGCCCGAGGGAGCCGGCGCGTGCATTGCGATCGACGACCTCGTCTCGGACCGATCGCTGTTGCGCGCCGTGCGTGCGGAGGCACGGTTGAGGCTAGACGGCATCGACTTCGAGGTCGGTGGGCTGGAGGGGCAGCCGAACCATGCCTACCTGAAAGACGAGTGGCTGGAGGCGATGCGGCCGGGCGACCGGGCCTGGCGGCTGACCTCGTGGGAGTCTGGCGAGATCGAGGAGCGCTTCAATTGGAGGCGGGTGCGTCACCATGCGCCGGACGCGCAATGGCCGCCGCCGGGTGTTCATTTGAAGCTGCACTATGCATTGCCGGAGAGCGGCGAGCCCGACGAAGGGATCGAGCGGCTGCGCCAGGTCGGGGTCACCGTGCATGTCGAGCTGTACGACGGCTTGCCGCTCATGAGCAAGTGGCTGACGGTCGAGAACGAGTCACGCTCGGCGATCACGATCGATCGCTTCACCAGCGAGATCCTGGCGGTCGTCGAGGAGTCGAGCTGGGTCGAGACGCGGGAGGGCGTCGCGCTGCCGCGCCCGTCGTCTCTCCACGTCGAGACCGACTTCGCCTTTGGCGGCTTCAACCCTGAGAACGCGAATCGGCACGTCGTGCACTGGCGGCTGGATCCCGAGTACGCGACGCAGGTGAACTACTTGCGGCAGACGCCGTGCCTGCTCGTCGTCGAGCCGACCTACGGTCCGGCGCAGACGATCGCGCCGGGAGAGACCTTCGAGAGCTATCGCACCTTCGAGCTCGTCTACGATTCGACCGATCGCGAGCGGCGCGGCCTGGCCCTGCGGCGGATGTACCGCACGATCGCGCCTTGGGTGACCGAGAACCCCTTGATGATGCACATGCGAACGGCCGCACCTGATCAGGTGCGCGAGGCGATCGACCAGTGCGCGGCGGTCGGCTTCGAGATGCTCATCCTCTCTTTCGGCAGCGGCTTCGACATCGAGAACGAGTCTCCTGAGTATTTGAGTCAATGGAGGGAGATTGCCGAGTACGCTCGCTCCCAGGACGTCGAGATCGGCGGTTACTCGCTCTTGTCCTCGAGGCGCATCGGGAATGGGCAGGATATCGTCAGCCCGGAGGGTCAACGCCCGACGCACGGCAACTGCCCGGCCCTGACTTCCGACTGGGGGCAGGACTATTTCCGCAAGCTCACCGCCTTCTTTGAGGCGACGGGCTTTACGCTGCTCGAGCACGACGGATCGTATCCCGGAGATGTCGACGTGACACCTCGGCCGCCGCTGCAAAAGGGCGAGGCGGACTCGCGTTGGGCGCAATGGCAAGTCATCAAGCGCTTCTACGAGTGGTGCCGCGGCGAGGGCATCTACCTCAACGTGCCCGACTACTACTTCCTGGTCGGCTCCAACAAGTGCGGCATGGGCTACCGCGAAGTGAACTGGTCCTTGCCTCGCAGTCAGCAAGTCATCCACACGCGACAGAACATCTTCGATGGCACCTGGACGAAGACGCCGTCGATGGGCTGGATGTTCGTGCCATTGACCGAGTACCACGGCGGCGGCGCAGCCGCGACGATCGAGCCCTTGGCCGAGCACCTCGATCACTACGGCCGGATGATCGACTCGAACCTCGCCTTTGGCGTGCAGGCCTGCTACCGCGGTCCGCGGCTCTTCGACACCAGCGCCACGAAGGAAGCCGTCGCAAGCCGAGTGGCCTGGTTCAAGCGCTACCGCGACATCCTCGAGTCGGACGGGATCCATGGCCGCCGCGCCGACGGCCGTGACCTCGACTGGATGCTCCACGTCAATCCGAAGCTCGCTAGAAAGGGAATGCTCATCGTCTTCAACCCGCTCGAGCGCGAGGTCACCAAGAAGTTGCGCATCGATGTGCATTACACGGGGCTGCGAGATCGGGTCTCGGTCTCGAGAGAGGATGCTGGCGCGGAGGTCCTGCCCATCGCCTCGGACGAGACCGTCGCGCTCGAGGTGACGGTGCCGGGTGGAGGCTTCACCTGGGTGGTCCTGAGGCAGGCTCCCTGATCGACGTTCCATTGCGCAAGGCGATGGGGGTGCTCCGATTCGCGACTTCTCGGGAAAAGCGGCGGGATCGGTCGCCAACCGCCGTTTGGGAGCTCGAGAGCCCGAAAGCCGCAATGGACCGAGGCGAGCACCATGGCTACCCTTCAAGACGTCTTCGACAACCCGTTTCGTCGCCAGCAATCCCTTTGGTACGCTCGTTCTCCAGAGAGGGGAGTCCAGTTGGACACTCGCCGCGAAGGAGAGCGCGAGATCGAGGCCGACGAACGCCAGCACTCCATTACGCTTCTGCTCCATCGGTGGAGCCAAGGTGACCAGGCCGCGGCTGCGGAGCTGGCCGCGATCGTCGAGGACCAACTGTTGGTCTTGGCGATGCAGAAGCTCAAGGGCCAGCCGGACGGGCACACGCTCGGTCCGGTGGACCTGATCAACGAAGCCTGGATCAAGCTGACGTCGAGCGGCCAATCGAAGGAGTGGAACGATCGCACTCACTTCCTGCGAGTCGCTTCTCGGGCAATGCGTTCGATCCTCATCGACCACGCACGCAAGAAGAATCGCCTCAAGCACAAGGCTCCAGGCAGGCACATCCTTCTGGACACGGTGCTCAGCTCTTACGAGTCGCGAGCCCAGGACCTCCTGGCCCTGAACGAGGCTTTGGAGCGGCTTCGAGCGGTAAACTCCAATCTGCACGACGTGGTCGTCCACCGTTTCTATGGTGGATACACGGTCATCGAGACGGCCGAGGTGATGGCGGTCTCGGTGCGTCAGGTCGAGCGACTCTGGACCGCGGCACGCGCCTGGCTGAGGAGTCAACTCGAATGAGCAGCGCCGATGGACCTGCCCTCGAAGTGCTCCTCGAGGTCCTCGAGCAACCGCCCGAGAGCCGAAGCCAGTTCCTCGATCAACGCTGCGGTCGCGATACACCGCTGCGTCTCGAGGTCGAGAGGCTGATGAGACATGCGGCAGCGGACGACTCATTCCTCGAGAGTCCGCTCCAGGCTTCACCGTCGGGTGCGCCCGCTCCGGCGCGCCCGCCGACTCGGCTCGGTGAGTTCCTCCTGGGCGAAGAGCTCGGCCGAGGCGGAATGGGAGTCGTCTATCTCGCCCGACAGGAGGGGCTCGAGCGTGAGGTTGCGCTGAAGGTCTTTTCCTCACTCCTCGCGAGCGAGAATCAGCTCGAGCGCTTTCGGAGAGAAGCTCGTGCGATCTCCCGGTTGGCTCACCCCGGCATCGTACCGGTCTACACGGTCGGTGAAGAGGTCGGTTTCCACTTCTATGCGATGGAGCGTGTCCATGGGCACGATCTGAGCGAGGAGCTGCTCCGGCAGCGGAATGCGTCTCGGGGCGAGGCGATTCTGCCTGCCTTCGAGTCGCGAGATTATGTGCCCGCGGCGATTCGTGTCGTCCTTCAAGTGGCGCGCGCCCTCCAGCATGCACATGAGCAGGGGATCGTGCATCGAGACGTCAAGCCTCGGAACATCGTGCTCCGGCGTGGCGGGCGTCCTCAGCTCGTCGACTTCGGCCTGGCGCGCGATGCCTCGAATGCTGACCGCACACTCAGCGACGTGGGAGGCACGCCCGATTACATGAGCCCGGAGCAGATTCGCGGCCGAGCGCGCGGCCATGCGGCGCGTGGAACGACCGATGTCTTCTCGCTCGGGATCGTCCTCTTCGAGCTGTTGACCCTCGAGCGCCCCTTCCTGGGCGAAAGCCGGCAAGAAGTGATGGAGCGGATTCTGCGCGAAGAGCCGACTCGCCTGCGCAAGCGGGCGCCGCGGGTGTCGCGCGATCTCGAGGCCATCGTCGAGAAGGCCCTCGAGAAGATCGTGGGCCGCCGCTACGCGAGCGCAGGCGAGCTGGCGGACGATCTGGAGCGGTTCCTGCACCTGCAAACGCCGAAGGCGGCCCAGCGAAGGCTGACCGTCGACCGGCTCTTGCGCAAGGTGAGGCGGCACCGCTGGCCACTGCTCGGGCTGTTCCTGATCGTCTTGGCCGGGGCCGCGAGCGCTCGGTTAGCAGCTTCGATCACTTTGCGAGAGTCGATCGCGCGGGATGTGGACAAGCTGAAGGATCTCATTTCGAAGGATTGGGATTCTCCAGAGACGCTGCCGGACCTGGTGGCCGGCCGCCGAATGCTCGATCGCCTCGAGGGCGAAGGCGAGCTCGGGCCGGAGGAGGCCTCGTTCCTGGTCGAAGTCCGGCAGCGGTTCACGGCCACGGAGCGCCGCTGGACGGAAGAGCTGGATGCGGGCTGGGGGCAGTTCGCCGCACGGCTGGGCGTGTGGGAGGACTCCATCCTGGACCGCGGCTTCTTCGCCTCGAACCTCCTCGGCGTGGAGCGCCAGCAGCAGTTGGCGACGTTGTTTCCCGAAGACGTCGGCGATCGACTGCGCTCCCTCGAGGACGTGTTCTGGCCGCGCTTGAGCGTGACGGCGCACGACGAGGCCGGACGCGCCTTGGCGGGGCAGGTCTGGCTGCGCGAGATCGATCGCGTGAGCGGCTTGGCCGGTGAGCGAGAAATGTTGGGCGAGCTGCCGCTGGCAGGGATCGCGGTGCCGCCGGGCTATCACCGCGTGATCGTCGAGGTACCGGGACTCGGTTTTCGCGAGTACACGCGATTGCTTCGCGTCGGCGACGCCCCGTCCGAGGTGAGCGCGATCTTTCGGTCCGGCAGCGATCTCCACCAAGGGATGATCCGGATCGAGGGAGCATCGCTCGAGATCCCGTTCGACGGCGAAAGCTACGTCGGCTGGTTCTGCCCGAACAACACCGTGGCTCGTCAGGGCGTCCCGCTCGAGGTCCCCTCGTTCTGGATCGACGCTTGTGAGGTCAGTGTCGGCCAATATCGCGAGTTCCTCGAAGCCACGGGCCGCGAGGTGCCGTATGGCTGGGATGATATCCCTCGTGACGAGCGCCATGATCGGCTGCCGGTCGTGTTCGTGAGCTGGGAGGATGCGCGCGCCTATGCCGAGTGGGCGGGCAAGCGACTCGTCAGCCACCCGGAGTGGGAGCTCGCGGCGCGCGGCCCGAGGGGAAGTCTCTCGCCGTGGTCGGAGACGAGCTCACCCTTGATGCCGAGCGAGTACGCGGGCAACACGCTCGGGGAAGCCGGCGATCCCGACGGGATCGAAGAGAGCCTGCGCGTCTACTTGGCGAATGTCGACCCCGTCGACAGCGCACGCGGCCGAGACAGCCGAGACGGGCTCTACCACATGCTCGGCAACGTGGCGGAGTGGACGGAGAGTCTCGTCGCCGAGCGGATCGGCGAAGCCTATCACAGCCGCTCGGCGCGTCGATTCGTGATGGGAGGAGCCTGGTGGGCCTCCTCGAAGCCATATGGCCTGGATACCCATGAAGAGTTCGGGCCCGAGCGGGTCTACTCGGTGCACAGCCGAGGTTTCCGCTGCGCTCGAAGCGATACACCCTGAATCAGTGAAGGGGGAAGAAGATGACGATGGTCGACTACCTCGTGACGCTTCACGTTCGATCCGAGTACCCGATGAGCAACGCGGTCAATGCGGGTCCGGTGCCGCTCCTGTACGCACGCCTCTATCACCATTCCGTCGGCGACCAGGTCGAGAAGCTCCCGGGCGGGACGATCGCCGATCAGAACGCCGTCCTGATCCAGAAGATGATCGAGGTCTTCGGCAAGGTCGAAGAAGAGTACAAGGGCAGCTATGTGCTCGATCCCGATCCGACGCTCTCCAGTCCGAATGGTCCAGTCTGGAACAAGCTCCAACCCGGAGTCGTGTGGCAGCTCTTCCAAGAGGTTCCGAGCGTCCCGGGCCGAGCCCGAGTTCCCAATCTGGCTCCGGTACCCTACGAGCCCGTCTTCGGTGGACAGAAGATCCAATACTTCCTCGGGATTCGGCTTCGAGAGTACGCGGTCACGAAGTATCGAGACCTCCAGTTCCGCAATGACTCTTCGTCCGCGATCGCCCTTCACGTGATCTTTTGGTCGACGCGGACTCGCATCCATGAGGACGATGTGCAGATCCGCGTGAGGACGCCGCAAGGGACCGGCGGGGGTGGCGAGCAGGTTCGCGTGGTCGCCGACCAATTCCTCGAAGTGCGTTGGCTTCGACCGATCCCTCAGGGCTCCCGAGTCCAACTGCGGATCGGCTACGTCGGGGAGCCACCGGTCATGGCCAGCTCGCGCTTCGTCATCGACCCCTCCCTCGAAGCGGAGTGGAAGCAGGGCGCCTTCATCCTGGACTCGGAGGATGTGCGGGAGGCACCTTTCGCCGATCAACCGAAGGTCGCCGAAGTCCTCTCGGAGCGAGCCGAGCTCGTCAAGCTGCTCTGCCAGAAGAGCCGGGCGAATTGTGCGGCTCATGCGTTCTTCCTCGATCTCGACGCGAGCAGCACCGAGCCCAATCTCCCGTCGCAGCACGCGCAGGCGTTTCTCGAGCTCTCCGAGCTCCTGACGAACCGTACCATGGCCCGAGCCGCGGAGCACAAGGCCGGGGGAGTGCTCAGTGCTCCCGAGCCTCCCGGCTTCAAGCTGACCGAGATGAAGGCCGCGATCGATCTCATCGATCAGCTCCTCGCCAAGCACTTCCCCGACGGACAGGGCGGCTGGAGCCAAGACTTCGTCGAGGATGCGTTCGAGCGCTTCGCCTCGGGCCGGCTCTGGCTGGGCAAGGCAGGACAGAAGACGCACAGCACACCCTGGGGAGTCCCGAACAGCGCGAACTACCTGAATTTTGCCGAGCTGATCTTGAGCGGCATCGACGCGAAGGCGCCGAACGTCGGCAAGCTCGAAAGCCTGCTCAACCTCTTCGTGAGGACCGCCGAGGCCTTCCTGTTCATCTATGCCGGCACGGACAGGCTCTGGGATCACTACTCCTTCTCGAGCTTCTCCGAGGTCCGGCAAGCGCACTTGGACTCGACCAAGGTCAAATCGGTCTACTCGACCTATTCGAGCGTCGACTCGCTGCGCGCGCGCTTCGCCGAGGTGGCCTACGACGCCTTCCAGCTCGAGTTCGGATCCGGCGGCTCTGCCTTCTCGTTCGGAGGCTTTCTCTGAGTGGACGCCCCGTTCGGCGACTCTCCTCAGATGCGCTCATCGAGATACCGCCGTGCGTCATTCACCAGCCGGGTCACCTCTTCGGTCGTCTCGGCGATCGGGATGCCGCGCGGCGTGGGGTGCATGAAGACCGACGTCGTGCCTCGATAGTCGATCTTCTTCAGGGCCTCGAGCATCGGGCAGAAGTCGAGGGGGCCGCGGCCGGGGAGCTGGTCGCGCTCGTTCTTCGTCGGATCACCAGGATCGTGGGCGAAGCTCTGCCAGGCGTAATAGTGGACGACCTTGGCACCGACCTCTTCGAGCAGCGCGCCGAGGAGCTTGGCGTCCTGCGGCAGGTGGTAGGGCGCGAAGGCGATTCCCAGATTCGGCGAGTGGGCCAGCTCGGCGAAGTGACGCAGGGAGTCCGGCGTCGAGAGGAGGGCCCGGGCATGGTTCTCGATCGCGATCGTCACGCCGGCGTCCTCGGCTTGCGCCACCTGCGGCTTGAGCTTCTCGAGGAAGGTCTTCACCGCCGTCCGGCTCTCGGATCCCGCGAGGTCTTTGGGTCCCGCGCTGCCGGTGACGATCGTCTTCGCGCCCAGCTTCTTCGCCACGAGGATCTCCTCACCCAAGCCGAAGGGGCCGAGGTCGAAGCGAGTCAGGATGCCTAGCCGGGTCCCGGCTTCATCGAGCCTCTCCAGGAATCGCTCGTGACCCATCGCCTCGATCTGTTCGCGCTGATTCGCATGAATCGCCGGCCAGACGTCGATCGACTCGGCGCCGGTCTTCTTGACCTCGGGCAAGATCTCCTCGAGAGGAGCCTTCCCGTACATGCAGGAGGCGAGCACGTAGCGCAGGCGAAATCCCTTGGACGAGTCCTGTTTCCCTCGCAGGGCGAGCGCGGCGAGGGAGCCGGCGAGGAGGAGCCCGCAGTCGCGACGATCGAGCAGGCGCTGCATCAGCGGCCGGCGTCGTTCTCGATCATCGCGTCGACGACGCGCTGGCGCTCGGTGGAGAAGTCGATGCGCTCGATGTTGCTGCCGAGGTAGCTGCGTGCTTCGCCCGTGAGCCCTGGATTGCTGGCCAAAGCGCTCAAGACGTCCGCTTGATCGGAGCTGAACCCTCCCACGAGCGCCGCCTCGATCAGGAAGACCTGCTCGTGAGAGCTCAGGTCGACGACGGAGGCGATGCGCTTCAGGCGAGCGGCACGGTCGGTGGAGAAGTCGATGCGAAAGGCCGCCTCGATGTCGGCGCAGTACGGCCCGTGCTCTCCAAAGCTCTGGGCGCGGCGATGTGGAGAATCGGTGGCGCAGGAGACGAGGCCGACGATCGAGAGCAAAGCGGCGAGGCGGAGGAGATGCATGGTGAGGGAAACTCCTGGGTGGCTGAGCCGCGCGGAGCTGAGCTTCACGCGACGGGGTCGAGCGCGACCGAAGCCGCGCGAGCTCGTGAAGCCTAGGGACCCCTCGGCCCTGGGACAAGACGGTGCCCATCGAGAGAGTCCATTGGTCGTCACGATCGGTCAACGAGCCTCGAGATGCCACCGTTCCTGGCGAATGACTGCTGAAGCCGGAAGGCTGTTCACGCTTCATCCATCTTCCAGACATCGAATCCGGATTCTGAATGGGCGGACGGTGTCGAGATCGGTGGACGAGGTTGGCTACGCCGATTTTTAGACGAGCGAATGAGCGCTCTAGATGGCCCTGTTCAGCGATTCGCTACCTGCAGCGAGCCCCTTTTCAGGAGAAGGCACGCTCGTTGCGATCCTGCCTTCTCGTGCGACGAGCCCGAGGGAGTTCCAAGGGCACCAAACACAACGAGAAGGAACGGAAACAATGAAGCGACTCGGAAACTGGGCTCTCGTGTTCGTGGCGATCGTGGCTCTCTCGACGGCGGTCAGCGCGCAGGACATCCTCCTCCGCGGGAAGGTCGAGGACGTCTCGGGCACGAACCAGTTCGTCATCGATTGCACCAACGTCATGCTGCAAAGCAACGCCTTCAACCTCAACAACTTCGTCGGTCAGCAGACCGAGATCGTCGGCACGAACGTCGGTACGCCGCAAGCGCCGATCATCAACGTGTCGGCCATCCAGGTGATCCCGCGGATCTTCGAGATCGGTGGCAACGGCAAGATCGGACGCGAGTTCCAGCTCGAAGTCGCCGGGACGCCGGGCGACCGCGCCTGGATCTTCCCGGCTAGCGGTCCGGGTTTCGGTCCGTCCAACAGCTGGGGAACCTTCCTCCTGAACTCGATCAACACGCCCATCGCCAGTGGCGTCATCCCGGGCAACGGCCTGTTGCAGATCCAGATCCCCATCCCCAACAACCCGGCCCTCGTCGGTCGCACCGTCTACGGACAGGCGCTCGTCGAGAGCAATGGCGGGCTGACCATCACGCTCAGCAACGCAGACTGCAACACGGTCGAGAGCTGAGACGAGCTTACCCCTTCTGCTGATCCCCGAGACCTCCTACTCGAGCGACCCGAGGCACCCCCGACTGCCTCGGGTCGCCTCCTTTGGTTCGAGATGCCTGGTGTATTGAATCCACCAAGGTGATGGCTATGATGTAGCAACGCAAGAAGGGCGGAGAGGCGGGCACCCGCCTCCGACGATCCCAAGGCTCTCATCGAGAGGTTCTCATGATCACCGCCTTTTCCTTTGGGCTCCTCATCTCTCTGGCCTCGGCTTCGGTGGACCCGACCGGACACTGGTTCGGCGAAGCGACGATCACTCGAGGTACCTGGACGCTGCAGGTGCACGTGGAGCGGCGTCCCGAGCTGCTCGCGGCCGAGGTGCACATCCTCGAGCAGGACCTGCGGTATCCGGCTTCGATCGGTGTGGAGGGCGATTCGCTGCACTTTCGGATCGAGTCTCTCCAGCACGGTACCATCGCGTTCGAGGGCACTTGCTCGGGTGACCGGATCCAAGGAACCGTGCGCGGACCGAGCGGTGAGCATCCGTTCGCGCTCGCGCGATATGTCGAGCCCGAAGCGGAGTGGCCGCCGCCGCCGACCGGCTGGTTCGAGACGCCGGCTGGCGAGGAGCGGTTCGTCATGCCGCGGGCTCACGGCGGGCTGAGCTGGATCAGCGTCGATGCGGGCTCGTTCGCGCGCGGCGAGCGCCTGCCGCTCGCTCCAGATCGCTACTTTCGATCGGACGAGTCGGGTCGACGCGATCAGGAGATGAACGTCGTGCGCGGGCCCGAAGGGCAAGCGATCGCCATCGAGGTCCGGACCGGGCAGGAGACCGAGCGCTGGAATCGGATCGATGGACCCTTTGAAGCCGAGGTGGTCACGTATCCGAGCGGGGATCTCCAGATGGTCGGGCTGTGGCTGAAGCCGCGCTCGACGAAGGCGTCGGCGGTGTGGATCCACGGCTCGGGACCGAACTGCACGCGTGAGCACTTCTACAGCTTCTACATGGCCGACCATCTGGCGCGCCGCGGCATCGCGATGCTCCTGCCCGACAAGCGCGGCTGCGGCATGTCAGGAGGTGATTGGCGATCGGCTTCGATCGACGACCTGGCGAGCGATGCGCGCGCTGGATTGACGTACCTTCGGGGGCAGGGGGCGAAGCGTCTCGGACTGATCGGCTTCTCGCAAGGCGGCTGGATCCTGCCGACGGCCGCTGCCGGCGACTCCGAGCTCGCGTTCGTCGTCAGCTTGTCCGGTGGGGCCCTCTCCTGGCGAGAGAACCTCGCCTGGGAGATGGAGCAGATGGGACGGAGCGCGAGGCTGGACTCGGTGCAGCTCGCCGAGCTGATGCATCTCCAAGAGCTGGCGATGCAGTACGGGGAGCATCGCACCGACGAGGCGTGGTCGAAGTATCGAGAGGCGCTCGATTCGGCGCTCCACGGATCTTGGGCCGGGCGCGGCGTGGCGGAGGGTTACCCGAAGCAATCCGACCATTGGCGTTGGCGCTCCGGAGCCGCGCTCGCCGGAGCGAACGAAGCGCTCGAGCGGTGGAAGGCTGTCCAATCGCCCGCCCTGTTCCTCTTTGGCGAAGACGACACTCAGGTGCCGATCGCACGAACCGTCGAGGCCTTGCGCAAAGCGCTCAAGGAGCTGGACCATCGCATCGAGGTGTTTCCAGGAAGCGGTCATGCGCTGGAGGATCCTTCGACCGGGTGGATCCGTGACTCGGTGTTCGACCAGATCGAGCAATGGAGCCGCAAGCGGTGAGGGAGGTCTCTGCAACCAGAGCCCGCGCGACCGAAACGGAGAGAGCCCACGGAGCCACCCGGCGTTCGCTCGATGGTGCTGCCTAAGGAGCGGAGAAGCACCGAGCAGGGGGCCGGTCGCGAGCTCGCTCGACCTGGGCACTCCATCGTGCGATTCGGGTATTCTGTCGATTCCACCTGGCGTGGAGCCGACGCACTGACCGAAATGGAGTGAGCCGCCGCCATGGATCCCGCCCCACGCATCGACGGTAAGGCCGACGCGGTCGTCTCCGACTGCGTCTACCAAATTGCCACCGGTAAGTGGGAGCCCGGCGAGAGGCTCCCGACCGTTCGGGTGGCCGAGCGTCGGTGGGGCGTGGACCGGCGCACCGTGATGAAAGCCTATGCTCACCTCCAGGCGCGCGGTCTCGTGGTCAGTCGCTCTCGCTCGGGGTACTTCGTCCGGACCGGTCCGACCTTGGAGCGCCTCGCCCGGCACCGACACGAGCTCGATTCGCTCTACGCGAAGCTCTCCGAGGAGATCGTCCAGGAGACCGGCCTCGCGCCGGCCGGCGTCTTTCGATACTTCGCCGAGCTCGCACGCCGGGAGAAGTCGGTCGCCTTCGCCGAGTGCAGTCGAACTCAGGCCGCCGGCCATGCGCGGGAAGTCGAGACTCGGCTAGGTGTCGGCTGCTTGCCACTCGTCACGGGAGACCTGGATCGTGCGAGCCGGGTACCCGCTGGGGTGCGCACGCTCTTGGTGAGCACGTTTCACATCGGCGAGCTGGCGGCGGCACTCGAGGGTTCGAACATCGCCATCCATGCGGTGCCGATCGCCGCCTCACCGGACCTGGAGCTGCCTCGCAGTACGAAGGAAGCGGTCGTTCTGGAATGGGACGCGACCGAGGCGAAGAACATTCGCCGCGACGTCGCGGCCCTCAGGCTTGGCGTGTCGCTGAGGACCAAGACGGTCCGAGAGACCGAGCCCTTCCTGGAGACGTATCTGCAGACGAAGGGCCGAGTCGCGATACTGGCGCCGCGGTTGTTCGGGGCATTGAGCGATACCTGGCGAGAGCATCCGCGCGTTCTCGAAGTGCGCTTCACGATCCTCGAATCCGCCTGGCCAGAGATCGCCGAAGCCATCGGCCTCCCGCTGGGTGTGTTGGGGTGAGGGCGGAGCGCCCACATGGAGCGCGAGCTTCGAGCTCGCATTGTTCTCACTCGTGCTTCCGCGCCACGATCAACTCGTTGTGGTGCGTGTCGAAGAGCAGCCATTCCTGCCGGTCGTCGAACACGAAGAACTCGCAACAGGGGAGGTCCGCCAAGAGGGAGAGCAGCTCGGGGAGCTCACCTCGTATTCCGAGCCACGGAGGCGGGTCATCGTCTGTGATCACGAGCGTGAGCTCGGACGACACACCTCTGAGCCGTTCTCGCAGGAGAGTCAGACCGTCTGCCGTTCCGTAGCTGTCGACTTCGATGTCGCCTTTGAGTGATGTCCACCACCGCACCCGATCGCGCTCGTTCACGAATCGGTCAGCGACTCGATCGAGTGCTAGGGCGAGCGTTGCGTCCGAAAGGACTGCTAGTCCGGAATGCCGCGAGCAAGCCTCTCGGATCTGATGTTCATTCATGCTGCCTCCACAGACCGGGCTTCAGCTCGCCTAGAGCGGACCCGGCTGAAGCCGGGGACCCAACCCGGCTGAAGCCGGGGGATACGAGAGTGGGATACGAACCGGAGTGATGCGAGAGGGAGACCCTCACTCGCCTCGGCTCTGCTTCTTCGCTCGGAGGATCGCCTGGATCAGCTCTTCGGGTACTTCATCGGGGGGCGTCTCGGCTTCGACGGTGCTGTCGCAGCAGATCTTGCTGATCTCGATCGTTTGCTGGAAGCTCGCGACATAATCGACACAAGGCGGGCAGGCTCGGATGTGCTCCTCGAACTTGTCGCCCACGTCATCGGGGAGCTCACCGTCGACGTAGGCAGAGATGAACTCGAAGAACTCACGGCACGTCATCATCGCGAAGATTCCAGGAAGTTCGGATCCAGGAGGGTCTTGAGGGCCTGGCGGGCTCGGTGGAGACGAATCTTCACCGCATTCGGAGTCACGTCGAGGATCTCGGCCGCCTCGGCAGTATCGTGGCCTGCGATGTCCCGAAGCAGCAATACGGTTCGGTAATTCTCGGGAAGCTCTTCGATGCGGTCCCGGACGACTTTCTGGATCTCGCGCTGTTGGGCGAGGGCCCCGGCCGATTCACTCCACTTGCCGGGAGGATCGACGTTGTGCCCGTCGTCGAGGAACTTCGGGAGGAGCGTCTCGATGGAGATCTCCGGCCTGCGCTTCCGGCTTCGGAGCTTCATGAGCGCCGCGTTGATCAGGATCCGATGCAGCCAGGTCGAGATGCGCGAGTGCCCCTCGAAGCGACCGAGGTTCTTGAACGCAGAGAGGAACGCCTCCTGGACCGCGTCGCGTGCATCCTCTTCATTGCGAAGAAAGCGACGGGCGGTCGCGAGCAGGCGCGGTGTGAAGCTGCGAACGAGCTCCTCGAAGGCGAGCTCGTCACCCTCCCGCAGCCGCTCGACTAGCCGGACGTCTTCTGGCGGTGGCTTCGGTCGAGACGCAGACGCTTCAGACGACGTCACAAGAGATCTCCGGTTCGAAGGAGGCAGCGAGGGATTCCGACCGAGGATGGTACGTCTCTCGCCCGCCCGACGTCAACGTGACCTTGCAGGGGATCGAATGGAGCAGGCACCCAGCCCAGGCCCGAAGGGCCGACCTGCTTCCGCCGCAGCGTGATCTGGACAGTCGACGCGATCCGTGAAAGATCGAGGGTTAGCGATGAGTCTCCATGGGACGCTAATCGAGCAGAGGATCTCTGATGAGTGAAACCGGCCGTTCGTCGCTTCGCTGGCTCTTGGAAGAAGCCCAGGGCGACTTGGTGGACTGCACCCACGAGGATCTCGCCGACAGGGAGCTCATCATCGTCGACAACCCTTCGGCCGGTGGCAATGTCAAGATGGGGCGCGACAAGGCGAGCCAAGCAGTCTTCGCCTTTCGGGATCTCTTCTGCATGCTCACCATGGATCCCGGCGAGGAGAGGAATGTCCCCTTGTCCGCCGTGCTCGGTTGCGGCTCGGGTCCCGACTGCGATGTCGAGAAGCTGCGCTACTCGAAGCTGTTCATCTTGACCGGTGTGGATCGGTACGGGCTTCTGATCCGTAGCCTGCTCTTGTTGAGCCTCTTCGAGCACATGGCGCCACTCGTTCAGGCGGGTCGTGTCTGGATCATTCGCCCGCCCGAGTACGAGGTCGCATTCCCGAGAACGTCCAAGCAGCCGAGGGGGCGCCCCAGCTTGTTCTTTCGTTCCGGCAACACGCTGTTCTCGTCGCTCGAAGCCCTGGCCGATTGGGGACCCTCTATCCACCGTCGTACTACGGTGGGTGAAATGTCGCCCGAAATCGCCTGGCGATGCGTCCTGGATCCGGAGAACCGCATACAGCAAAAGGTGCTTGCCAGCGATGAAGCCGCCGTCCGGCTGGGCAGCCTCTTTTGACCTGGGTCGATCGAAAGGTACTTCCTCTCTGATGAGATTGCGATGATCCGAGCCTCACTCTTCGTTCTTATTCTGGGGCTGATCCTCGTCGCAGCGTGGATCGGCTTTCAAACTTCATCCCGGGATGACGTCGGCCCGCGATCACCGAACCAGGTCGAGCAGACATCGGAGTCAAAACGGTCACCGGAGCGCCGCCAGGTGCGGACGGCGGAAGCCCGCGGTTCCTCGGAGGTTCCGGTGGAGACTTCCCGACCGGACCGCGCTTCCGTCTTCGGCTGGATCTTCGACGCCGAGACGTCGACTGGAATCGCGGGAGCCTTCCTGACGCTCGGTGAGTCGGTCTGCGAAAGCGCTCGGGATGGCTCGTTCGAGCTGGAGCGAGGTACATCGTGGGACCGAACGCTTCGAGTGGACCATCTCTTCTATGCGGCCGAGCTCAGGCGATCGATTCCGCCCGATGGCGAGCTCGGGGTCCTCTTCCTCCGGCGTGGCGGGGCGATCGAAGGCGAGGTCGCGTTGCCGGAGGCTGAGGTGGATGCGGACCTGGCAGCCATCGTGCGATGCCGCCTGCGGGAGCCGCGGGATCCGGCAGACGAGTCAGAAAGAGAGGTCGTCAGCGTCCCGCTGATCGACGGCCACTTCACGGTTCCTGCGCTGAGCGCCGGTGTCTGGGAGCTTCGGGCCCTGTCGAGTGCATGCAGCCCCAGCGCTTCGGTGGAGGTCGAAGTGGCTCCGGGCATCGTCAGCAGGGCCCATCTCGAGCTCGGACCCGCCGGGGCTCTCGAGGGGGTCGTGCGCGACCGATTCGGCGCGTCCTACGCCCGTGCGGCAAACGTCCGCCTCTATTACCAATCGGACGCCGCGATCTGGAACGGAGGCGAGGCGCTGTACCATCCCGTCGAGGACGGACGCTTTCGTATCGACGGACTGCCTGCCGGGTCGTACCTGCTCGAGCTCCTGAGCGAGCCCGACCAGTTCGGGGAGATGACCGTGGAAATCCGGCCGGGCGTGACCAAGGTCGTCGAGATCTCCGAGCTACCGCCTGGCGAGATCCAGGGCCAGGTCGTGGACTCTCGATCCGCTCCGGTTCCCGGAGCGACGGTCCGCTCCTCCTGGCTCCGCAATCCTCGCTCTGCCTCCGCCGGGGAGACAGCTCTTGCCGATGAGCAGGGGATGTTCGTCGTGCCGGCGGTCGACGGAGAAGACTACGAGCTCGTCGTCGCCAAGCCGGGGTACGTCCCGGCTGCCGTGACGGTGACTGCCGGGATCGATGCACCGCCGATTCGCTTGTCCCGCGCCGCGTCGATCTCCGGCCGAATCGTCGGCGCTGGCGAGAGGCCCGTGAAGGGCGCCCGGGTCGATGCCAGATCGAGGCGAGGTCCGATGCCCGAGAACATCGCGAGCAGCCTTCTTCAACGGATTCGAGCCGACGGCTCGTTCGAGCTCTCGGGCATTCCCCCCGGCGTGGTCCTGCTCGTTGTCGGCTCCGAGTCTCATTTGCCGGCCGACCTCGAGCTGACCTTGGCCGAAGGCGAGGACCGCCAAGACGTCGTGATCCGGCTGAATGAAGGTGGCTTCATCGCGGGCACCCTCCGGCTAGGGGAGGGGCAGCCCCTCGAAGAGCGCTGCTCTGTGGCGGTGGATCCGGAGATCTTCGAGGGATTCGATCGACGGACTCGCCTTTCGGCGATGAGTGACGAGCACGGAGCCTTCCGAGTCGGTCCTTTGCCGGAAAGCCGATACGCGTTCCGGATCGGCGGCCGGACGTTTCGGCTCGTCTCGGACGTTGGGTTGGTCTCCGTCCTCAGCGGTAACACCACGGAGATCGATCCGTTCGTCGAGCGGCGGCATCAGGTCACGCTGAAAGGTCGCGTCTGTCACGCCGACGGCTCACCGACTGGCGCGACGGACGTTCGCCTCGAATTGAGTGGGCAAACCTGGACAGCCGCCCTGGACGAGACGGGTCGCTTCACCTTCGAGGAGGTCTGGCCGGGCGACGGGACCCTCGAGGCGACGGCGTTGGAGGACTATCCATCGCGGGCGTCGACGAAGATGCTGTTGAAACGCGTCTTCGCGAGCCGGGACATCACGATCTCGAATGAGGAGCTTCAGGAGGTCTCGCTGGAGATCGAGGCCGCACCCCTCTTGCTGGATGTCTTGATCCTCCAAGACGGTGAACCACTCGGTGGCCGGTACGTCGAGTTCGTCGCGGGGAAGACCTCGGGCGGCTTCCCGTATTCCTGGACCGTGACCGATGAGGCAGGGCGCGGGACCCTCGAGTGTTTGTCGGTCGCGGACGGAGTCCTGAACATCGCGGGCTCCGACCCTTCGCCGGAGCCACTCGGCAGCGTAAAGCTGAATCTGTCCGCCTCGACCGGGCGTGAGTTCCGCGAGATCGATCTCCCAAAGTGAGAACCGAGTCGCCTCGGGCGCCACCCAAGTGACCTCTGGCCGAGTCTCCTTCAGCTCTGCCGAGGCGGCGGCCGAAGAGGAGAGCTGCCTGTCCGGTGGTGGAACGCCGCCGGGCCCGAAATAGACGAAACCCCAAGACAACCCGCAGACCAACCTTCGGCGACCGTGCCGAGGTGAGAGGACGATCGTCATGAGCGCTCTTCACATGAGATGGGCCGGTGCACTGGCTTTGGCCTTCTGGATGGCGGCACCCGCGACGGCGGATGTCCTTCGCGTCGGGCCGGGCCGCACGTTGACCGTCCCTAGCCAAGCCGCAGCGCAGGCGAAGCCGGGTGACGTCGTGCTCATCGATGCCGGCGTCTACGTTGGCGACGTCGCCGTCTGGCGCGCCGACGATCTCACGATCCGCGGTGTCGGCGGTCTGGCCCGACTCGAAGCAGGCGGCCAGAGCGCTCAGGGCAAGGCCATCTGGGTGGTGCAGGGTAACCGCATCACGATCGAGTCGATCGAGTTCACGGGCGCCCGAGTCCCGGACAAGAACGGTGCCGGCATCCGCCAGGAAGGCACGCACGTCACCATCCGGCGCTGCGTCTTCCGAGACAACGAGAACGGGATCCTGACCAGCCCGAACGAGTCGAGCGACATCCTCATCGAGGAGTGCGAGTTCGATCACAACGGACATGGCGATGGCTACTCGCACAACCTCTACGTGGGTCACGTCCGGAGCCTGACCGTCCGCTCGTCCTACATTCATCACGCCCGCGTCGGCCACAACCTCAAGAGCCGCGCGCGCAAGAATGTCCTCCTCCACAATCGCATCATGGACGAGACCGACGGGAACGGCAGCATCCAAGCGGAGTTCCCCAATGGCGGCGAGATCATTGCCCTCGGCAACGTCTTCCATCAAGGCAGAGAGACTCTGAACGTCAATATCATCAGCTTTGGCGGTGAGGGACAGCTCTACGAGCGAAACGTCCTCTGCGTCGTGAACAACACGTTCGTCAATGACCGCCAGGCGGGCACCTTCGTCCAATCCGGCCGCGACATGGACTTCGCGCTGGTCGCCAACAACCTCTTCATCGGCGCGGGTCGCATGATGACGGGCGAAGGCGACATGGCCGGCAACCTGCAGCTCGAGGACGCCTCCTTCGTCGATCGCGAGCACTTCGACTTCCGCCTCCGGGCCGACTCTCCGGCGATCGATGCCGGCGTCGATCCCGGCACCTTCGACGGCCTGAGCCTCCTGCCCGAAGCTCAGTACCGGCACGAGAGCCGCTCGAGCGGCCGCTCCCTGGAAGGCGGCATCGACGTCGGCGCCTTCGAGCGCGGCGGCGAGTGGAGCCTGATGCAGCAGCCGCTGCGACGCGGCTCTACGGCGACCGTCGTCATCTCCCGTCTCGAGCCGGGCGACTTCGTGTTCTTCCTGGCGAGCTTCCAGGGGTTCGGACCGGGAGAGCGCGTGCCCGGCGGTCAGGGCCTGACCCTCGACCTGGTCGGTGACGTGTGGCTGGCCGGCAGCACGATCGCGAACGGATCAGGAACGGCCCTCTTGACGTCCTTCGTCCCGGCCGATGCGCCGCTGGGCTCGGTGTCATCCCAGGCCCTCGTATTCCGCAAGCAGCAAGGCCGATTCGTCAAGACGAACGTCATCACGGCGAGCATTCAGCCCGACTGACGTCGAGCTCGGTCAGCGATCGTTCGGAGCACTGGCTTCAGAAGGTCTCGGTGTCCTCCAGCCGAACGTCTCGGAGAGGACCCAGACCTCAACTCCGGAGCTCCGTGGCAGAGCTCGGGAACGACTGGAAGCCTTTCAGGCTTGGACCCGTGCATTGCAATTGCAATGCACCCGGGATCTGACAGACTGGACTCTTCGATGGAAGTCCACTCTGATCAGGCCCCGTCATGAACAGACGATCGGACATCGCAGCGGCGTTCGGCGATTCCCAGGTATCCCGATTCTTCGAGCTGTTTCGCGAAGAACCGGATGCCACCGAGTTGCAGCGCGCTGACGACCTCGAGCTGCTGGAGTCGGCCGGGCTGTCACATGACTCGGCTGCTTTGGGACCTCGACCAGAGGACCTGCCCGAGAAGATCGGGGAGTACCGGATTTGCGGCCAGCTCGGCACGGGGGGAATGGGCCGCGTGCTCCTCGCCATCCAGGCGGAGCCCAGACGCCTGGTCGCGCTGAAGATCCTGCGTGAGATGTCGGGCTCGGCCGCCGCGATCGAGCGGATGGCCCAAGAGGCGAGGCTCCTGGCACGCATCGATCACCCAGGGGTGGCTACCGTCCACGAGCTCGGTCGCCTCGATGCGAGCCCGGATTCTGCTCCTTTCCTCGTCATGCAATTCGTGCCCGGGGTGACGCTGGGAGATTGGCTCTCCCAGACCTCCTCGCGGCAGGATGACGCGCGCCTCGCCAAGATCCTCGAGTACGGAGAGGCCATTGCCCGCGCCCTCGCCGAGGTGCATCGGGTCGGGATCGTGCACCGCGACGTCAAGCCGACCAACGTCATCCTCACGCCTTCGGGTCAGGTGGTCCTCATCGACTTCGGGATCGCGGTCGATCCGGATCGATCGCAGGGTCTGACGGAGCCGGACCGTGCGGTCGGCACGGCAGCCTACATGTCTCCCGAGCACCTTCGCGGAGCTCGCGATCTCGACGGCCGCAGCGATGTCTGGTCACTCGGGGTCTTGATCTTCGAAGCCTGCTGCGGCCAGCGTCCCTTCCATGCTGACAGCGAAGCCGAGCTGATGCTGAAGATCTCCTCACCCGACATCGAGCCCGATTGGAGCCGCCTGCCCACCTTGTCCCGCGACTTGGTCGCCGTCCTCCGCCGGGCTCTCGAGAAGGACCGCCGTGAGCGTTACGCAAGTGCGGCGCAGCTCGCCGACGAGCTCGGTCGGCTCCGGGCAGGGCACCCGGTGGAAGCACGGCACCTCGGTCCTCTCACCCGAGTCTGGCGCCGCGCGAGGCGCCATCCGCGCGTCGCGGCCCTCGTGGTCCTCGCGGTGTCTGCGTCGCTGTGGGGCACCTGGAGCCGTCAACAGCGCAAGAGTGCGGTCGACGATCTCTCTGCCGACATAGGGACTTTCCAGACCGTTCGGGCCAAGTTGGAGCGCGGCGAGACACCCGCCGACTCGGAGTGGTCGCACGTCTTCGAGCGACTGAGTGAACGGGCAGGAGACGAGCGGGCCAGGACCTTTCTGCGCGCTCTCGCTGACGCTCCGACCGACGGGAAGTTGGCTGAGGAGTACCTCGAGACACTGCGGCTCCAGTATCGAGACTCGGGCGATTCCGACCTGAGGATCGTGAAGCTCGGGGCGGCGGTGCGGGAGGCGACTCGAACATTCTCACTCGAAGGTCCGGAGCCGAGGATCGGATCCCACACGTACCGAGCGCGTCTCCTACGGGTCACGCCCGATGCGTCGGAGATCGCTCGTGCTGACCTCCGGCACTCGGCCGGGACCGGCACGAGGGTCACCTGGTCCCTGCCACCCGATGTTCGTCTCGAGGAGGGAGCTCTCTATCGACTTTGGGTCAACGAGGTCTCGGGCCCGCGAGAGGCCACCCGCGACTTCGAAGTGGTCTCGAAAGAGCGCATCGAATCCCGTCTCGCTGGCTTCGATCCAAGCACTTCGAACGGCCGCCTCGCCCGAGCGGCCGCCTACTTGACGCTTCGGCTCGCGGCCGACGCCGAGGCTGAGCTGGATGCGATCTCGGAGTCGCTCGAGGCGGAGCAAAGGGCACGATACAAGCACTTGCAGAAAGTCTGCAGGGTGCTGCTGGAGTAGGCGGCTCGTTCGAGCGTGAAGGAGGAGAAAGATGTCTCGGAGTGCTTGCTGTCTAATCTGGCTGTTCCTTTCTGGTTGGGGCCTGTGGTGCGAGTCGGCCTGCGCACAGGAAGAGTCGACGGGGCAAGAGGCACCCGAAGAGGCCTCCAAGCTGGCAACGGCTCGAGAAAAGAGAGACGCCGCGATCGCATGGCTCGGTCGAGGGCAGGCGGGCGAAGCGGAGCGGGGCTTGCGCGAAGCGGTTCGTCTACTCGAAGAGGCCGGAAACCCAGTCGAGGCTGCGGACGTCTTCGAGCACATCGCTCGGAGCCGCGTCGCCCAAAGCGACGGACAGGGAGCCCTCGCCGCGCGCGTGGAGCGCGTGGACAGGTTGCTGCCGCTCTCGACGGATGACGCGACGCGATCGCTCGCCTGGGCGAGGTTCCTACTCGGCCTGAATCACCTCCAACTCGGACAGCTCGAGCCGGCGGCAGCACTTCTTCGCGAGGCATCGGCAGGATTCGAGGCGAGCTGGGGTGCCGAGTCCAAGGAGGCGCTGACCGGAGTGAACGCACTGGCCAACGTGCTCTGGCACCAGGGCCACTGGGAGGAGGCCGCCCAGCTTCTCGAGCGCCTGTATCGCGGGCGCGATGTCTTGTGGGGGAAGCAGTGGATCCGACATCTCGAGGTCACGGGGAACCTGGCGAACACCTATCGCAAGCTGGGACGCTGGGCCGAGGCCGCGGAGAAGTTCGACCAGGCCTACGCTTTGTACCGAGAGCATCCGGAGCTGAGCTCGCCCGAGTCGCTCGCCGGACTTCGAATCAACCATGGCCGTTGCCTGCGCTCTCTGGGTCGATTCGAGTCGGCGATGCGCTCGTTCGAGCGGGCGCTGGATGACTTGGACGACATGGCGGAAGGGCGCGAGCGCGACGTGCTCCGCTCACACGTCTGGAATGACCTGGGTGAGTGCGCTCGATATGACGACCGATTCGAGGTCGCTCTCGAGGCGCACGAGCGAGCATTGCGCTTGCGCCTCGCGCTGAAGCCCCGAGATCTCCTCCTGATCGGCCACTCGGAGAACAACCTCGCGAATACGCTGGGCGCGTTGGACCGCAACGAAGAGAGCCTGCGCCGCTTCGAGCGTGCGCTCGAGCTCTATGAGCAGGCCGGCTTGAAAGGAGATCCTCGCTTTGGGCTCGCCCAGGCGAACCTGGCTACGCTCTTGATGAAGATCGGCCGGTATGACTAGGCGGAGGCATTGTTCGAGAAGGCCGCCCCGATTCTCTCCTCGGTCGGACCGGCGAACGTCTCGGTGACGTTGACCTGGCGATGCAGCCAGGCATGGACCCTGGTCTTGAAAGGGCGCCTGGACGAGGCCCGCTCGATCCTGGAGGAAGCCTGCGCCGAGCTGGCGCGCGTGCGGGCGACGGCCGAGGGTCTCGACGCGTTCGAAAGAGCGCGCTTGACCCAGCAAGCGCGGCATCAGGATCCGCATCATCTCTTGGCCTCGGTGGAAGCGCGTTCGAAGAACGGGGAAGCCGCCTTTCGGGCGATCGAGTCGGGGCGGTCCCGCGAGCTCCTCGCGTTGTTCGACGCGACGAGACGGTCTGAGTCGACCGGGCCGGCCGAGCGTTCGTCAGGCGTGCCGCTATCGGAAGTGGCGAGCCTCCAAGAGGTGCAGGCCGCTCTCGGCCCGCGAGAGAAGATGCTGATCTACTCGGTCGGAAACGCGGATTCGGTGGCGATCCTGATCGGTCGGGAGCAGCTCGTCCACTGGCTGCCTTCGATGAAGGGAGGGCGGATTCCTGAGCATCGTTGGGCCTCTTTGGTCGAAGGCTATCTCGATTTCGTGCGTCTTCCGCCGGACGCGATCGCACCGCGGGGCGGGGGCGATGCGATCGTCGGACAGGGCACGGCCCAGTCACCGGCCCGTCGAGGGTTCGAGCTCTTTCGGGCGCTGATGCCGGAAGAGATCTGGGCGCAGCTCCGAGAGGTCGATGTCCTCTATGTCTGTCCTCATGGTCCACTGACGTCTTTGCCCTTCGAGGCTCTGATCGTGGCGCCGGGGTCGGATTGGCCGAATGCGGTCTACTGGCTCGATGTGGGACCGCAGATCGCGTACTTGCCGTCGGCGTCCTTCTTGCCTCGGATGGTGGCGCCCGAGCCGGCGAGGGCCGATCGTCGCCGCTTCGTCGTGCTCGGGGATCCAGTCTCCGCCGAGGCCGCACTTCCTGGGGCGCGCCTCGAGATCGAGCGCATCGAGAAGGTGGTCTCTCGAGACGAGCGAGCCGTGGTCGAGTCACTCACCGGATCGGAGGCGACTCGGGCGCGACTCTTCGAAGCGGCCGAAGGCGCTGAGATCCTGCACTTGGCCACGCACGGTCGAGTGGCTCGCCGAGGGGACACCATCGAGGCTTCGCTGCTGCTCGCGTCCGAGCCCGATTCGAAAGTGCCCGGGACGCTGACGCTGTCGGATCTGCTCGGCGACTGGCGAGGTCGACTGAGCCAGTCCCGGCTGACGATGCTCAGCGCCTGCGAGACGGCTCGAGGCGAGCGAGTTCGCGACGAGGGACAGCTCGCCCTTCCCCTGGGCTTCCAGATTGCCGGTTGCCCGCGGGTGGTGGCGAGCTACTGGCCTGTGGCCGACGCGCTCGCCACTCCCGACCTGATGGAACACTTGTATGAAGGTTTGATGGAAAGCGACTCGACGGTGCTCTCGAGCTTGGTGCTGGCGAAGCGAAGCCTGCGAAAGGCACGTCCACATCCCTTCTACTGGGCGACGTTCGCGCTCTTCGGCGTTCGCTGAGTACTCTCACAGATCGAGCTCGAGTCCGACGGGGCAGTGGTCGGAACCGAGGACGTGGTCCTCGATCCAGGCGCGCTTCACCTTGGGGAGGAGGCCCTTCGTCACGAAGAAGTAGTCGATGCGCCAGCCGACGTTGCGCTCTCGGGCGCGGGTGATGGTGTCCCACCAGGTGTAGCGATCGGTCTCGTCCGAGAAGTGTCGAAACGTATCGACGTATCCCTTGCGCAGGAGCTTGTCGATCCAGGCGCGCTCCTCAGGGAGGAAGCCGGAGGTCTTCTTGTTGTTCTTCGGGCGGGCGAGGTCGATCTCGCGGTGCGCGGTGTTGAAGTCGCCGCAGATGACGAGCTCCTCACCCGCGCGGCGGCGAGCCTCCCAGTGCTTGAGGATCGCATCGTAGAACTTCAGCTTGTACTCGAGCCGACTCGCATCGCGCTTGCCGTTGGGGAAGTAGACGTTGAAGAGCGTCAGCTCGGGATAGCGGGCGACCAGCACGCGGCCTTCGCCTTCGTACTTCTTGACTCCGAAGCCGGCCTCGATCTGATCCGGAGCGCTCCGCAGATACAGGCCGACGCCGCTGTAGCCCTTCTGCTTGGCGGCGTCGAAGTGGGTTGCCCACCCCGGGCGCTCGCGAATCTTGGCCGGAAGCTGATCGGGATGGGCTTTGGTCTCCTGCAGGCAGACGACATCCGCATCAGAAGCGTCCATCCATTCGAGGAGTCCCTTCTTCGAGGCGGCCCGTAGGCCATTCACGTTCCAGCTCAGCAGCTTCATCAGATTCCGAGAGAGAAGGCCCGACCTTCGCCGGGTGTGAATGAGGGTGGCCCGACCTCGAGTGGCCGGGCCAAACATCAACACTTCATCCCTTCATCAGGACTCGGCCTGGATCCGACTCAAAGCGATGAGCGCATACGCCGTCCCGTACGGCTTGTGATAGCTGTAGAGCGGGTAGTCCCAGAATGAGCCGTCAGGCTGATGGCAGTACATCACGGCGTCGAAGAGAGGCTTGGCGAAGCGCGTCCGGTCGGCCTCGGGCATCGCCCTGTAGACGTATCCGGCGTAGGCCATGCCGTAGAGGTAGAAGTACCCCGAGATGCTGTACCAAGCTTCGTGGGGGATCGGGCGCCGGACGCCAATCTTCTGGAAGCGGATGTGCTTCACGAGCAGATCATCCAACGCCTTGCGCCGTGCCTCCTCGGAATACTGCTCGCCGAAGAGCCCGATCGCGTACTGGCAAGCGGGCGTGCGGCAAGCCGATCCCTTGTCCTGGTTGATCCCGGTCCGCGGTCCGTACTTCAAATACTCACCGTAGAGAAAGTTCCCTTCCGGCGTCTCCGAGCCCTTCATGAACTTCAAGGAGCGCGAGAGCACCTTTTCGTCGAACCGGATGCCGATCTCCTGGGCACGCTCGACTCCGACCAAGATCGTCGCCGTCGTGAAGCTCATCGAGGTGAAGGAGGGCTGATACGTCGCGACCTCGTTCAGGCTCAGGTAACCCCAGCCGCCGTCGAGCGTCTGGTACTTCTTCAGTTTGACCGCGAGCGTCTCGCAGGCCGCTTCGATCTCCGCTCGGCGCGGATCGTCGGGATAGGCCTGGAGCCATTCCCCGAAGGCTTGCAAGGCGTAGCCGAACGCCCACACCGAGTAGTGCTCGAGCTTGTTCGCGCGCTTCACGTCGTGGGCACCGATCAGGTAATCGACGCCCCGGCTAGCCGCCTTCCTCGCGGCCTCACCTTCGAGAGGGCTGTCGAGCAGCGCCGAGACGCACAGCCCCGACGTCGCCACCCGGAAGGCATTGTGGGAGCCGGGCACGTCACACAGCACCTCGATCGGGCGCGGCGAATGGTGGGATCCCCAGCCGCCGTCATCGTGTTGATTCTCGACCAGCCAGTGGACGGCGCCGCGCACCGCCGACTCGAGCTCGGTCGCCGAGACGGGCTCGGGCGCCTCGTCGACGGCCGGCGATCCGAGGAGCACCAGCCCCAGCAAGCCGCTCCCCAGCATCCAGGCGATCATTGATTCGGCTCGCCGAGGAGCACCGACTGCCCGGCCTTCAGCTCACCGCGGACGATCGCCTGCTGTGCATCGCCGCGACCGACCGTCACCGGGATCTTCTGGAACGCGCCGTCCTGGCTGACCCAGCAGTAGGCATCGCTGCCGCTGGTGAAGATCGCCGAGCGCGGAAGCACGAAGACGTCCTCTTGGGTCTCGGTCTCGAGAGTGACCTTGGCGCGCTGGCCCGCGACGATGCCGGGCAACGGCTCGGTCAGGATCACAAGGGCCTCGTAGCTGTTCTCGGCGCCGCTGGCCGAGCGCGGGGACGGGAAGCGCTCGAGGCGGAGCTTGCCCATGCGGCTCTGCCCGGGCAGGAGCGCCGAGGTCACCGTGGCGACTTGCCCGGAGCGGAGATCCAGGACCTTCGATTCCGGCACGTCGCAGGCGACCTCGAAGCGATCGGGATCGGCGACGGTCAGGATCGCCTGGCGCGGAGACGCGGCCGAGCCGACCTCATGGCGAGGAGCGACCTTGCCGGGGTGGTAGTCCTCGACGCCGCCGTGGAGCAGCATCCCGTCGCGCGGCGCGACGACGTCCAGCAGCCCGCGGTCGTGCTCGAGCTCGGCCAGCTTCTCCTCCTTCTCCTTCAGTGCGCGCTCAGCAGCCTCGATCCGGAGCTGGCGTCCTTCGCGAGCGATCTCGGCCTTCTTCACCGCGGCGTGGAGCGCCTGCTCGCGAGCCGCCAGGTTGCGTCGCCGCCCGGCCGTCTGATGCGGAATCTCTTGATCGCTGTATGCGCGCTGCTCCTTCGAGAGCTCGAAGCGAGCGAGCGACCGGGCGAGGGAGCGACGCGAGCGCTGGAGCACGATCTCCTCGGTCGCGTCGGTGAGCTCGTCCTCGCGATACATGGACTCGAGCTGGGCCAGCTCGTCCTTTTGGTCTTGGATATTGTCCTCGAAGCTCTGCTGACTCATCTCGGCGCTGCGCCGAGCGAAGTCGAGCTCGTGCTTCAGCCAGCCCTCGAGGCTGCGCGCCGCGTCGTCGCGCTCGGCGCGTGTGCGCTCGAGCCCCAGCTCCTCGGAGGCTTCCTCGAGACCGATCTCGATCTTCGTGTTCTGAAGGGAGCGACGCGCCGAATCCACCTCGCGCTTCGCCGCCTCGATCTGCTCTTCGATCGACTCCATCTCGAAGCGGCCGACGCGATCTCCCGCCCGCACCAGGGTGCCGTGAGGCAAGATCTCTCTCCAGCGGAGAGCTCCGGAGTAGGCCTTCGGATCGATCTCGATCTCCGAGGCGACCGCCGGAATGAAGGTTCCGTTCCGCTCGAGGGTTTGAGAGTAGTCCGAGCGCTTCAACACCAGAACCGGGATCTCGTCCTCGACGGGGGGCGAGAGGCCGATGAGCGGTGCGCCAAGGCCGAGCAGCAAGACGAGGATTGCCATGGGTCGTCTCCTCCAGGGTTGTCGATCTCACGGAACCGGTCGGGAGACGCCAGGGCTCCCGGCCGACCATCGTATCGGGGGCATGCCTGACTTACGAGGGCTGGGAGCGGCTAGTGAGCATGGGATTCGGCGACGGGCGTTGAGTCGCGCTTCGGGTGCGGTCATCATGACGGCGCGGCGCGAGGTGCGCCTTCGAGCTCGTTGCGGGAAGTCACGGAGTCACGATGGCTCAACTGATCGGGCTGCTGATCATCTCTGCGATCATCGGCGTCGTCATTTGGGTCATCGTCCAGGCGAGCCGGATCGGCGGGCTCCAGTTCCGCATCGAGCAGCTCGAGCGTCAGGTGGCTCGGCTGAAGCGCTCGCCCGAGTCGAGTGCTCCTGCTGAGCCGGCCTCCGCGGACGATACCGAGGCCTCGTCGCAAGAAGACGAGGTCGCGCCGGCTGCCTCAGCGGAAGCGCCGCGACCGATCTCCGAAGATCCGGCTCCCGTCCACTTGCCGCCGCGCCGCGAGCCTCGAATCGAGGAGGAGCCGCCTCCTGCCGCACCGGCCGGCGTGGGCTGGGAGGAGCGGCTCGGAGCGCAGTGGACCGTCTGGGTCGGTGCGCTGGCGATCGTGCTTGGCGGCGTCTTCCTCGTTCGTTACTTCGCCGAGAAAGGGCTCCTGGGCCCCGAGGTCCGAACGGCCGGTGCGGGGCTCCTGGGACTGGCGCTCATCGCTGCCGGTGAGGTCGCTCGGAAGCATCGCCCGCAGATCGCGCAAGGCCTCGTCGCTTCCGGGGTCGGCGTGTCGTTCGCCGCCTTGGTCGCGGCCACCAGCCTCTACCACTTCGTCGGTCCTCGCCTCGGTCTCGTCCTGACGGGAGCGATCACCGCCGGCTCTGTCTTGCTCAGTCTGCGGAACGGTGTCCCCGTCGCGATCCTCGGGTTGGTCGGCGGGTTTGCGATGCCCGCTCTGATCGGGGCGCATTCGGTGCCGACCGAGCAGCTCTTCGGGTATCTCCTGGCCGTCGAGGTCGGGCTGGTCTTCCTCGTGCGATCCCGCGGCTGGAGCTGGCTGTTGCTCCCGACGGCGATCGCGGCGCTCGTCTGGCCCGGCTACTGGCTGCTGCAAGAGTATCGCCCCGGCGAAAGCCCGTGGCTGGGCCTGTACCTGGCGGGCTCGATCTTCGTCTTGTTCGGCGCGCTGATCGGTACCGAGCGGCGGTCCGAGGGGCGAGCCGGTCTCGGCGAGGCGGCCTCGTGGATCGCTGCAGTGGGTGGTCTCATCCAGATGGGCGTCCTGGTCCGGGCCTCCTCGTTCTCCAATCAGGACTGGCTGGTGATCGGCAGCCTCGGCGCCGCGAGCCTGGTGTTGGCGCGATTCCAGATTCGGTTCCGAGCCTTGGCTGAGCTGGCAGCTCTGACCTGCGTGGTCCTCCTGGCGACTTGGGGCTGGCTCGATCGGCCGATCGTGAGTGAGAGGTACCTCATCGTCTCCGCCTCGCTCGGCGCGCTGTTCTCGGTCGGTGCCGCCGCGGCGAGCATCCGGAGCGAGCGGGCTCGAGGGTTCGCGTGGCTGAGCTGGACATCCCTCTTCGCACACGCCGTGGTTTCCCATCATTTCGCCGCCGAGCACTTTGCCGGTCCCTGGTGGGCCGTCCCCGCCGGCGGCGGCCTCGGCGCAGCGCTCGCCACGTGGGCCGTCTGCCGCAAGGGAATCGAGCTGGCGAGGCCGACGGCGATCGCTTGGTCGATCGGGTCGGTCGCCTTGTTCGCGCTCGCGGTCTGGTTCGGCTTCGATCGTCACGGTCGATCGATCGCCTGGGTCACCTTCGTGCCAGTGCTGCTGTGGATCGTGTCGCGCTTCGGGCTCACCTGGCTGCGCTGGGCCGCGGTCGTCATGGCGGGTGTGGCAACGGGCATGCTGCTGCATCCTGAAGTCATTGGCTATCCGCTCGCAGAGACCTGGCTCGGGAGCTGGTGGCTGCCGGGGTACGGCGTCCCGGCGGCCGTGCTCCTCGGTAGCTTCGGGTACGCGCGTCGTTTGAAGTTACCGGTCGTCACCGACTGGCTGCTCGGCCTCGGCGTGCTGACGTCACTCCTCGGTGGCACGATGGCGCTTCGCTTCACCTGGCATGGCACAGGCCTCTGGCAAGAGCCGTGGGGACCGATCGAGCGCGCGGTGTGGGCGATGTTCCTCGGGGTGGTGTCCTGGGTGCTGCTGAGGATGGAGGCCGCCGAATCACGAATGTTGGCTTGGGTCTTCGCGGCGATCCTGGTCACCCTCTCGATCTTGCTGGTCCCGATCGTGTCGGTCTTCTTCGATTCTCCGATCGGGAACGGTGAGACGGTCGGGGAGTGGCCGATCGTCAACGAATTGCTGATCCTCTACGGGCTGCCCGCGCTGCTCTTCGGCTTCCTGGTGCGCCCGTCGGCCAGAGCCGGTCTCGTGCCGCTGGCAAGGGCGTCGAGCATCAGCACGATCTGGCTGGTCTTCGTGTTGGTAACCTTGGAGGTACGGCAGGCCTTCCAAGGATCGGACCTCACTTGGACGGGCGAGCTCGAGAGCCGGGAGAGCTACGCTTACTCGGCCGCATGGCTGGTGCTGGGAATGACGCTCCTGGCGCTGGGGCTCTGGCGGCGAGGAAAGACGTTGCGCTTCGCGTCCTTGGTCGTCCTCCTCGCCGCGATCTTCAAGACGTTCCTCTTCGACATGTCGAATCTGAGAGATCTGTGGCGCGTCGCGTCGTTCTTCGGTCTGGGCGCGATCCTGCTTCTCGTCGCCTGGATCTATCAGCGCTTCGTGTTCGGGAAGACTGGGGGCGAGCCGGATTAGGAGCCGCCGGCCCCAGGCGATTGCCTGAAGCCGGCGCTCCGAATGTCCACTCATCGAGGCGCTGCTGTCCGGCCTGAAAGCTACTCCGCGTTCACGCGAACGTGCAGCGGCGCGGCCCAAGACGTTTGCTCGGGCGAGTAGTACGGGTAGGTGCGGGAAGCGGCTCCCGTCGTCTCGCCGGGGAAGGAGGCTTCGGTATCGAGCGTGATCTCGCGGACCTGGTCCTTCTTCATCCCTCGGAAGTAGAGCACCACGTCTCGGCCCGAGGTCTCCCAGAAGTCGAAGCGGCCGGCATCGCGCAGGTCGTCGAGGATCTTCGGGGACACGGTCAGGCTGGCGGGCAGCCCGACGATCGCCATCGTCATCGGCAGATCGTCACCACTGACGTTCTCCACGCGCACCTTCACCGGCACCGACTCGCCTTCACGTACCTCGGCAGCCGCTACTTCGGTGCTGATGCGGACGGGGACGTCGACGGCGTCAGCCGGTTGATCGGATGAGTAATTGAGCTCGAAGGACCACGGCAGCTCGTTGCCGCCTGAGAGCTCCAAGCGGACGCGATTGATCCCCGGCTCGAGCCGGTCGCCGAGGGCGTCCAGCTCGATCACACCGCGGTGACCCGCTCGGACGTGGCGGCCGTCGACGAGCTGGTCATTGAGGTAGACGGTGAAGTCGCCTTCCTGCGTGATGCGCCTCTCGAGCTCGGCCTGCTTCACCAGCGCCTTCAAAGCGAGCACGGTCGCTTGCGTCGATCCGAACGACCCGTTGCCGTGACGCTTCGTCAGGAGGTACTCGACCGCCTGGCGCCGCGGTCCGGCAAAGGCCTCGTCGTCGGACCAGGCGAGGGCGGCGAGGGCGGTGGTCTCGATGATGAGACCTTCACCCTTCGAGCCGACGATGCTCGAGCCGAGACCGGGCACGCTGCCATCCGATTGCTGAGCGCTCTTCAAGCGGCGACGGGCGTCGGCAGCGGACTGGCGCTCGGCGGCCTGGAGCGCGCGAGCGATCCAGCCGATCTCGTAGGCGTCCTCGGTCACCGGCAGGCGCTGCTCGAGACGATCGAGCTCGGCGGTGAGAGCCTTCGCGTCGACCCCCGTGCCCACCAGAGAGTAGGTGAGGTAGGCGTTGACGAGATTCGGATCGGCGAACCAGGAGTGCAGACCGTCGCGGCGCACACGGTAGTCGCCGTTGCCGGTTCGGTGATCGAGCAGCCATTGGCGCGTCCGCTCCACGATCTCGGCCGGGATGTAGCCATCGACCTGCTGCGTGTCTCGGAACTCGAGGAGACCGTAGGCGGTCAGGAGCTCGTGACCCGGATCGTGGCCGAACCACTCGAAGCCGCCACTCTTGCACTCGAATCCCAAGAGGCGCTCGATGCCGCGATCGATGGTGCCCCGTGCTCTCTGCGCCGCGGCGGGCGCCTCGATGCCGGTGGCTTCGATGAGCTGCAAGGCCAAGACGTTGGGATAGTGCGTCGAGGAGGTCTGCTCGAAGCAGCCGTGCGGCTCCTGGATCATGCCTTCGAGACCTTCGCCGAGATCATCGAGCGGCGAGGGGTAGAGCTTCACGCGTGCCCGCAATGTGCCGCGGTGGTAGGAGTCGGGCGCCCTCACATCCAAGGCGACGGACTCCTTCAAGAGACCGCTGCGCGAGTCGTGATGAGGGAACCCGCGCGGCACGACGCGGAGGTCGCGCTCGACGCGATCGGCGAAGCGGCCGCTCGAGCCGTTGAGCGTCAGTCGCGCCGGGCCGGGGAGCTCGCCGACGTCGATCGGCAGGAGGACGCGACCGCGGCCGTCTCGGATCGGGACCTCTTGCGACGAAGGAGCATCGGTCTCGAGCGGATCGGTGACGCGGAATCCGAGCGCCGCGCTCAGGAGCTCGGGATCGCTGGCCGAGAAGGCGACCGGAATCTGCAAGCGGTCACCGGCTGCGACCTCGACGGGCAGCTTGGCTTCGAGGTGGAAGGGGAGCTTCGACTCGAAGGTCGCCAGCGCTTGGCCGATGCGGCCGGCGCCGTGGGCGTCGATACCGACCTCCCACGTCGTCACGCGGTCGCTGACGTCGAATTCGACGGTCGCCTTGCCCGAGTCGTCGGTCTTCAGGAGAGCGTTCCAGTAGACCGTCTCTTGGAAGTCGCCGCGACCGACCTCGGACCGACGCTTGTGAGCATAGATGCGTGCGTACGATTCGAAGTCCGCGCGTGAGCCGTCAGAGTATCCGAGCTGCCGCATGTTGGCGGCGCGGCCGGGAATGGGGACCGGGGGACCTGCGCCGCCGGCCCGGGGCTTCCACTCCGCCGCAGCCGGATCAGCTTCGGGCTCTTCTTCCGCCTCCACGTCCAAGTCATCGAGCTCGGCCACCTCCTGCGCGGGCTCTTCCAACACCTCATCGAAGTCCGTCCCGAGCTCTTCCTCCTCGATGAGATCGTCGTCGATCTCGGCCACGGTCTCTTCCCGCCCCAACGCGAACCCGTCTTCCGGACGGCGTCCTCCAGCACCGGGGTAACCGAGAGATTGCAGCTTCCTCGTCAACTCGGTTTCCAGCTCGATACCGGCCAGGTTGAGCGAGCGGTCGTCGCCCGGGCCGGTCCAGTAGTTCTGATTCCCGATGCTGGCCTCTGCGACGGCCATCTCTGCAGCGGCATCTTCACCCGAAGCCATGAAGTCGCTCCCCTGGCTCGACCAGAGAGTCAGCCCGAGGCTCGCGAGAACACCGGCCAGGGTCACGGCGGCTACACCCCTCGCGAAGCGCTTCTCCGGCGGCGTGAAGCGGGCGACCACGAGCCCGATGAACAAGGCGATGATCACGACGAGCCAGATCGCCGCGGCGGCACCGCCGAAGTCTCTGGCGCGGCGATCCAACTCGCCAAGCAGCTCGGGCTG
>JAVJTD010000371.1:0-7117 GCA_040219065.1 Planctomycetota bacterium
GAGCCCCTGGGAGCGAAGGGCATTCCGCTGCCGAGTCGGCGTGTCCTCGGCCCAAGCTCGCTCGTGAGAGCCCTGACGAGCAGACCCGATCTTTGGGTCGCTCGACTTGGGCACTCCTATGAGGTGCGAAAAAGACCGATCCGTCCGCGGCCGGGCTCGGTTCAAGCACGCGAAGAATGGAGCCGGAGACCCGGACCACAACGCTCGGAGGAGATCGTCTTGCCTACGCCGCTGATCCACCGCCTCTACCTGCTCGCGCTCGCTGGTGTCCTCGTCTCGGGTATCGCCCGGGCCCAGCTCCCTCCGCCGCCCGACCCGGTCGAGAATCCGACCACTGCGGCCAAGGCCGTCCTCGGCAAGATGCTGTTCTTCGACGAGCAGCTCTCGAGTGACGACACCGTCGCGTGTGGTAGCTGCCACCGACCTGCCAGTGGCGGGAGCGATCCACGAGTCGCTCCCGCTCCCGGCTTCGACGGCCTGCCGGGAACCACCGACGACACCAACGGTTCGCCCGGCATCATTCGATCCGACCCGGACAACGACTTCTCGCCGGATTCGATCTTCGGCCTCGGTCGGCAGATCACCCAGCGCTTCAGCCCCAGCTTCCACGAGGCCGCCTACTTCCCCGAGCTGTTCTGGGATGGACGAGCTCCCTCGCAGTTCCTCGACCCGGACACCGGTCGCGTGAGCATCGCCGCCGGCGGCGCTCTCGAGAGCCAAGCGGTCGGGCCGCCGGTCAGCGACGTCGAGATGGCGCACGAGGCGAGGAGCTGGGGGCAGATCACAGCCAAGCTCGCCGCCGTCACCCCGATGAAGCTCGCCTCGGCGCTCACGCCCGACATCGCCGCGGCGCTGGCGACCTCGCCGACATACCCGGCGTTGTTCTTGGTGGCCTTCGGTTCGCCCGGCATCACCTCCGAGCGGATCGCCTTCGCGATCGCCGCCTACGAGCGCTCGCTAGTCCCGAACCAGACTCCATGGGACCGATTCACTGCCGGAGATCCGACGGCTCTCAACCCGACCGAGCGAGCCGGCCTCAACCTCTTCACCGGCCGAGCGGGCTGCCTGCGCTGTCACGGCACGCCGCTGTTCTCGGATCGCCTGTTCCACAACATTGGCCTGCGGCCTTCGGCCGAGGATCTCGGGCGCCAGATCGTGACGGGAAACCCCGCCGACCGGGGCCAGATGAAGACGCCGTCCCTGAGGAATGTCGGGCTGCGTCCGCGCTTCATGCACACCGGACAGTTCTCGACACTGCGTCAGGTCGTCGACTTCTACAATCGCGGCGGTGACTTCGCCGACAACCGGGATCCTCGCATCGTGCCGCTGGGCTTGACGCCGCTCGAGCGCGATCAGATCGTCGCCTTCTTGCAGCGGGGGCTCACCGACCCGCGCGTCGCCGCCGAGACCGCGCCCTTCGATCGCCCCCGGCTGGCGCTCGAGACGGGCCTGGGAGCCGCGACGTTCTTCGGCAGACCGAATGCCGGTACGGCCGGGCTCACTCCGCGCTGGCTGGCGGATTCGCCGGCTCACGTCGGGGCGCCCGAGTTCAAGGTCGGTGTCGCCGATGCGCTCGGGGGCGCGGCCGCCTTGCTCGGAATCTCCCTGACGGCCGGGCCTCCCGGACAGACCATCGGCGGTGTCCCGGTCTCGATCGGGCTGATGCCGACGTCGGCCTTCATCCCGATCGTGCTCGGGGGGAGCAGCGGCGTCGGCGGCGAGGGCTTCGGGACGGTCCAGGCCTCGATCCCGTCTGCTCCCGGGCTCATCGGCCGCGTCTTCTTCGGACAATGGTTCATCCAGGACACGGGGGCCCTCGGCGGCTTTTCCACGACGTCCGGAGCCCGGTTCGAGCTGTTCTAGGATCGGTGCGCCGGAGCACACCGCCGAGTCCGAAGCGCCGAAAGGCCTCGAATCCGACCTTTCCAGTGCCCCCCGCGGCGTTTCGTTGCGCTGCGGGGGGCCTCTGTCTAGAATCGGCCGCTCCAGCGGGCAGGGCCCCTGGAGCAGAATGGTTTGGGTTCCGGCGCAGCGACCGGCTCGGGCGGCCTCCAAGGTCGTCCGAACGAGGGCGGACGCGTGCCGATTCGGATTCGGCTCGAGTGGGGGAATGCGGCTCCGATGAAAGGCACGATCAAGTTCCTGTTCGAGAACTCGCTGTTCCTGGTCATTGGAGCCGTCGTCGCGCTGCTCTGGGCGAACCTCGATCACGAGTCCTACGAGCATCTGGTGCACTTCGAGCTGTTCGAGAGCTCGATGATCGGCCAGCTTCCTCATGGCGAGCACGCCGAAGGGGAGGCCGAGCAGGCCGAGGGCGAGGAGTCGGCCGAGCACTCCGAAGAAGGTGAGCACCCGATGCGGGTGGTGACCCTTCACTATCTCGTCAACGATATCTTGATGGCGCTGTTCTTCGCGATGGCCGGTAAGGAGGTCTGGGAAGCCACCTTGCCCGGCGGTCCTTTGAGCAATCCGCGCAAGGCCGCCACGCCGTTGATCGCGACCTTCGGCGGCATGGCGGGCCCCGCCGGTCTCTACCTCCTGGGCGCGGCTCTGCTAGGCAGCATGGGCACGCTCGGCAAGGGCTGGGCGATCCCCTGCGCGACCGATATCGCCTTCAGTTACATGGTCGCCCGGATCGTGTTCGGGAACGGCCACCCCGCCATCCCGTTCCTGCTTCTCCTCGCGATCGCCGATGACGCGCTCGGGCTGATCATCCTCGCGGTCTTCTATCCGCAAGAGGAGATCAAGCTCGTCTGGATGCTCCTGGCCGTCGGCGCCATGGTCCTCGGCCTGATCTTTCGGCGCATGCGAATTCGGAGCTTCTGGCCCTACCTGCTCGTGTGTGGGCCGCTGTCCTGGTTCGGCTTTGCGCTGTCGGGCATCCACCCGGCTCTCGGCCTCTTGCCGATCATCCCGGTGATGCCGCACGGACACGTCGACACCGGCCTCTTCGATTGGAGCCAGCTCGAGCGACACGACACGCTGACCGCCTTCGAGCACTGGTGGAAGAACCCGGTCGAGCTCATTCTGCTCGCCTTCGGCCTCCTCAACGCCGGGGTCGAGTTCAAGGGCTTCGGCGCCGCTACCGGCCTGGTGCTCGTCGGGCTCATCATCGGCAAGCCGCTCGGAATCTGGGTCTTCGGCATCATCGCCTCCAAGGGGCTGCGGCTGGGATTACCCGAAGGGATGCGCTCCGTCGATCTGGTCGTCTTGGGGGCCGCGGCCGGAATCGGCTTCACGGTGGCGCTCTTCGTCGCCTCGGTCGCCTTCAGTCCGGGGCAGATCCAAGATGACGCCAAGATGGGCGCTCTCGGCTCGTTCGCGGCTGCCATCGTCGCCCTGGTCGCTGGCAAGGTCTGTAAGGTCGAGAAGAAGACGATCGCCAGCTCCTCTTCGGGTAGCTCCGGGTCTTCCGCGCACTGACCTTCGGTCCTGGTCCTCAACGTCGTGGGTCTTTCTCCGTAGGATAGGGAGCCCCGGGCAGCGCCTCTCGCTTCCCGGGTCGCTTCGCCCGACCTCTGGAGAGCTCCATGACCACCCGTCTCGTCTGCCTGATGAGCCTGTTGCTGCTCGCGACCCTCGCCGTCTTCGGTCTGCTCGTACAGCATTCCCAAGATCGGATCATGGCCGAGCTCGAGCGGACCGTGTCCACGGTTGGCCGCGGCGCCATCCAATCCCTCGATCGCGTTGGCCGCTACGAGCTGGTCGCCAAGAAGCCTCGCTCGGTGGTGACGACCTTCAAGAGGCCCGAGGGCGCGAACGCCAAGTCCACGCACTCGGTCGCGGTGGTGCGGTATCCGAAGCCGGGTGAGGACCGGGACGTCGAGACCTTCTGGGCGACGAACTTCGAGGAGGCCTGGGAGGTCGTCCAAGATGGGCGCTCATTGCCGCCGGGGCTGGGGTCGATCGCGAGCGGGATCGAGAAGCGGATCCGCCAGAATGACCCGAGCTCGTGGGTGCCACCTTGCCTCGAGGGAGAGAGCGACGATCCCACTCCGATGCAGCTCCTCCTCCGGCCCGCACTGGAGGTCGAGGGCGAGCCACTGGAGGGACGTCTCGTCTCGGTCTCCTTGGCGGACATGAAGGTCGTCAGCGACCCAGGCACGCTCTTCCTGCACATTCCATTCAGCGAGCGCGCCCTGCCGAAGGTCGCTCGGCCGCCGCGGACCACCGAGTCCCTCGGGTCCTTGATGCCGAAGGTGGCGACTCCCGAGGAGATGATCCCGACGGGCTTCGGCGTACCGATTCGCCCGAGCCCCTCCCTCAAGAGCGGCGTGTCGATCTATCTCAGCTCGTCGGTCTCGAGCTCGCCACCGGACTTCCTCGGATTGGAAAAGGTCCTCGAGGGAGATCGGGCGAGCGGCCCGCAGCACGTCGCGTTTCACTTCGAGCCCGTGGTGGGCGATGAGTCCGCCCAGATCATCCGGTCCGAAGGCAGGAGCCGGGACGGGGACGCGGCTCCCGAGGAGGTGCTCCTGGGAGTGCCGGTCAGCACGTACGAAGACATCTTCTCTCGCATGCGACAGCAGTCCTTGATGATCTTCTTGGGCGTCTTGGGCTTGGGCGTCTTGCTGTCGGTCGCTCTGGCGAATCGATTCCTCAAGCCGGTGCGCGAGATGGATGTCGCCCTCGCCCGGCTCAGCGAAGGCGATTGGACGACGCGCGTCGCGATTCGCGGCGGGCACGAGATGGCGCGCCTGGGCACGGCCTTCAATCGCATGACGAAGCGCTTGCAGGAGAGCCGTGAGCGTGAAGCCGAGATGCGACGGCGAGAGAAGCTCTCGGCGCTGGGCCGGCTCGCCGCGGGCGTCGCCCACGATGTGCGCAACCCGCTGCACTCGGTCAACCTCACACTGCAGAATCTCGAAGACGTGTGCCGGCCGGAGGTCGGTCCGGTCCAGGACGAGTTCGACCGGACGGTCTCCTTGATGCGCGGCGAGATCCGGCGCCTCGATCGATTGATCGAGAACTTCTTGCGCTTCGCGCGCTCCGAGCCGCGCGGCCGCGAAGTCATCCGGCCCGAGACTCCGGTCCAGGAGGTGGCGCGCCTTCTCGAGAAGGAGGCCGAGCGGCGCGGCGTCGAGCTGGTGACCGTGCTCGATCCGGAGCGGCCACCCGAGATCGAAGCCGATCTCGAGAGCCTGCGCTCGGCGATCCTCAACCTGGTCCTCAACGGATTCGACGCCATGCCGAGGGGAGGGACCATCACCCTGCGACTCTCGGCGACACCAGACGAGGTCATCTACGAGGTCGTCGACACCGGGCATGGCATCCCCGAGGACGACTTCGACCGCATCTTCGACTTCGGCTACTCGACGCGGGAGACCGGAACGGGTCTCGGCCTGGCGATGGTGCACCAGGTCGTGGTCGAGGAGCACGCCGGCCGGATCCAGCTCGAGAGCGAGCTCGGCCGCGGCAGCCGCTTCCGGCTTCGGTTGCCGAGAAGCACGGCGAAGAAGGAGGTGGCGTGATGGGTGGCGAGCCGAAGATCCGGATCCTGATCGTCGACGATGAAGCGGTGCAGCGGGAGATGCTCGCCGGACTCCTCCAGCGCAGCGGCTTCATCGCCAAGACGGCCGCCGATGGTCAGGAAGGGCTCGAGGTCCTCGAGCAGGAGGATTTCGACGTCGCTCTGGTCGATCAGAAGATGCCGCGCCTGGACGGTCTTCAGCTCCTCGAGAGTGTGCAGCGCTCCCGTCCGTTTCTGCCCGTGATCCTGATGACGGCCTTCGGCTCGGTCTCCGACGCCGTCTCGGCGATGAAGCTCGGCGCCGCGGACTACTTGACCAAGCCGTTCGAGCGCGAGGAGCTGATGATCGTGCTGGGCAAAGTGCTCCGGCAGAGGCGGCTCGAGGACGAGGTCCGCTCGCTGCGCGGGGCCTTTCGCGGGCCGCATCGCCTCGGCGGGCTGATCGGTCGCTCGCCCGCGATGCAGGAGGTCTTCTCCTTGATCGAGCGCGTCGCGCGCGCGGACACCTCGGTGTTGATTCGTGGTGAGAGTGGCACCGGCAAGGAGCTGGTCGCCCGCGCGATCCACGCCGGGAGCCGCCGCGCAGATCGGCCCTTCGTCGCGCTCAACTGCGCCGCCATTCCCGAGTCACTCCTCGAGAGCGAGTTCTTCGGGCACGAGAAGGGTGCCTTCACCGGAGCGCTCCAGTCCAGGCCGGGTCGCTTCGAGCAAGCCGACGGCGGTACGTTGTTCCTGGACGAGATCGGAGCGATGCGCGTCGACCTCCAGGCGAAGCTCCTGCGCGTGATCCAAGAGCGCGAAGTGCAGCGCCTGGGATGCGATCGCACGCGCCCGGTGGACGTCCGCATCCTGGCCGCCACCAGCGACGATCTCGAATCGGCCATTCGCGAGCGCTGCTTCCGCGAGGACCTCTTCTATCGCCTCAATGTCGTCCCGATCTCGCTGCCACCTCTCCGTGAGCGCGCCGAGGACATCCCGCTCCTCGCCCTGCACTTCCTCGATCAAGCCGCTCGCCGCTTGGAAAGGCCCGCGCCGCGCCTCGCGCCCGAGCTACTCGAGCGACTGCAGCGACACGGGTGGCCGGGCAATGTCCGTGAGCTCCAGAACGGCATCGAGTGCCTGGTCGTCCTGGCCGAAGGGGACGAGCTACGCAGCGAGCACTTGCCCGCGAGTATCATGGCCGGATCGAGCCCTCGTCCGAATGGCGGGCTCGAGGACTTCGATCTACCGGCGACCGGCGTCTCGCTACCCGACCTCGAGCGACATCTGATCCTGCAGGCGCTCGAGCGGACTCGCGGCAGCATCGGCCCCGCCGCCCGCTGCTTGGGCATCTCTTACAAGACGCTCCAATACCGAATCCAGAAGCACGGCATCCGCCGCGAGGACTTCTGCCAGGGTGAGGCCCACTCCTTCAGCATCGGCAACTGACGGGTGGAGCGCGGGCGATGGAGTGCCAAAGCCGAGCGAGCCGGTGACCGGGTCTCTCGGTGAGGGCTCTCCCGAGCGAGCTTGGGCCGGGGCGCAGCGTGCCGCAACGACAGGGCGCTCCGAATGCGGGCGATGGAGTGCCCAAGCCGAGCGAGCCGGTGACGGGGTCTCTCGGTAAGGGCTCTCCCGAGCGAGCTTGGGCCGGGGTCGTCATCGGAC
>JAVJTD010000425.1:0-8373 GCA_040219065.1 Planctomycetota bacterium
GGTTTTTTTGGTTGGTGTTTTTGTATGTTTTATGTTGGTGGTGATTTTGGTGTGGTGTTGGAGTTTATTGAGGTGAAATTGGGATTGAGGGTGATGGAGTGTTTAAGTTGAAGCGAGTCAAAGATTGAGTTTCTTTGCGAGCGCTTTCACGAGCGAGCTTGGGCCGGGTGACTGCTGCGACGCACAGCGGACTCCGATCGGCCCCTTGCTCGGCGCCTCTTGGCTCGGTCGTCGGCAACGTCGAGAAAGCCGCTCCACATTCAACAGCCCCTTCCCGTTTCGGTCGCGCGGGCTCTGGTTTGGTTCAAATCGGAACGGGGAAGGATCGTCACGAACGAAAGGGGGAGAGCCGTGAGCGTAGCGACCGGTCCTCGCCGAGTCCTGGGAGGGTCTTTGCCGGTGATCGCCCGGGCGAGGATCGAGTCCGTCTCGCGACTGTCAGAACCTTCGAGCGTAGCGAGACTCTTCTAGAAAAGGCTCGCTACGCTTCGCAGTTCTTTAAGTGGGCGATGAAGCGGTGTAGCCCTCCCCGAGACTCTACCGGCAGGGACCCTCCCCGGACCAAGTCTGGACCGGTCGCTGCGCTCACCGGCTCTCCCCCTCCTGCCTGGCGAGGCCCTCAACGTTCTGGCCGGCAGGGACCATCTCCGGGCCGAGACGGGACCGGTCGCTGCGCTTGCGGCTCTCTCCCTCCTGTCGGGCGAGGGCCTTTCCGTTCCGGTCTTCTCTGAGGCGCTTCGATGGAGGACGCCGAGACCGGCGCTCCGAATGCCGGATCTCAGGTCACGACCTGCGAGAGTTGGTCCATCCTCACCCGCCCCTACTCCGCGCCCGGGTTTCCATCCTCGCCGCCGGGGATGAACTTGTATCCGCTGCCGCGGATGGAGACGAAGTGGATGGGCTCGTGGGGGTCGGGCTCGAAGCATTTGCGCATGCGGAGGATGAAGTTGTCGACGGTGCGGGAATTGGTGTAGCCGCCGAGCTGCCAGACGTTCTCCAGGAGCTCTTCGCGGCTGAGGACGCGGCCGGGGTTTTGGCCGAAATACCTCAGGAGGTCGAGCTCGAGGCGAGTGAGCTTGACCGGCGTGCCGCGGACCTTGACCTCTTGAGTCTCGAAATTCACGACAGCATCGCCGAAAGCCAAGACATCGCCCGCCGCCTGTCCCGAAAGCTTGCGGTCCCATTGCTGGCGTCGCAGAAGTGATTGCACCCTGGCCAAGAGCTCGGTGAGCTCGAACGGCTTGACGAGGTAGTCGTCGGCGCCCACTTCCAGCCCTTGCACGCGGTCGGCGGCCGAGCTCTTGGCGGTGAGCATGAGGACGGGCGTGTAGTTGCCGGCCTCGCGGATCCGGCTGCAGAGCGCGAAGCCGTCGATGTCGGGGAGCATCACGTCGAGAAGGATCGCCGAGTACTCTCCGCGCTCGACTAGCCGTGCCAGCGCTTGACGGCCACTGGCGGCGACATCGACGGCGTAGCCTTCGAGCTCGAGGTTCAGCTTGAGGCCGCTGGCCAGGTTCTGCTCGTCCTCGACGACGAGCAGTCGGTGCTGCTCCCTCATGCGTCACTCCTGAGCACGCGCGTAGAATCGAGCTGGACACGAAACGTCGTGCCGCGCCCGGCCCCCTCCGAGGTCGCCCATACCTTACCACCGAGCGCCCGGACGAGTGAGTGTACGACGTAGAGGCCGAGTCCGCTGCCGTGTCTCTCGCGAACGGCTTCGGCGGGCACGCGGTAGAAGCGATCGAAGACCTGCTTGAGGTGCTTCTTGGGAATCCCGAGCCCGCGATCGACGACCTCGATGTCGACCGAGCCCGGCCCGCGAAGGACGCGCACCGAGACCTCCCCCGGCCGAGGGATGCCCGGGCTGTACTTGACGGCGTTGTCGAGCAGGTTCTTGAGCACGGTCTCGAGCGCGATGACGTCGGTCGTCAGGACGAGGCCGTCGTCGACCTGCGTCGCGATCGTGCCGGCGGGCAGGCGGTGCCGTCTCTCGATGACGGTGGCGCAGTCTCGGACCAGCTCCTCGGCCGAGATCGAGGCGATCGCGTGGGCGCCCTTCTCGTAGGCCAGGCGGCTCGAGTTGAGGATGTCGTCGATGAAGATCGTCAGGCGATCGACGTCGTCGTACATCATCTGCCGGAGCTGCTGCCTTTGCGCCTCGCTCACGCCAGCGCGATCGAGCGTCTCGAGGCAGAGCCGGATCGAGGCGAGGGGGCTCTTGAGCTCGTGGGTCACCGAATCGATGAAGCTCGTCTGGCGGGTGACCTCGTTCATCTCGCGAACCAGCGAGACGCCGAAGATGACCGAGACCGCCATGATGAAGACGAGCGAGACGATCCCGATCACCAGCAGCCAAGTCTCGGACGCGACGTCCTCGGAGAGGACGATGATCAGCACCCAGCCGACGAGCAGCGCGATGCTGAGGGACACCGTCAGGGTCGCCAGGATGATGGGAACGGAGATCGATCGCTTGGTGCGCATGGAGCCTCGGGTCGATTCGACGGGGTGCTGCGGCTCATGATAGGCGAAGAGGCCGGTGGCTCGGGATGGCTTTTCATCCGGCGGTCCATGCTCCGCCGCTGGGTGCTCTTGGGCCGTGGCGAGTCGCCGGGAAGCGCCGGGCGGAGTGGCCTCGGGCAAGCTCACCAGAGCCCGATCCGACCGATCCGGCACGTCACCAGCAGGCACAAACCTCGCAGTACAAAAAGCTTGCGCCTGTGACTCAACTATGACACAACCGTGACCGAGCACTGACACAGGTGTGCGCAGTGGTCGCTATACTGGCGCCCTCATTTGGCAAGTTCTCGATCTCGATTCACCGCCCACTCCGGTCGGTCGGAGTCGGGCTGAGTGATTCCACGTGACAGAGGCGGGCGTGATGGATAGCCTCGCGGCAAGCTTCTCGGAGCCGAGGTCGGCTCTCGAACTCAACCAACGTCAGCGATCCATGTTGAAACGAGTCGGAGTCCTCGGGGTCGGTTCCTACGCACCCGAGCGCATCTTGAGCAACGAGGACCTCGAGCGCCTCGTCGACACTTCCGATGAGTGGATCCAGACCCGGACGGGGATGCGCGAGCGGCGTATCGTCGCCAAAGATCAAGCGACCTCCGATCTGTGCTACGCCGCCTCGAAGGTCGCGCTCGAGCGAGCCGGCCTCGCGGCCGAGGAGATCGGCGTCATCATCGTCGCGACGGTGACACCCGATCACGTCTGCCCGGCGACCGCTTGCCACCTGCAGCGCCTGCTCGGCGCGAAGCAAGCCGCAGGCTTCGATCTCTCGGTGGCGTGCACCGGCTTCGTCAATGCGCTGATGACGGGGCACTCCCTCGTCGCGAGCGGCGCTTTCCCCAACGCCCTGGTGCTCGGCGCCGACTCGCTCTCGACGATCACCAACTACGAAGATCGCGAGTCGTGCGTCTTGTTCGGCGACGGCGCGGGAGCGGTCGTCTTGGCCCCGACGAACGAAGGCAGCCAGATCATCGACCACATCGTCGGCATCGACGGTGAGGGCGCCGACATGATCATCGTCCCCGCCGGCGGCTCTCGAAGGCCCGCCAGCCACGAGACGGTCGACAACCGCGAGCACGCCTTGCAGCTCCAGGGTCGCAAGGTCTTTCGCTTCGCCGTGACCAAGTTCGCCGAGGTGGTCCCCGCGATCGTCGCGCGTAACGGATTCGAGATCGACGACCTCGACCTCATCATCCCCCACCAAGCGAACCTTCGGATCATCGAGGCCGGCGCCGACAAGCTCGGCGTGAGCATGGACAAGGTGCTCGTCAACGTCGACCGCTTCGGCAACACGTCTTCGGCGTCCATCCCGCTGGCGATCGACGAGGCTTGCCGCACCGGGCGCCTCCAGCGCGGAAACCTCGTCTGCCTGGTCGGCTTCGGGGGCGGGCTGTCCTGGGGAGCGTCGCTCCTCCGCTGGTGAGCAATCGGCTCCCGAATTTTTTTTCGGGAGCTGCTGTTCGGACTGGCTCGAATCGGGCCTCCTCTCCGTCGAAGGCGCCTCTGGGCAAGGAGCTCGAGGCGCCGACCGGCCATTCCGATTCTCCACGGATGGCCTCGACGTGCCCGACCGAACCGTTCCAGGGATCGACACCATGCTCTGCTTCACCCGCCCCCTCCGCATCGTCTTCCTGGCCGCACTTCTTCTGCCGCTGTCCGGTTGCTACCTGCCGTTCGTGCGGACCGAGCCCGGGACCTACCGCTCGACGGGAGGGCCTCCCGAGCCGGGGGCGCGCAGCGGCGTCGGGAAGCAGATCGCGCTCTACATCCCCAACCGCCTGGTCGACCTCCTCGACATCGTGCGCGTATCCCTCGGCCCCGATCTGTCACTCGGCTTCGACATTCGAGTGACGAAGTGGGTCCAGCTCGCGGCCCAGGCCGGAGTGGGAGCCGGAGTCGTCTGGGACGGGCGCGACCAGATGCCAGTCTCGTACGCTGCGGCGGCGACAGCGGCGATCGGCCCCTTCCGGACGGGCGCGGGCTCGGGCGAGGCGCCGCACATCGGAGACTGGGAGATCGGCTTCGCCTCGGCGTCGGGCAAGTTCGCGATCGACCCGGCCGAGATCGTCGACTTCGTCCTCGGCTGGGCGTACATCGACATCATGAAAGACGACTACGGCTGGAGTCGCTGACGCTCGGCACGCGCGCTCCACAGGACGACGACCAAAGCGCCGAGCGCGCTCTTGAGGACCGCCCCGGGCACGAACGGCAAGACGCCTCGCTCGAGCGCCTCGTCCCAGGGCAGGAACCTCAGCAGCCATACCGCCCCGCATGCCATGACCACGAAGTGGGTGAGGACGAACCGTCCCGCCCACTCGGCCAAGGTGTCGGGGCGCGGCCTCGCCTCGATCCAGGCCGCCGCGACGAGGAAGCCGAGCACATAGCCGCCGGACTTCAGCTCGAGGAACGCGAGGCCCGGCGCCTCGGCCCAGCCGGCGAAGACCGGGAGCCCGACCAGCCCGAGCAGCAGGTAGAGCGCACACCCGAGCGTGGCGTCCCCGCCTCGCAGGAGGCCGGCTGCGAGGATCAACGCGAGGGTCTGAAGTGTCATGGGGACGGGGACCATCGGTACGGCGATCTGAGCGCCGAGGGTCAGTCCGAGGGCGACGAGGATCCATCGCGCGACGCGGGCCGGGACGCGGTGCCTGCGGTCTCGTCTTCCCGTCACGAGCACATCGACTCCTCACAGCTTTTCTGACGTTCGCGATCTGACAGGCGAATCTCGGCCTCGAGGGATGTACTCTCTTGCAATCGGAGTCTCGAAGGAATAGTTTTCCGCGCGATTCACTCGGGCTCCCGACACTCGGCACAACGCCATCCTTTGGGAGCCCACGGCGAGGACGCCATTGAGCAATAGCGAATCCGGCTCGATCATCGAGCTGCCCCTCGACATCCACCCGCAGCCGAATGATCACACCTGCGGGCCGACTTGCCTGCAGGCCGTCTATCGCTATTTCGGGGAAGACCTGGAGCTCGAGCGTGTGATCGCGGAGACGGCTCCTCTGGAGAGTGGCGGCACGCTGGCGGTCTTCCTCGCGAACCACGCCCTGAGGCGCGGCTACCGGGCCACGATCTACACCTACAACCTGCAGCTCTTCGATCCCGCGTGGTTCGGGAGCGGCGTGGACTTGAGCGAGCGTCTTCGGGCCCAGGCCGCGGTCAAGTCCGATCCGAAGCTACAGATCGCGACCACCGCCTACCTCGAGTTCCTGCAGCAGGGTGGACGCGTCTGGTTCGAGGACCTGACGCCGCAGGTGCTGGAGCGTCACTTGGTGAAGCGCCAGCCCATCCTGACCGGTCTGAGCGCGACATATCTCTACGGGTGCGCGCGCGAGTTCGGCGACTTCACGCTCGTCTACGACGACATTCGCGGCGAGCCGACCGGGCACTTCGTGGTGCTTCGCGGCTACGACGCCAGCGCCGAGCGCGTGATGGTCTCGGACCCGTATCACGAGAATCCCCTCTTTCGAAAGCACGAGTACTGGTTACCCGTGGGTCGAGTCGTCTCGGCCATTCTGCTCGGGATGGTGAGCTACGATGCGAACCTGCTCGTGCTCGAGCCTCCCGACTCTCCGGAGCCCACTTCATGATTCCTTGGATCGTCGTCGAGAAGCCCGGCGACTGGCCCCTGGAGATCCCGGGGGTGTCGAGCATCCTCGCCACCGACTACCTGAATGATCCGCAATGCTCGGAAGCGACGGGCGTCACGGTCTTCAATCTCTGCCGCCGCTTCAGCTACCAGTCGGTCGGCTACTACGTCTCACTCTTGGCGGAGGCCCGAGGCCATCGCCCGCTGCCCTCGGTCACGACGCTGCAGGATCTTCGCCAGGCGCCCCTGCTCCGCATCGTGTCGGACGAGCTCGAGTCGGTGCTGCACAAGGGCCTGGCGACCCTGCACTCCGACGACTTCGTGCTGAGTATCTACTTCGGGCACAATCTCGCCAAGCGCTACGACCGTCTCTGTCAGGCGATCTTCAGCCAGTTCCCGGCGCCGTTCCTGCGCGCTTCGTTCGAGCGAGACGGCGGCAAGTGGCGACTGGTCAAGGTCGCTCCGATCGCGACGACCGACATCCCCGATTCCCATCGCGACTTCGTGCTCGAGCAAGCGCATGCCTTCTTCGCGCGGCGGAGCCTGCCACGCCAGACGAAGCGTGAGTATCGCTACGACATCGCGATCCTCGTCGACCCCGAGGAGCAGATGCCGCCCTCGAACGAGAAGGCGCAGCAGAAGTTCGCCAAGGCGGCGAAGCAGTGCGGGCTCAATCCGACCGCGATCGGGCCGGGGGACATCGGCCGTCTCGCGGAGTTCGACGCGCTGTTCATCCGGGAGACGACGGGGGTCGATCATCACACCTACCGCTTCGCGCGTCGCGCCGAAGCGCTGGGCCTGGTGGTCATCGACGATCCGGGCTCGATCCTCCGCTGCTGCAACAAGGTGTTCCAGCACGAGGTCTTCACCCACCACAACGTCTCGACACCGAAGACGATGGTCGTCCATCGCGGGAATGCCGACCGAGTCGCCGACGAGCTCGGCTTGCCGGTGGTGCTCAAGAGGCCCGACAGCTCGTTCTCCCAAGGTGTCTCCAAAGCCAAGACGGCCGAGGACCTCGAGAGCCAGCTCACCGGGCTGCTGAAGGCCTCCGAGCTCGTCCTCGCCCAAGAGTTCGTCCCGAGCGACTTCGACTGGCGCATCGGTGTCCTGAGCGGGCGAGCGCTCTGGGCCTGCAAGTACTTCATGGCGAAGCATCACTGGCAGATCATCGCCTCCGAGCCCGGGGGGTCGCACCGCTCGGGCAAGGTCGATACGTATCCCACCGCCGAGGTGCCCAAGGCCGCCGTGAAGCTGGCGGTGCGCGCGGCAAATCTGATGGGCGACGGCTTGTACGGCGTCGACCTCAAAGAGCTCGACGGTCACTACAAGGTGATGGAGGTCAACGACAACCCTAGCCTGGACGCCGGGTACGAGGACCGCGTCCTGGGGGACGATCTCTATCTGGCGATCATGCAGACCTTCCGTGAGCGCCTCGACGCCCGCGGCTCCAGGAGCCCGAGGTCATGACCTCGTCGGATCCCCGATGGCCGTATCGCCTCTTCGAAGGCGTCGGAGTCGAGCTCGAGTACATGATCGTCGACGCGGAGACACTCTCCGTGCGCCCGATCGCCGACCAACTGATCGAAGCCGAGACCGGCGAGCCGGGCTCGGACGCCGAGCGCGGCCCGATCGCCTGGTCCAACGAGCTGGCGCTGCACGTCATCGAGCTGAAGAGCCAGGGGCCGGCGAAGAGCCTCGCCGAATGGCCGGCGCGCTTCCAGGGAGACCTGGCGCACATCGACGAGCTGCTCGGCCGCTTCGGCGCTCGCCTGATGCCGTCGGGCATGCACCCTTGGATGAATCCCGATGAGGAGCTGCGTCTCTGGCCGCACGAGTGCGGGCCGATCTACCAGACCTTCCATCGCATCTTCGACTGCCGGGGACACGGCTGGTCCAACCTACAGAGCACGCACCTCAACCTGCCGTTCTCGAATGCGGGCGAGTTCGCCCAGCTCCACGCCGCCATTCGCGTCCTGTTGCCGATCCTGCCGGCCTTGACCGCGAGCACGCCCGTCTTCGACGGACGGCTCACCGAGCGGAAGGACAACCGTCTCGCCTTCTACTCACGCAATGCGCGCCGTGTGCCTTCGGTGACCGGGCGCGTCGTCCCCGAGCCCGTGGACTCTCCCGAGAGCTACGAGCGCGACATCCTGCAGAGGATCTACCGCGACCTCGCGCCGCACGACCCCGAGGGCACGCTGCGACACGAGTGGGCGAACGCCCGCGGCGCGATCGCGCGCTTCGAGCGCGGTGCCATCGAGATCCGGATCCTC
>JAVJTD010000431.1:0-14101 GCA_040219065.1 Planctomycetota bacterium
ATGACGACGGCGTAAACTCCCCAATCCCCCACCGGCGCGAGCCGATTGAAACACCTCATAATCCGCCCACCGACCCATCGCTCTCCTCCCCAATCCCCCACCGGCGCGAGCCGATTGAAACAAAGCTCCTATAAGTGCGAGCACTCTACGCCTCTCCAATCCCCCACCGGCGCGAGCCGATTGAAACAGGATGATCGCTATGTCGAGCGGAACAAGCGGAACAACTCCCCAATCCCCCACCGGCGCGAGCCGATTGAAAACATTGCCTGGAGCACCTCCGCCTCGTAGTCCTCGACTCCCCAATCCCCCACCGGCGCGAGCCGATTGAAATTCGAAAGTCTTCTCCTTCAGCTCCTGGACGATCAGGGCCTCCCCAATCCCCCACCGGCGCGAGCCGATTGAAACAATTTCACTACCTTGGGTATCGATGCGCTTTTTCTCCCCAATCCCCCACCGGCGCGAGCCGATTGAAACGAGCCGAATGCTCGGTTCGCCCGCCAGGTCCCGGGCCATCTCCCCAATCCCCCACCGGCGCGAGCCGATTGAAACTCCATCCGGATCGGTTGTGCGACGGCAAGGCCCCGAGCACCTCCCCAATCCCCCACCGGCGCGAGCCGATTGAAGCTTCGACGTGCCCGTTGAGAAGCTCGAGCGCAGTTCGCAGGACTCCCCAATCCCCCACCGGCGCGAGCCGATTGAAAACTTCCTTGATGCCGTCTTCGTGGTTTGGGACGATTACCGCTCTTCAGGGATCACGTGGCCCGCTGCGACTTCGCCATCTGCGGCTTCACCTGGTAGGCCACGACTTCGGACCGGCGATTCAGCGGGCCCGAGAGCCCGAAGATTCAGACTCGTAATGAATGATGACTTGGACCTTTCGGCATGTTCGGAGGAGTGATTTGGCAAACAGTTCGATATCGACCTTGTTAGTTGGCTCCAATCCTCTTCCGAGGTACCTCGCAACTTTCGTGCTATGGCCGAGTCGAGTTGCGCTCGTTCACACCGAACAAGCGAGGGACGCGAAGGACTGCCTGCAGCGAGGGCTGACGCGGGAGCTCGACTAGTGTGTTTGGTTTGTCGGCCCCCGGCAGATGGTCCGACTCTGATGGCAAGCAACCGAATCTACACTCGCCAGGTTACTCACGATCAACCAGGATGCGAACATGACGGATCAACCACCAGGCAACGAGATTCCAACAGCACCGAAGTACGAAGAGCTGCCTACCTCAAAGCTGCGCGCCGTACGTAGCGGTCCCGAAGTGGTCGAGCTCCGAGTGCGGTTGGAGGTGGTGACACCTATCCTCGGCGGCAGCCACCAGACTCGCTCGATCGATGAAATCGATGTGATTCGAGCGCCTTCGGTACGTGGACACCTGCGCTTCTGGTGGCGGGCTCTGTATGCGTCGCAGTTCAAGAGCGCCGAGGAACTGTACCAGCGCGAGAGTGCCTTGTGGGGGCGCGCGGCAACGGATGATGGCGGGCGCTCGGCGGTGGAGATCCGCGTCAGCATCGAGCGCTTCGGCGAACCGGACGATGACGAGATCCGGCTGTATCCCGGGGGAGGCCAGCAGGCGACGCCGGGCGCATTTGCGCTCTGGCCCGCGCGAGCGGAAAGAAAGAAGAACACGCCGACGGCACCTCGTCGCCAATCGGGCACATGCTTCCAGCTCACTCTGAAGGTCGCCAGTACCGACAACCACCAAGCCGAGGTCCGCAACGCCGTGGGTGCGTGGATTCTCTTCGGCGGCTATGGGGGGCGGACACGGCGTGGGCTCGGAAGTCTAAAGGTGCTGGACGATGCCAGTTCGTGGCTCCCCTTCACCGCGACACGCGAGGCGCTCTCGAGCACGTTCGGCTTCGACATATTCGCAGACCCCACGAAGGCGCCGGACGACACGCCCTGGCTCGGAGGTGCGGCACTTCATGTCGGTAGAGCCGAGCGCAGAGCGCAGTCGGCCTGGACGACTGCGCTTGACTGGCTGAAGGAATTCCGCCAGGGCACGACAGGTCAGCAAGGTGAGCGCGCCCGCGAGCCAGGAACAGGGAAGGCACAGCCAAACCGACCTTCGATCTCGAACTGGCCCGAGGCGGACAAGATTCGCCACATCACGAACAAGACCAGTGCCCATCCCCCCAAGCACAACGCGACTCCCGCTTGGCCGCGCTCGGGCTTCGGGCTACCGATCATCGGGCAATTCCAGACGAAGGGACGCAACAACGAGAGGTGCGACGAGCCAGGTTCTTTCGAGCTTCGCTGGCGGGCGGGCAATGTCGAACACGATCGCCTCGCGAGTCCGCTCATCGTGAAGGCGCTGCCTCTTGCCGACGGGTCCTTTGCGCCGTGCGCCCTTTGGCTGAACCGGGCGCATCCCGCGGGTGGCGAGGTGGTGCTGCGCAACGCGAACAACTCACAGGCACCCTTCGATCGGCTCGTCGCGAACGGTGACACCGCACGCTTTTCCGCGCTAGCAAACAAGAACAGCCTTCGCCAAGCGTTCCTCGATTGGCTTCACGCCAAGTACCAGACGACGGTGGTGGCCCCATGACCGCGCATCTACTCCTCGTCACGCTGGGTCCGGTGCAAGACTTCATCGCGCAGGCGCGACGCACTCGTGATCTCTGGTACGGCAGTCACCTGCTCTCGGAGCTGGGCCGCGCCGCTGCCCGCGCGCTCCTCGATGGCCGCGCGAATCTCGTCTTTCCGTCGCTTGAAGCTGGAGACGCGCAACTCGCCGCGTGCCTCGCACCACTACGCCGCGACAAGACGCCGCCGCAGAACATCGCGAACAAGCTGCTCGCCGTGGTCCCCAACGGAGTCGACCCGCAGCACCTCGCCAAGAACGCCCGCGAGGCCGTAGCGGACTACTGGCGCGACCAGGTTGCGGCACCTGTGAAGACGAAGTGCTCCGGGCTCCTCGCCCAGAAGATCGACGAGGTGTGGAAGGAGCAGATTGAAAGCTTCCTCGAGTTCGCCGCGAGTTGGCTGCCTCTCGGAGACTACGCGCAGACGCGCCGTCAGCTCGAACGAGCCATCGCAGGTCGCAAGCTGCTGCGCGACTTCGACCCATGGACACATTGGCGCGGGAACGCGCCAAAGTCGAGCCTCGACGGCGCGCGGGAGTCGGTGCTCCGTCGTCCGAAGGCAAACCGCCAGGGCAACGAACCAGTGCGGGATGCCCTACTGGCGAGCAAGTATCGCATCGCGGACGGCGAACAGCTCGACGCCGTGGGTCTGGTGAAGCGCGCGGGTGGTGAGCCCGAACAATTCGTTCCGGTGGTGAACGTCGCGCTGGCATCGTGGCTGCAGCACGCGAGCCAAGTGGCGTCGACGGGGCTCGCAGCCATCGAGAAGGCGTGCGGTGATGCAGGCGTTTCGCGTGTCAATCGCACGGACCTTCCGTGTGTCCAGCCCTTCACCTTCGATGGTAGCGTCTTGCTCCCCAACCGCTGGCGCTCGGTCTTCGAGGAGCAGGGGCTCCAAGGCGACCCGGAGGCATGGGGCCGACAGCATGTTCGGCCACTCTTCCGAGCGCTCGACGAACCGTATCCCTACGTGGCCTGCCTCGTCGCTGACGGCGATCGCATGGGACGCACGATCGACAGCATCGAATCCGCAGACGCGCATCGCGCGTTCTCGAAAGCGCTCGCGGGCTTCGCCGATACGGCGCGCAGGATTGTCGAGCAAGAGTATCGCGGCGCGCTGGTGTACGCGGGCGGTGACGACGTCCTCGCTTTCATATCGCTGCCGGAAGCGCTGGCGTGTGTGGACGCGCTGCGCACGGCCTTCGAGAGTGCGATGGCCACCGCATGCGGCTCGCTCGCCGCCGAAAACCGACCGACCTTGTCGGTGGGCCTTGGGATCGGCCACGTCATGGAGAGCATGGGCGACTTGCTCACGCTTGGGCGTCAGGCCGAACGCGAAGCCAAGCATGACCGCCACGCGAAGCATGACCGCAACGCGCTCGCGATCCTCGTCGACAAGCGATCCGGTGGGACGCGGACATGGCGAGCACAGTGGAGCACCGACCCGGTTCACGCGCTGAACGAGGCTGCCGCGTTGCTGCGAGACCGCATCCCCTCGCGAAAGGTCTACGAGCTCGCCGGCATACTCACGCGCCTGCCCAAACCTCAAGACGCGAGCGGCGATGGCTGGGCGCGCGTGCTCGCGCTCGAGGTGAAGCGCTCGCTCTCACGCATCGAGGGCGCCGGCCTGCGGCCCGAAGATGTCGGTCTCGGGCTCGACCCGAGCGCTGGGTACGCGACGATTCATGCAGACGTCGAGGCGTGGGTCGCGCGGCTGCTGATCGCGCGCACGTTCGATCGCGCCACCATCCGCGAGCGCCACAGCCAGGAGGCCCGAGCATGATGCTTACTACGACGCACCTGGCCCTGCTTCCACGAGACGGGTTCTTCGCCAAAGACGGACGAGGCTGGCACACGAGCGCCTCGGGACGAGGTCACGGGCTCGACTGGCCGTGGCCCTCGACCGTGCTCGGCGCGCTTCGTTCGCTGTGGGGTCGTGGCGAGGAGGCGCGGAAGAATACCACGTTCTCTCCGGACGACTGGCGAAGCCGCACGCAGCCGATTCAACTCGGGCGCACGCTGGTGCTTCGTCGCAAACACGGCGCAGCGTGGTCCACTGAGGACGCGATCTGGCCCGTGCCACTCGACGCCCTCTGGCTCGAAGATCGCCAAGAGGTCCAGCGCCTAGATCCCGAGAAGCCCAACGCACCGACGCTGGGGCGCGACGACGACGAGGAGCGCGAAGGGCTCTGGCGTGCTGTGCCTGACGGCGCAAGCAAGCCGCTCCCCGCGCCGCGCTGGTGGAGCAGCGGGGACTTCACGACCTGGCTCGCGGAAGGCGTAGTGCAGCGTCGCGATCGGGCGCTCGCCACAACCCGGCGGATGCAGGTACATGTCGGCATCCGCCCCGAGCAGCTGACCTCGGACGACGGCGTCCTATTCTCGCACGACGTCGTCGAGACCATCGATCCAGACGGAGAGTGGGCACTCGGCGTCGAGGTCTCATTGCCTGAGGGTGGTCTCCCTAACGTCGCGACGCTTGGATCGGACTCTCGGCTGGCGCGAATCGAGTGTCTCCCAACAACGGCTTTCGAGCCGCCACCGCGCCTGCTCGAGGCGTTTCGCTCATCGAGCCCCGGGCTTCGGCTCGTCGCAGTTTCGCCGCTCTGTTTCGAAAATGGCTGGTTGCCCGATGGCCTCGTGAAGACCAACGGCGAGTATCGTGGCCAGCTCCCGGGGATCGGCGACGAAGTCATCCTGCGCGCGGCGTTCGTCCCTCGACCGATCCATGTCTCGGGCTGGGACATGGCCGCGAATGGTGGCAAGGGAGCCCCCAAGCCAACCTCGCGCATGATTGCGCCCGGCGCCGTCTACTTCTTCGAGCGCGCTGACGGGGCACCCTTCAACAAGGCCGAAGCCAGGGCGCTGTGGCTCGGCGCGCTCGGCACACGCACCGTCGAGGGCTTCGGACGCGTAGTTCCCGGCGTCTGGCGTCCAACAAGGAACAACCCATGAACACGAAACCCTTCCTCCTGCACGCGCTGTCGCCACTTCACGCTGGCACGGGTCACGCACCCGACATCATCGACTTGCCAATCGCGCGTATGAAAGCCACGGGCATTCCCTTCCTTCCTGGCTCTTCGATCAAGGGCGTGCTGCGCGACGCCCGACGGGCGACCGACCGCGAGAAGACGGAGGCCGTTTTCGGTCCCTCAGACGATCCCGCCGCTCACGCGGGCGCTCTGGTCGTCGGCGATGCCCGCCTACTCGCGGTACCCGTGCGGAGCTTTCGCGGCACCTTCGCATGGGTCACGTCTCCTCTGTTGCTGACGTTGGCAAAGCGCGACCTCGAAGACGCGGATCTCGTCGTCCCGAGCTTCGACGGACACGGCTCGCATTTGACACCCGGGAGTGTCTGCGTCCACCGGGGCAAGCTCTACCTCGAAGATCTCGACCTGCCTGCGACGGAGTCGAACGAGGCGACGATCTGGGCACAGATCCTCGCGCCGCTCGCATCCCCTGGCGATGACATCTTCACAAAGCGCTTCGCCATCGTCGACGACGATACGATGGCTTTCCTTTGGGAGACCGCAACGCAGGTCGATGCGCGCGTTCGCCTTGATGAGGGGACGCGCACCGTCGCCCCTGGCGCGCTCTGGCTCGAGGAGAGCCTTCCTCCAGAGACCCTCCTCATCGGACTCTTCGCTGCAGACCGAAGTCGTCGTAGCAATGTGAGCATGACGCCTGACGAAGTCTTGGTCTTCGCGCTCCCCACCGAGGAAGTTCACCAGCTCGGCGGCAAGGCGACGACTGGCCGAGGGCGCTGCCGCCTCGTCCCATTCGCAATGAACGGAGCTGCTCATGGCCGAGGCTGAATCTCCGACCCAGCCGGCTCTTCGCGACCAGCAACGCGCACTGCACGCCTACGAGGCAGTCGCGACAGTGCAACGACCGCATCAGAAGGACTACCAGATCGCAGTCAACGACCTCGGTGCCAACATCTTGCGGAGCGGGCTTTGTGCGGCCATCGCGTCGGTGCAACGACTGGGGAATCGGGGAGACGTTCTCCTCGGTCACCTCGCATCGTCGGGACTGTCCGGACTCGAAGACGCGACGGCCCAGGACCTCGCCCAGCGCGTTCGCCGACTCGATGCCGACAGCTACATGATCGCCACGCGCGAGCTGCTGAAAGTCGCGACGTGGCTGAAGCGTGCCGCCCAGGCGACGTTCGAGGAGCACTGATCATGCGCGAGGTCTTGAGGGATTCGATCGAGCGCGACGTTCCGGACCATCTGGGTCTCGCCTACGACACGTGGGCACCGACCGAGGAAACCGACGGCAAGGTCTCGGACGACAATCGCTCGCGTTGGCTCGAGAAGCTCGCCGACCTTGCCGTATCGCCCGACTACGCGACCAGCTACGACCGCTGGGAGGCCAGCTTCTCCTCTCCGGAGGATCGTCTCGTCCAGCTCACCCTTACGAGCCGCCTGCTCGTCGGACATGGGAACTCGAGCGCAACTGGCGTCGGCCTTACCGTCCATCACACCTGGGGCGTCCCGATCATCCCTGGTTCGGCGGTGAAAGGGCTGGTCGCCCATTACGTCGACGCGACCTACGGGCCGACGGACCCTGACCGACAGCCGTGGGAACAGCAGGGTGAAGAGCGCGCGCGTGCCGATTACCAGGGCGTCACCTGGAACGGGCGACGCCTGTTGCGCGGGCCCGGCGCCGTCTACCGAGCACTCTTTGGCGCCCCCGAAGCTCAGAATGACGAATCGATGCGCGAGCACGGTCTCTTGGCCGGGGCGGCGATCGGCCTCATGAGGTTTCATGACGCCGTGTACGTACCTGCCAGCGTCGCGGACGACAAGCCCTTCGCCATGGACGTGCTCACACCCCACCAACAAGGCAAACCCAACCAGCCCGGCTACTATGACTCCCAAGGCGCTACCCCTCCCAACGATTACACCAGTCCGGTTCCCGTCCCCTTCTTGACCGTACGGCCCGGTGCGCGGCTTCTGTTCGCACTCTCCGGCCCAGACGAATGGACGAAGCTCGCCGAAAGCCTTCTGCGCGACGCGCTCGAGTCCTGGGGCATCGGAGGCAAGACCAGTGCGGGGTATGGCCGGCTCCTCGTGCGCGAAGAGCTGGCTCTCGCTGCTTCTGTAGCCCCCTCCGGGCCAACATTTGTCGGTCCCATCATCAAGCCTGGCGCTACAGCCTCCGTCGTGCTTCTCGAAGAGCGCACGAAGAAGGGAGGCTGGAAAGCACGCTACGAGCTTGCCGGCCTCGAAGGCCCCATCCAAAACAACCAAGACGTCCCGGCTGACAAGAAGCCCGGCGATCAGATCTTCGTCGAAGTGAAGATCGCCAAAGGGAAACAAAGTGGCTTCCGGTACCTGGGTGAAGGCGACAATCAGGAGCGAGGACAGTGACGGGGGCACCACGGAGACTCCTGATCTGCACCGTTGGCGGCACGCCCGATCCCATCGTCAAGGCACTACTTCACTGGCAACCGATCAAGGTCTGTTTCCTTCCAACGCCTCAGACCCGGAGCCGCATCGACTTGGACAGCGTTAACTCGACTGGGAACACCGTTCTCAGCATCATCAAAGCAGCCAAGGCCGCCGCCTACGCTCTCGACGCTGGCCGGTATGAGATCCACGAGTTGAGCGATGGAGAAGACCTCGCTTCCTGTCTCACCGAATTGCATCGTTTGACGGATGATGTCGAAAGGTGGGTCGAGCGAGGTGCGGAGTTCGAAGTCATCGTCGATTTCACCGGCGGCACCAAGTGTATGTCTGCGGCGGTCGCGCTGCAGGCGAGCCGATGGCCTTGCGTCTTCTCGTACGTGGGTGGTCCGCAGCGGACGAAGGACGGCGTGGGTACCGTCCAAAGCGGTCATGAGCGCGTGGTCCACCGGGCAAACCCGTGGGAGGCGCTGGGCCACCGCGCCGTCGAAGACTTCGCCGTGCTCTTTGACCAACATGCGTTCCTCGCCGCTGCGAATCTTGCTGCCAGGACCATGAAGCGAGTCGACAAGCCCAGCCGCAAACGCGAGCTCGCCGTTCTCGAACAACTCGGGAAAGCGCTTGACGCTTGGGATCGTTTCGATCACGGCACCAGCCTCAATCATCTCCGGAACGTCCTGAAGTCCGAGAACGATCTGCGCGCGGTGCTCGGCGAGGGCAGAGCGAGTCGCATCCTCACTGGCACGGCCCAGCTTACCGAACACCTCGATCAGATCCGACAGGCGACACCGCCGAGCCCCCATCACGTCGTCGACCTGCTCGGGAACGCCGAGCGCCGCAAGGAGGAAGGCCGCTTCGACGACGCCGTCGCCAGGCTCTACCGTGCCATTGAAGCCATCGCGCAAGTGACGCTCAGAGAACGCCACGCAATCCAAACCACCGAGGCTGTCCCACTAGGTCGGATCCCTGAACCACTGCGTACGACGTGGGCGACTCGGGCGATTGACAACGTCGTCGCGCTTGGTCTTCAAGACGCCTATGCGCTCCTCTCGGCCCTGGATGACCCCCTTGGCACACATTTCCAAGACGCCGGGCTAAGTGGCAAGAAGTCGCCCCTGGTCGCGCGAAATCGATCGATCCTCGCCCATGGCTTCGAACGCGCATCTGACACTGTATACGAGAGGCTCTGGACCACGGCTCTCTCGCTCGCTGGTGTCGACATCGCGAGCTTGCCGTCCTTTCCCTTACTCGTGGAGAGCGGTTCATGACAGCGCGCCTGCTCCTCGTCTCCACTCCACGGCGATCCCGTTCCGGGAAGCACTCACGGGCTGTATGCGTGGAGCGAGGGTGCGGCGGGCCGGCTATTCGGCCACTACGACGCCAGCAGCGACTTCGTGTTCGACCGTCTGAGCAACCACCTATAGGCGTCTGTCGGCCCCCACGGCCCTCGGCGCGGCCGAGGTTGGCTATTCTGGATCGACCTACCGATCAATCTGACATGGTGCCCACCTCGAGCCTGCCCAAGGGCTTGACCTCGAGCTGGGCGATCACTGCTCGCGCTCTTTGACAACCTAATAGCCAATGAGCCAGCCGCTGGGACGGGGCTGCGGCTGGCTTCTCCTCCTGTGGCCTGCTCTTCGACAGCACGTCGACCACTCCCTGTCACCGCGGCATGAACGCGATGCGGCGGTGGGGTACGTCGAAGATCACTCGGAATCGGCGCATCAACTCTCGGCCGATGGTTCCTGCGTACGATGTCTGGGTCGCGTGGGCCGGTTTCGATTTCGGGAAGTAGCTCAGCACGTTCTCTATTCGGTGCCCTCCGAGCTCGAGCCACTCGAGGCGACCGGCGAGGACTCCGACGACGCCGCTCGGTACGCCGAATCCCGTGGGGGCGAGCCGTCGGCCGCTTCTCAGGTCGAAGTGATCGACGGCGGCGCTTTGGAGGATGACGCCGCCATTGTTCCCCGTGTCGAGCTCGAAGAGGGCCTCGCGATCTCCTTCGAAGCGGCAGAGAACGGTCGGGGTTCGCCCGTCGAGGACCAGCCGCTGCCAGGGAAGGGGGTCCTTTTCGGGCTCGGACGGATTGGAAAGCTGCGCCGAACCGACCTCGAGATCGACCGTGACGACAGCTCGCGCGAAGACGTCGAAGCCGCAGATGCCCACCACCGGCTCCTTCGAATGACGCTGGAGGCTCTCGTCATCGAGCTCGCTGAAGATCGGCGATGGTATCGTCAGGCCGCCGAGCTGGAATTGCTTGCCCTTGACGATCCGGCTGCTGAGGGCTCCGCCCCCGGAGTCCAAGAGCGCCATGCGACCGACCTCCTCCATCTTCAGGCTTTCTGCCAGGGCAGGTGTGACGATCAACACCTCCGCCCCGCTGTCGAGGAGGAACCAGCCGCGCTCCTCGCCATCGATCCGCGGCTTGACGAACAGGTGGCCCCTTGGATCGAGCCGCGCCTCGAGCTCCTCCTCCTCTTCGGCGCTCCAGCGTGCCTCGCTCCGCGGCGCAGCGAACCCGCCGTCCTTCTCGATCGGTTGGATACTCTCGATCTCGACCACCCTCTTCTCGAGCCCCAGTTGGATGACCACGCGATGAGGCCACTTGGCTCCCAGGGCGGATCGGTAGTCCTCGAAGTGGAAGACGCCCAACGACGAAGTGAGCTTCCTGGGTCGCCAGGTCGCTCGATCGATCTCGAGGCGTTGGCGGATATCTGCGCCCGGAAAGCGCAGCCAGACCACGACGCGGCTCTCGTCGGATTCGTCTCGATCGACGACGACCTCGAATTGGCTCCCGCTCCCTAGCCAAAGGCCCCATTGGATCCAGCGGACCGAGATCTGGATCACGCGCTCGACATGCTCCAGCGGGCGCACCCATCCCGTCCAATCGGCGGTCCAAGCCTCGGCGCCGTCAAAGCCGGTCTCTTCGCCGACCTCACAGCGGATCGTCTCCCTCAATCTCCCGTCCCCGGCGACCCGTGCTCGGTATCGTCCCGAGGACCCACGGTAGCCGGAGATCCTCCCGGCGAGCTCCACGCCGTGATCGAGATCCACGAAGGCGCCGTAGCCCAAGGCATCTCGCACCTGCTCCCGGACCCGCACCGGGGCGAGGCCGTCCACCTCCAAGTGGGTCCCGATCACGATCATCGAGAAGACGATCCAGAAGCACATCCTCGGCCTCCGCGTCAGTTCCTCCAGACCCCCAGAATCTCTCGCACGAGCGTCCAGGATCTCCTCCAGCAGATGCCGCGTCAATGAAGCTATCCATTACAGGCGGTAGCGAAACGACTCTGCCTCTTCGCTACGAGACCACTCGATCTTCCACTTCTTCTCCTCAAGCTCCAAGGCCTCGAGAGCCGACATCGCCTCTTGGGACAAGGGCCCACCCCGGGCTCTCGAAGGACGCTGCCCAATTCTCAATGGAGAGGGCCCATGAGTGAGTCGAATGGTCACGACCCGGATCTCGTTCCGGTTCGCATGCTCAATGAATACGTCTATTGCCCTCGCCTCGCCTATCTCGAATGGGTACAGAGCGAGTTCGAGGACAGCTCCGATACCGTCGAGGGGCGCTATCGGCACCGGCGAGTGGATCGGGAGACCGGCCGGTTGCCGGATCCGGAAGAAGGGGACGACCCGAGCACGGTCCATGCCCGCAGTGTCATGCTCTCGTCGGCCGAGCTGGGCATCATCGCCCGCATCGATCTCGTCGAGGCCGAGGGAGGGCGCGCCACGCCCGTCGACTACAAGCGCGGCGATCCCCCGGATCGACCCGAGGGGGCCTGGGATCCCGAGCGCGTCCAGGTCTGCGCGCAAGGATTGATCCTGAGGGCGAATGGGTACGAGTGCGACGAGGGGGTGCTCTATTTCACGGGAGCCAAGACACGCGTTCCCGTCCCCTTCGATGACGAGCTGGTGGACTTGACCAAACGATCGATCGCCGAGCTGCGCGAGTTGGCCAGCCGCGGTCACATTCCTCCTCCACTCGACGACAGTCCCAAGTGCCCCCGATGCTCCCTCGCCGGGATCTGCCTCCCCGACGAGGTCAATCTCTTGACTCGAATCGGAGCACCGATGGCGCCGCATGTCGGGAACGGATCCGCCAAGCCGGAAGCCAACGGCGACGTTCGGAGGCTGGGGCCGGCCCGCGAAGAACGACTGCCCCTGTATGTGACCGAGCCCGGGGCCAGCGTGGGCAAGTCGGGCGACAACCTGGTGGTGAAGGTGAAAGGGAAGCCCGTCTCCAAGCCGAAGCTGTTCGAGATCGGCCAGATCGCTCTGATGGGCAATGTCCAGATCACCGCCCAGTGCCTCCGCGAGGTCACGGGACGAGGCATTCCCGTCTGCCATTTCACCGGAGGCGGATGGTTTCACGGGATCACTCGAGGACACGACCACAAGAACATCGAGCTCCGTCAGGCCCAGTTCGCCACGGCGGCCGCTGAGGCCCCTTCGCTCGAGCTCGCCAAGAGCTTCGTCTCAGGCAAGATCCGCAATCAGCGGACGCAGCTCCGGCGGAACCATCCCGGCGACGCCCGCAGCGTGTTGCGACAGCTCAAGCGCCTCGAAGACAAGTCGGCACGAGCCGAGAATGCCGCCAGTCTGCTCGGAATCGAAGGAGCCGCGGCGAAGGCGTACTTCTCCGAGTTCTCGGCATTGATCAAGGTCTCCTCCTCGACCTTCGACTTTCGGACGCGGAACCGGCGGCCGCCCAAGGACCCGGTCAACGCGCTCCTGTCCTTCGGATACGCCCTCCTCGCCCGAGATCTCACCGTGACCACCCTGGCCGTCGGATTCGAGCCCTACCTCGGCTTCTACCATCGCCCGCGCTATGGCCGGCCAGCATTGGCTCTGGACCTCGCCGAGGAGTTCCGCCCGATCATCGTCGACTCGGCGGTCCTGATGGCGATCAACAATGGGGAAGTGAGGGACGAGCACTTCGTTCGCTCCGCGGGCTCCGTGGCCATGACGAGCACGGGCCGGCGCAACTTCATCGCGGCCTACGAGCGACGCATGGAAGCGCTCGTGACCCATCCCGTATTCGGGTACCCGATCTCCTACCGGAAGATCCTGAACGTACAGGCTCGACTGCTCGCCCGCTTCTTGACCGGCGAGCTGGGATCCTACCCCGCCTTCTGTACCCGTTGACTGGAGCACGGGAAGGAGCCATGCGAAACGCCTACGTCATTTGTTATGATGTCTCCGACGATCGGCGACTGCGGCAGGTCTTCAGGAAGCTGCAAGGCTATGGAGACCCGCTGCAGTACTCGGTCTTCCGCTGTGTGCTGTCCGACAAGGAGAAGTTCCTGCTACTCGGCGAGCTCTCCGAGCTCATCCATCACCGGGAGGATCGCGTGATGATCATCGACACGGGACCCGCGGAGGGTCGGGCGAACAAGGCTTTCGAGTTCTTGGGGCGAGACATCCCGCCCGAAGGACGCCGAGCGGCGCTCATCATCTGAAGGGCCTTCCGGACCGACCTCCGCGAGCGCTGAGGTGCTCCGGAAAGCCCTATCAGCCCTCGCAGACGCAAACGAAGCCCTGCCCTATGCTTACGCACGCCACAATTCCGATCGTCCTCGAAGCGACCTCCGAGTGGTCGCACCGCTCGAAGTGGAGCCATCCAGGCCCCTCCCAGAGCACCACCGGGCCGCGAGCCCTCTCCCCGGTCACCAAACCGGGGCCCCATTGAAGCGAGGAACGAATGTACGCGGTTCACGACGCAATTGACTCTCCCCGGTCACCAAACCGGGGCCCCATTGAAGCCTGCGACGCCTCGCAGAGACCGCTACCGAGATAGCGTCCTCTCCCCGGTCACCAAACCGGGGCCCCATTGAAGCATTCGGTTGGTGGCCATTGGTCGATCCCTTCGGTTTCCTCTCCCCGGTCACCAAACCGGGGCCCCATTGAAGCGTCGTCCCGATCGGTCGTTTCGCCTGCTCCATCGTCCCTCTCCCCGGTCACCAAACCGGGGCCCCATTGAAGCCCGGTTCCGCACCCCTGCATTGCCGGAAACGCTGGCCAGCTCTCCCCGGTCACCAAACCGGGGCCCCATTGAAGCCCCTTTCGAGGTGCCGTATTCGTATCCATCCGCCGACTCTCCCCGGTCA
>JAVJTD010000442.1:0-12963 GCA_040219065.1 Planctomycetota bacterium
ACCATCGAGCCGATGATCAACGCCGGCACCTGGAAGGTCCTCCTCGATCGCACCGACGGCTGGACCGTCCGCACCGCCGATGGCCGCCTCTCCGCCCAGTTCGAGCACACGATCCTCATGACGGAAGACGGACCCGAGATCCTGACGCAGCCGAAGCACGGCCCGAAGAAGGGGCACCGGTTCTGAGGGTCGGACGCTCGACTTCGAACGTTCGAGGCGGCTGCCGAGTGGGCTCGTCGGATTCGAGCGCTCAACGCGCTGACCTGCTGAAGGCTCGACTTCGAAGTCCTCGCGTCGCGCGTCTCTCGGTTGGGCGCGTCGGCTTCCAACGATTAACGGCTGGAGGCTCGATCGAGACCGCCCGGCGCCGTCGCTGCCGCATGGGTTGGCTTGTCGGACTCGAACGTTCTACGGCACGGCATCCTTCCGAGTCTCTGCTGATCCTCACACCGCCAACCGGAACCGCATCACGTTTCGGCCGTCGCGGCGCTCGTAGGACATCGAGTCGGTGGCGCGTCGGACGAGACTCAGGCCGCGGCCTCCGATGCTGGCGGATTCGAGCGTTTTGGCGGGCTTCTTCTCGGGGGCGCGGGTCGGATCGAAGGGCTCGGCGTCGTCTGCGATGATCAGCTCGATCTCGTGGCCGCGCAACGTGACGCTCACCTCGATCACGGCTCGAGCACCGGGCGGTGTTCCGTAACGGATCGTGTTGGAGAGGATCTCGTCGAGGATCAGCTCGGCGCGCTGGATCGCTCGGATCGGGACGCCTTGCTCGGTCAAGTGGCGGCGAACCGCCTCACTGGCGATGGCGATTCGCGATGGCTCACCCTCGATCGACACGTGCAAGCCGCTCACCTCTCCGACGCCGGGCGCACTCAAGCTCTCGGATTCTGCTCGAACCAGTCCAGGGCCTCCTGACGGCTCGCGCGAATCGGGATGATCTGGTCGATCGCGGCGCTCTCGAGCGCTTCAGCCACCGCGCCGGCGGACCCCACCAGGACCAGCCGGTTCTTTCGCCGAGCCGCGGCCTTGGCTGCGGTGACGAGCATCCGGATGCCCATCGACGTCAGGAAATCCACCTGTGCGAGGTGAACGATCACGTCTTGACCGGCCTGCGGCAGAAGCGCGTACAGACGCGTCTCCACTTGATCCACGCCCGCCGTATCGAGCCGTCCATCCAATGCCAGCTCGACCACGCGCTCATCCGATCCGATCAGCGTCACTGCCATCGATGCCTTCCTGATCAGGGTCTGGAAACGGCAGGATCCTACTGGAAGTCGAGGAGGAGGAGCGAGAAGTCATCTTCAAATACATCGAATCTTGATCTGGCCTTTACACGATCGAAGATCGACTTCGGCTCCGGCTCGTCCGAGTCCAGGACGATCGCTCGGAAGTCCCGGTACCCGAGCAGCTCGTCCTCCGAAGTGTGCACCTCGAAGCAGCCGTCGCTGCAGACGTAGAGCCGGGATCCTGGGTGGATCTCCGCCTCGGCTTCTTCGAACGGGATGGACTCCATCATCCCGATCGGCATGTTGTGGGTCCGCAGCTCTTCGGTGCCACTCTCCGCGACGAGGAGCGCGGGCGGATGCCCACCCGAGGCGAATCGCAGGCGCCGCTCGGCATGGCGATAGACGCCGTACCAGATCGTGAAATACATGTCGCCGTGGCTCTCCATCGGGAAGGCCCGGTTGAGCGCGCTGAGCACGTTTCCCGGCCTGGAGAAGTCGGCCGAGAGCGTCCGCCGTCTCAGCGTGTTGATCACCGAGACCGAGTGCAGCGCCGAGCTAGCCCCGTGTCCGCAGACATCGATGAGGTAGAAGGCGAACGAGCCGTCCTCGAGCTCGCCGTAGCCGAAGGCGTCGCCGCCGAGAGTCGCGCAGGGATGCCAGCTCCACTCGACGCGGGGGAATCCCTTCCGCCGCGGCGGCGGCAGGAGTGCCTCGACGTAGCGCGCGGCCGACTTCAGCTCGCCGTCGAGCTCGACAGTGGTCTTGAGATCCTCTCGGCTCCGGAACTCGTGTCGCAACAGGCACTCGCCGACCTGCAAGACCGCGCCGATCGGTGCTCGCTCCGGCTGCTCGAGGCGATGCCCGTCCAGCCAGGTGCCATTCGTCGAGCTCATGTCCTCGATCACGACGTCGTGGTCGTCGAGCCAGACGCGGCAGTGCCGGCTCGAGACTCGCCGATCCGAGAGCACGATGCCCGCGGACACGTGACGTCCGACGACCATCGGGGTCTTCGACACCTCGAAGAACTTGCCCCGGTCGGGTCCACCGACGACCACCAAGCTGTGGACGTGGTCGGAGCGAGACGGCCGCGGGGCCGACTTCCCGCCGAACAAGGTCTGGTCGCCTTCCATCCCGAAATCAGGATCCACCATTCGATTCGAGCAGCCTCAACTCGCGAAGATTCGATCCATCAACTCGGCAATCGTCCGGAGCCGATTCCGGTCCCCTCCGGGGATCTCGGCCGTGCCCCAGCCCCGATACCCGATCTTCTTCAAGGACCTCATGACCGCCGGCCAGTCACAGTCGCCTTCGAGCAGCTCGACGCCAAAGCCCTTCCAAGGGCCTTCGTCGTTCTGCTTCTTGCGGCTGTACTCCTTGATATCGAGCTTGAAGATGCGATGCCCGAGCACCTCGATCCAATGTTCAGGCCATCCATAGCGCACGACGTTGCCGACGTCGAAGTAAGCACCGATCCATGGACTGTAGAAGTCGTCGATGTAGCGGGCGACCTCGAGGGGGCTGAGCAGGAAGTTGTTCCAGACGTTCTCGAGGGCGATGCGGACGCCAAGCTCGCCTGCGAGGGGCAAGACCTTGTGGATCTCGGTTCGGGAGCGGTGATAGGCGTCGGCGTAGGAGACCTGCTTGTTCACGACGGCCGGTACGAGCAGCACCGTACTCGCGCCATAAGCCTTCGCGTCCCGCAGCGCCGTCTCGAGGCCCGCCCGCCCTTCGTCGCGGACGACGGGGTTCGGGTCGGAGAGCGTCTTCGTCCAATGCACCGAGTCCACGACTCCGTGGATGGGGAGACCGGTCTCGTCCCGCGCCGCGAGGACCTCGCTCGTCTCGAGGTCGTTCGGGCTATCGAGCTCGACGCCGTCGAAGCCGAGGTCTTTCAGGAGCTGGAACTTCTCCTTCAGAGAGATCGACTCCTGCACCATGCCGATCTTCACCGCCTTGCGGATCGGCTTCTCGTCAGCATCATCGCTACTCGAGGGGCGAGCCACGGCTCCGGTTGCCAGGGAACCCAGGGCGGCGGCGCTCGCCCCCAACATCATCCGGCGATCGAACTGGCGAGACATCGTCTGGTGCTCCCGAATTGGCGCGAGGTTCCTCCGGGGGCCATCCCAGGAGTCGAGCCGGTCATTCTCGACTCAGGCGATCGCCGCATCAAGAGCGGGTCGCGGACGGCTGTCCGCACCATGGCAGCGGCACGAGGTCAGCTCGGCCTGGCACCGGCTCCGGTCTCGGGTGGTCGGTGCGCAGCCTTCCACCACCGCTTCCAGCGCTTCCTCAACGCTCCTGGCGACTCTGCGTAGAGGATCGCCCCGAGCGAGACGGCTTCGGACTGCAAGTCCGCCCGACGGTTCGCGCCGAGCGCTGCGAAGACCTGGCGATCTCGCGGCGTGCCGACCTCGGACAGGCAACCGTCTACCAGCTCGTTCTCCAAGACCGCGAGATCGTGATCGTCTCCGAGGAGGTCGGAGAGCCGCTTGATCTCGGAGGACCACCGATCGAGCACGCGAGGCCAGACGCCCTCGAGCACCCTCGTGTGATACCAGTGGTACTTCACGCGCTTGCGCCATTCGTGCCAGTCTTCGTCCACGCGCGAGTCGCGTGCCTTCTTCATCGCCTGGCGGCCGCGAGAATAGGTCCGCTCCAACCCGTCTCCCACCACGTCGAAGCCACCCTCAGCGACTCGCCAGGATCCGACTCGCTCCTTCGCGCAAACCATGGCCTCCCGAAACTCCTTCAAGAGGATCGCAGGATCCGCCAGACGGTCGCTCAGCTCCTTCTGCCGCCGGGTCATCGCCGCCCGAAACGGACCGAAGGTGCTGCGGTCGACCTGCTCGTCGAAGCGTTCCATCAAAGTATCGTACGTCGATGTCAATGCCTGAGCATCCCGGATCGGCGACAGTTTGCGCGCCTCGTCCCGGAAGGCGGTGTTCTCGACCCGGTACTGCTCACCCATGGCCACTCGGACCAACCGCAAGAGGCCCCGGATCTTCTTGCACCGCTTGCGCACTTGGTGAACGATCTCGTCACTCTCGAGATCCCTCGAGTCCAGCTCCCCCAACGCACGCTCGAGCTGCTCCGCCGCAATCCGGCGAACACCGGCCTCGAGGCCCTCGTGAATCTGCAATCGGTAGCTCATGAAGCGACTCCTCTCGACGATTGGAGCCGTACCTAGCCGGTGCGAACCGATCCTGCACGCCACCTATCGCGAGTGGCTGGAATCAAGACCGATGCTTGGATGGATCAGTCCGGAAGCTCGATCTCGAGTCGATGAGCGCCCGATCCGATTTGGATCGGGTGGATGACTCTCGCGTCGCCTTCTCGAACTTGCACTCGATACCGTCCTGCGATCAGGCCATCGATGACGACTTCGCCGTCGGCGTCCGTCCTCGGCCAGGCTCGAAAGTTGTCCCCGCCTTCAGGGAGGAGATAAACCGTCTCGCCACTGACCGGATCACCGGCGCTCGTTCGGACGTGGACGCTCAGGGTGCCCACCGCCCTAGCGGCGAGATCGACTCGCTCGACACCACGCCCCGAGTACTCGAAGCGCCGCTCGTTCGACTCTCGCTCCCCGGCCCAGATCGACCATGTGCCTCCGGCGAGCCGGGGAAAGAAGGCGTCCCCCTGCTCATCGGTGTGTGCCTTGAAGGTCTCGTCACTCCGCTGGATGTAAACGGGTGTGAAGGAGAGCCGCTCGGAATGACCGGACGCATCACGCTTCGTCAGAGTCACGACCAACCCGCCTTCGTCGATCGGCAAGGAGAGGTCGGAGAGCTCCGAATAGGCCCGGACACGAATGGACACGGGGCTCGAGTCGCCCACTCCGTGCGACACGGCCCGGATCGTGTAGTCCCCAATCGGAACGGTCGTGAGCTCGAACCGACCGCGACTGTCGTGTCGGCGTCGCTCGATCGCCGGTGCGGTCTCCGATTCGAGGTGCAGGACGAAGTCGGGCACCGGCTCACCACTCTGCCGGAGGAGCACACGTCCCGAGATCGCCCCGCAGGGCTCGAGCCGAATCTCGGCCTCTTCCGGCCCCACCACCACCTTGATCCGCTGAGGCAGGTGTCCCTCACAGTGGACCGACAGGCCGACCTCGTCGCCGGCGGCAAAGCCGTCGAAGGCGAATCGGCCCCCACCGTCGGTGCGCGCGTCCATTCGACGTCCGGGCCTCAGTCGGGGATGGCCGAGTGCTCTCACGGTGGCTCCCGGAAGTGCCACTCCCCCGGTCGACAGGACGATGCCTCTCAACGGTTCGGACTTCGCCAGCTCGAGCGCGATCTCTTTCCGCTCTCCCGGATCGATATCGACATCGACTCGCTGCATCTCGAAGCCGGGATGCTCCACGAACAGCTCGTACTCGCCGCTCGGCAGCGGGTCGATCTCGAACTCGCCCTCTTCTCCCGAGCGCGCGTCCACGGCTTCGAGCAACAAGTCTGGAGGCGATCGATGAAGGGTCAGTCGGATGTCCCGGAGGGTGCCGCCGGCCTCGTCGTGGACCACGCCGGCGAGGACTCCGTCGCGCAGCAGTGAGATCGTGATCTCTTCATCTTGAATCACCAGGTCGGAGAGCTCGCGACTGAGGTCACCGGCGGTGACCTTGACCCGAACGCGGTCCCCCGCCGCGTAGCCTTCCAGGCGAAACCGACCGGAAGCATCCGTCTCGCCTCGGAGATCCTCGAATCGTCGGATGAACGTCTCCACCGATGCCCCGGCAACGCCTTCACCGCTCTCGTCGACGACGCGACCTCGCAACGGGATGGTCGGCGAGAGCACGATCTCGACGACCTCATCCGGGACGGGCTGGAGCCACTGGACTTTCCGGGCCATGCCGTCGGGCAGCACGACCAGCGATCCGCTCTCCCCGACCGGCGCCGAAGCGAGCTCGAACCGTCCGTCCGGGCCCGTTCGCGTTTGGATGAACCTTGATCGAGCGCGCAGCGACTCGGCCCACGTCCCGACGAGGCCATTCAAGTACAAGAGCTCGGCACCCGCGACCGGCTCTCGATCCCCCGAGAGTACGACGCCTCTCAGATGGCCCGCGCCGGGGATCAGCTCGATCCGCACCTCAGCGCGAGACGCCCCTTCTTCGAGCGAGATCGTTCGGCGCTCGATCGCATACCCCGCAGCCGAGACCGCGAGCGAGACATCGGCCATCGGGAAGCGAATGAGCTCGAAGCGCCCCTCGGAGTCCGTCTGGACAGTCGATGGATTGTACAAACCTGACTTGCCAGAGACCCGGGCTCCACCGATCGGTTTTCCTCCGGCCGCTTGGACGACTCGCCCGAATATCACGCCACTTCTCTCGAGGACGTAGATCAGAGAGTCCCCGGCATCGACCGGAGTGACCGCGAGCTCCCAGCCATCGTTCACCCGGATCCAGAGCTCGGATCGCTGCGTCCGCGGAATCAAGGAGAACTCACCGAGCTCGTTCGTGGTCGCAGACGACGAACGCACCCCCTCCGCGCGCAGCTCGAGACGATAGCCCTCGAGACCGATCCCGTGCTCGTCTTGGATCCTCCCCCGAACCGCTGGGAGCGGCGGAGTGTCCGCCTTGCCGAGACTCAGAGAGGAGCTGCGATCGTCGGACGCAGAGCTCGCGCCGAGCGGCTCGGATTCTGTCGACGAAGCTCCGTCGCGATCGATCGGATCGACAGTGTCCCGACGAGAGTCTGCGGATTCGCTCCAGAGGATCCAGCCCAATGAGCCGGCGAGCGCGATCACCAAGAGCAAGAGCAGTAGTCGGAAGGTCATGGCTCGAGTCTCGAAGTGGTTCCGGCGGGCAGCGGACCTCGGAGATTGTCCTCCTGTGTCTTGGGCAACGACGCTTCATACTAATCCACTTCCATATCGCGGACGACGGTCGGATGACTTTCCGTGATAACGTTGCCGGAAGAGCGTGGGAATTCGGAGTGAACCTCGGGAGGCTTGGCATGTCCCTTCGTGAAGAGCTCGAGTTCGCGTGGCGGCTCGCCGCTGAAGTGGGTGGTGTCATCCGCGACATTGCGGCTTCGGGTGATCTGCGTGTCGAGCGCAAGGCGGACGACTCCCCGGTGACGATCGCCGATCGGAGGGCCGAGCAGCGTCTCCGCGAAGCCATCGAGGCGCGCTTTCCTCAGGACGGCATCCTCGGGGAGGAGTACGGCGAGAAGGCGAGCCGCAACGATCGGCGTTGGATCCTCGACCCGATCGACGGAACGAAGTCGTTCGTGCATGGTGTGCCGCTATGCGGAACGCTCGTCGCCCTCGAGCAGTCTGGCGTGGCGGTCTTGGGCGTGATATCGATCCCACTCCTCTTCGAGCTGGCGGCGGCAGCGAAGGGCGAAGGCGCGTTCTGGTGGCCGCGGCTCGAGGATCCGACGCGCGCCGACTCGGGACACCGTCCGGCCCGGGTCTCGAGCGTCGATCGCCTCGAAGCCGCAACGATCTGCCTCACCACTCCCCGCTCGATGATCGACCCGCGGGTCGCTCGCCTCGCCGAGCGCTGCCTGCGCGTGCGCGGCTGGGGGGACTGCTACGGTCACCTGCTCGTCGCGACCGGTCGCATCGAAGCGCAGCTCGATCCGGCGATGCACGTCTGGGACAATGCAGCGGTGCTTCCCTTGGTCCAGGAGGCCGGTGGCCAATTCAGCGGCTGGGACGGTGATCCTTCCCACTTAGCCGCGAGCGCCGTGACGACGAACGGGTTCTTGCACGAAGAAGTATTACAGTATTTGAAGGAATGAGCCGATGGCGCTCTCCGTCCATCTTCCCGAGCCCTGGGAGCCGGACTTCCTCGGTGAGCTGAAGCGCTTCCTTCGGCCCGGTATCCGGCTCTCGAGCGATCCTGCCCAGGAGGACTTTCGCATCCTGGTGGCCGGTCGTCCCGAAGAAGACCTCCTCCGCCGCAGCCCCGATCTGAAGGCGCTCATCGTGCCCTTCGCCGGCATTCCGATGGAGACCCGCGAGCGACTGCGGCGAGCACGGCCCGACCTGCCGGTCCACAACCTGCACCACAACGCGATCCCCACCGCCGAGTTCGCCATCGCGCTCTTGATGACGCTCGCCAAGCGGCTGGTCCCGGCCGATCGCGATCTCCGCCGAGGCGACTGGAGCTGCCGCTACGCTCCGGATCCCGGACTGCTCCTCTCGGAGCGAAACGCGACGGTGCTCGGCTTTGGCGCCGTCGGGCAGCGCGTCGCGCGCATGACGCATGCCTTGGGATTGCGGACCACGGCGATTCGCCGATCGACGCCGGCCGTCGCTCAAAGAGACGGCATCGCACTCCGTCGCCGAGAGGAGCTGCCCGAGGTGCTCGAGACGACCGACGTCTTGATGCTGTGCTTGCCCGAGACCGCCGAGACGCACGGGATCCTCGACCGCGAAGCCATTGGACGCCTGAGCCCCGGCGCCCTGCTCGTCAACATCTCGCGCGGCGGCCTCATCGATGAAGCCGCCTGCTTCGAAGCCCTCACCTCGGGCCAGCTAGGAGGCGCGGCCTTCGACGCCTGGTGGCGCTACCCCGAGGACGAAGCGTCCCGGACCAACACGCCCCCTGCCGCGCATCCCTTCTGGGAGCTGGACAACGTCGTCCTCAGCCCCCACCGCGGGGGCCGCTCCGATCGCACCGGACACCTGCGGGCCCTACACCTCGCCGGGCTCCTCAACGCCGCCGATCGTAAGGATCCGATCCCGAACCGGGTCTCCCTCGAGCGCGGCTATTGATCGCGGTGCTCCGAAGGAGTGCCCAAGTCGAGCGAGCCGAGGACCGAGTCTGCCGGTGAGAGCTGATACGAGCGAGCTTGGGCCTCTTCGAACGTTCAACGGCTCGACGTTCAACTCTCAACTCTGAAGTTCGTCGTGAAGGTTACTTGGGTGAATGGGAGTGCCCAAGTCGAGCGAGCCCGTGTGAAGTCTGTCAGTGAGAGCACGCACGAGCGAGCTTGGGCCGGGGTCGAGCTTGGCCACGGAGTTTCAGATGTGAAGCTCGGGTCTTCTCCGAGGCGCCGCGAGGGAGGACACTGAGACCGGCTGAAGCCGGCGCTCCGAATGCGGCGTTCCAGTGGTCTCATGTCAGGCTTCGGTGCGCTCGATGGTTCGACTGACCTGCAGGGTGCCCAAGCACAAGAGGACGATCGCCATGAAGAGCGTCATCTCGGCTCCCTCGGCGTTCGAGGTCTTGTAGAGCGTGACATGCGTGCTCGGGAAAGCCGCGAGCGCTCCGTCTTGCAAGAACACCACCGTCGCGAGAGTCGACACCAACCCGAGCCCGGCCGTCGTCAGGGCTCGCCACCGGGCGTGACGTAGCCGGCGAGTCGCGAGGTTCAAAAGGAAGCAGAGAAGGAAGGCGCTGGTCGAGGCGACGCCGACCCAAGTGGTCATCCCGTTGACCCCGTTGGCTCCATATGCCCAGGGAAACGAAGACAGGACCAGGCCAATTCCGCAGGAAGTCAGGACACCGAGGCCGAGGAGCCGGTCGATGAGCGAGCCGCGCGTGACTCGGGTAAACGACGCCTTGGGGATCTTGGACACAGTGGTCTTGCGCCGCTGGCCGATGACCTTGCTCATCTCGGCGCTGGAGAACGCCAGGATTCCGAGTCCGGCGATCGCTGAGAAGTACAGACCCGGCTCGCGGCGATGGATCCTCTCCATCGTCCCGTCCACACGGGTCAGCCATTCGGAGGCCCCACCCGATATCGTGGCGACGAAGGCGGCAAAGCCGAGCGTGACGAGAGCGAATGGCCTCCAAGCAGGGATCGGACGGACCTTGCTCGTCGCGAGGCCGACGACCAGGGCGAGGGCATAGAGGATCGCCGCCGCCAGGCCGACGCCGACCTGCATGCCCGAGACGTTCTCGAAGTAGTCGGACTCGAAGCGCACCCAGGGCATGAACGCCGCCGCCAACACGCCCAAGAACGCGCTCACCGCGATCCAGCCCGTGAGGCCGCTCGATCGCCAGTGCATCGCCGCCGCCTGACCGGTCAACCCGAATCGCGTCGGCTGCCCCGGCTGACCGGCCGCCACCGGATCGATCGCCGCGATCTCACCGCGGATCTCGCGCGCCTGCTGATAACGATCCTCGGGCTCTCGCTCGAGGCTCTTCAAGACGATGTGATCGAGCCTCGCGTCGGTGCCGGAGCGCTGCGACGGAACGGCGAAGCGCCCCATCGGCAGGTCGCCAGTCAGCATCTCGTAGAACACGACGCCGAGCGAGTAGAGGTCCGCGCGGTGGTCGACCGCCAGAGGGCTCTTCCACTGCTCGGGCGCCATGTAGTTGACGGTGCCCATCGCCTGATTCGTACCCGTCAGCACCTCGTGACGCGTGCTTCCGGTGAGCTTCGCCAAGCTGAAGTCGGCGATCTTCACGATGCCTTGGCCGTCGACCAGGATGTTCTCGGGCTTGATGTCGCGGTGCACCACGCCTTGATCGTGCGCGTACTGCAGCGCGTCGCAGATGCGAGGGACGATCTCGAGGGCACGCGTCTGCTCCAGGCGACCTCGCTCGAGCAACACACGCAGGTTGGTGCCGTCGACATACTCCATGACGAAGTAGTAGAGCCCGTCGACTTGCCCGAAGTCGTGCACGCCGACGATGCTCGGATGATCGAGCCTGGCGAGCGCTCGGGCTTCGCGCATGAATCGCTCGGCGAAGGCCGGATCGTCGGCGATCTCTTGGCGCAAGACCTTCAGCGCGACGAATCGATCGAGCTTCCGCTGCCGCGCCTTGTACACGATCCCCATGCCACCTTCCCCGATGACGCCGAGGATCTCGAGCTCGGGGAAGAGAGGTGCCAGGTCCTCGGGACGCGGGATGTGGCCAGCAGGCTTCGCCGGCCCCATGCGGCCGATGCCCTTGCGCTGCGACGGGTCGCTCTCGAGTCCGAGCTGCAGCAGGCAGCTCGGGCACAACCCTTCGGGGGCCTCCTTCGAATCGACCGCGACACCACACCTCGGACAAGTGATCAACTCGCTCTCCATTACGAGACCTCCTGGACGCCCGAGCGTCCTTCCGCAGACCTGCCGCCACGATGCAAGACATGATAGCCGGCGGCTCCGTAGGCGAGAGCCGTCAAGAGGACACCGATTCCGACGTGGGCATGATGATCGATCGCGATCAGCGTGAAGGCGCCGAGATGTGTGAAGGCGTAGAGGATCACTCCGATCGAGAACCATCGTCTCACCTCACCGCCCCGCGATCGAATGTTGGCCTGGGCGACCAGCGTCCAGAAGGCGATCGCCAGGGCCCAATTCGGCAGTTCGAGTCCGAGAACCGGGACGAAGGTCTTCCAAGCCGTCGGGCTGGTCTCCCCCCAAGCTCCGAGCGGTGAGTCGAATGCGGGCACGTAAGCCGAGAGCCAGCTCGCATCGAAGGACACCCAAGGGAGCAAGGTCGCCGCGAGCGCGACCAGTCCCCAAAGGGTCATGCCGCGGTGGACCGGGCCCGACGCCTTTCTCCAGGCGTCGAAGGTCGTGCGATTCACCGCTTCGGGCTGCGGCTTGGGCCGGGGTCTTGGCGGCGTGGGTGGCGGTGACGGAGGTGGGGCTGCGAAGGCGGGCTTCTTCGGGGATCCCAGCTCGGCAGAGAAGGCCTCGATGTTGCGGAACCGCCGCGCCGGATCCCTCGAGAGCGCTCGGAGCACGGCTTCATCGGTGCGGCGATCGACGGCCGCCACACTGGACGGCGGCTCGAAGCGCCCGCGGGGCACCTGTCCGGTGAGCATCTCGTAGACGATCACGCCGAGCGCGTATTGGTCGGCCCGCGCATCGACATGTCCAGGAGTCTCCCACTGCTCGGGTGCCATGTAGTCGAGCGTACCCATCACCTGCTGCGTCTCGGTCAGGGCCATACGCTCCGTCCCTGGGAGCATCAGCTTCGCCAGACCGAAGTCGGCCAGGCGCACACGCCCGCGCCGGTCCACCAGCACGTTCTCCGGCTTGATGTCCCGGTGAACGACTCCCGCCTCGTGCGCCTCGGCCAGCGCATCGCAGATCTGCCTTGCGATCTCGAGCGACTGCTTCACCGTCAGCTCTCGTCCCGCGATCAGTCGGCGGAGATTCACGCCGTCGACGTACTCGAGCACGAGGTAGTAGATCCCGCGTGCTTCGCCGAAGTCATGGATCCCGACGATGCTCGGGTGCTGCAGCTTGGCGAGGGTGCGGGCCTCGCGGGCGAATCGCTCGGCGAAGGCCGGGTCCTTGGCATGCTCGGGATGGAGCACCTTCAGGGCGACCAAGCGATCGAGCTTCTTCTGGCGCGCTCGATACACGGCCCCCATGCCACCCGAGCCGATCAGCGCTTGCACCTCGTAGGCCGGGAAGTGCTGTCCGATCACCGCTGGAGACAGGGCCGGAGGGCGATTCGGCGGGCTGGCCGGAGCGGCCTCGAACCCGGCCTCGAGCAAACACCCCGGGCACAACCCGAGCGGGGTATCCTGATCGACTCTCGAAGCGCCGCACAGGGCGCAATCCTGAGGACTCGGCATGGGAAACTCCTCTGTCCGACTGCTTTCCGACATCGATCAGAAGCAGTCGGAAGTCGAGGTTACGCCCTGCTTGGAAAAAAAGAATCCTCGTACCCCGCGGAGTGCCCGAGTCCCAGTCGAAGCCGGGGCCGATCGTCGCGGACAGCGCACTCCGAGCGGCCCCTTGCTCGGCGCTTCCTGGCGCGATCGTCAGCGACGTCGAGGAAGCGGCTCCCCGCTCAGCAACCGCTTCCCGTCTTGGTCGCGCGGGCTCTGGTTTC
>JAVJTD010000478.1:0-12221 GCA_040219065.1 Planctomycetota bacterium
CCCAGGCCTTCGGCCTGGGCCACACGCTGTTGGGCCTGCGGCCCTGGAATCTCAGGCCCGAAGGGCCTGCAGCGTGCAGCCCCAGGCGAGGCCGGTCCTCCGGCCTGAGCCTGGGGTGATGAACGCAATGATGATGTTTTCATCACGCGCCGCCCCGAAGGGGCGCCGGCGGGCGGCCGACGGGTGAAGGCGCCGCCGCCCCTTCAGGGCGGGGAGGGTGATGTATGTACGTGCCCGAGACCCAGGCCTTCGGCCTGGGCTACACGCTGCCGGGCCTTCGGCCCGGGCCTTCGGCCCTGGAAACCGGGGGGCTTCGGCTGTAGGAAGCAACTCACCGGATCACCGCCAGATGAACTTGCCAAGCCCCTCGCTCTCGAGGAGCTCTGCGGCCCGCTTGGCTTCCTCTTTCGGGACTCGGATCGTGAAGTCCTTCCCACCGCCAGCGGCGAAGAGATGGCTGGCCACGCCGAGGGGCTCGGGATGGAAGCCTTTCGCTTCGAGCAAGGAGTGGATACGACCGGCTTCGAACTGATCGTTCAACACGGCGAGGACGATCATGATGGCTCTCCTTCTGGGTTATCTCCCGGACTGCGGAATTGGCTGACCTTCCCAGGTTGCCACTCCGGTCTTCTCATCGTAGGTCAGGACTCGATGTCGGCTGCCGGGCGCAGGCGGGCGGTCGGGCTTTGGTAGCCACTTGCGGTGTGCTTCCAACGTGGCGCGATGCTCTTCGCGGCCGGCGAGGTTGGTCCACTCCTCGGGATCGACCTCGAGATCGTACAGCTCCTCCGTGCCGTCGGCGTAGTGGACGTACCGGTAGCGCTCGCTGCGAATCGCATGGTTGCCCTGGTTGTGGGTCGTGATCGCCGGGTAGGGCCACTCTGCTCCCGGGTCAGTCAAGAGCGGCTTCAGATCGTGCCCTTCCAAGTCGTCCGGCGCCTGGAGACCGCACAGCGCGGCCAGGGTCGGGTAGAGGTCGAGCAGCTCGACGGGACGTGAGCACACGGCTCCTTCGAGGATGCCCGGCCCGGCGAAGATCAGAGGCACCCGCGTGGAAGGCTCCCACAGCGAGTTCTTGCCCGAGATCCCCTTCTCGCCCAGATGCCAGCCGTGGTCCGACCACAAGACGACGATCGTGTCGCCGGCATGTCCGCTCTCTTCCAGAGCACCCAGCACTCGCCCGACCTGGCTGTCGACGAAGCTGATAGTGGCCAAATAGGCGCGGACGAGCGGCTGCCACTGCTCCTCGGATTGCAGCCACGACAGCCGGGGCTCGGGCAAGCTCCAGTGCAGGTACCAAGAGAACGGCGGCGTGTCCTCCCGATCGCCTTCGAGCAGAGTTGGCATCTTCAAGGACGCCTCGGGATAGAGGTCGAACCAGCGCTGCGTCGCATAGTTGGGGACATGCGGTAGAAAGAATCCGCAGGCGAGGAAGAAGGGCTCCTTCGGTCGGCTCTTCAGCTTCTCGATGGCCCAGTCGGCGACGATCCAATCGCCCTTGTCCTCGTCGCTGTGCGGAAAGGTCCCCCAGTCGACCAGAGGATGATTGCCATGCGGCGTCGTCACGAGCTTCTTCTCGGGCCGTGCGCCCACGCTCGCGTCAGGCCCCCACTCGAGGCACTCCCGCTCCCTCTGATCACGCGGCGGATAGCCGCCGTGGAAGATCTTGCCCGTGGACATCGTGTGGGTGCCATTCCGGGTGAACAGCTCGGGCAACGTGATCCGATCCTTCAGCTCGGGTACGGATCGAAACCACGGCGCGAGCCCGTAGATCCCCGTGGTGCTCGGCCGCAGCCCGGTGAGCAAGCTGGTTCGCGAGCTGTTGCAGAGCGGAGCCTGACAATGCGCATTCGAGAAGAGCGTGCCTCGCAAGGCCAGTCGGTCGATATGGGGCGTCTTCACTTGCGGATGTCCGCCGAGACACCCCACCCAATCGTTCAGATCGTCGATCGCGATGAACAGCACATTCGGACGAGGCCGCTTCTCGGGCAGCGCATCCTGAAGAGGCACCGCGCACAGAGTGAGCCAGAGGGCGAGCATCGAATCGCCCTCAATGATCCGAAGAGTCGGACTCGACCAGAGAGATCATCGCGCGCCCCATCGATTCGCCGATGAGGGTGTAGGTCTCCGCGTTGGTGTTCCAGTGGTAGGCCTGTCCCGACGGGGACTGCTCCTTTGGCCGGAAGAAGTCGCGCGTCGGCACGAAGGCGACCTTGCCGCGCAGCTCCTTGCGCTCGGCCACCGCGGCTTGCGCGCGCATCAAGGAGAGCGCCCGCGGATGCTTCTCCTCATGACCGCTCATGCCGGTCTCGGCGATCACGAAGGGCAGCTTCGGAACGCCGAGCTCCTTTCGAACGTCCTGGATGAAGTGCACCAGATTCTCCTCGTAGGCGTCGTTGTGAGCCTGATTGACACGGTCGTTCCAACCTTGGTGCCAGCCGAAGCCCGCCAGCTCGGAGCGCCGCCCGCGGTACTTCGGAAAGAGCGTATCGCGCTCCTCGAGGACCTTCTTCACGTGATCGATGAGCTGCCGATAGAAAGGCCCCACCTCGCCGCCTGCGCTCGGTGGCCGAAAGTCCACGGCCAGCGACTTACCGCCCCAAGCGATCTTGATGAGGAGCACCGGCTCTTCGAAGTGCTCACCGACGACATGCCCGAATCCGAGCTCCGGTCCGATCAGTCCCTCTCGCGCGCCGTAGCCGACGGTCAACGGACCCGAGCGATCGAGGTACCAGATCGAGACATCGTCGCGCGAGACCCAGTTGCCGTCGTCATCGATCAGGTGTCCGAAGCGCTCCTTCGTCTCGTCGGCACGCACCAGGTACTCGAGGGTTCCCTGGCCACCATTCCGCTCTGGGTCGGCGACCACATGGCCATGTCCCTGCATGTTCGACTGACCCGCGAGAATGAACACCTTCAGCGGCCCAGAGGAGGCGGCCTCCTCCGGTTGGGCTCGGGCCACTCCGGCGAGGAGGCCGAGGACCAGGCCAAGTGCGCAGCACCGGTGAATTCTCATCGTCGACCTCCGCGGAAACTCGAGTTGGGTGTGCCGGCGGCCCGGCGGCCGCTTCGGGCAGTATCACCTCGATGTCGCCGCACGACCAGCTCGAGGACCTTGGGGATCGGTCCCAGATCGTCGTCAACGCTTACCGGGAGGACCGAGGCACAAGTCACTGGTCCGGGACGGCTCACTGCGCAATCCGAGGCTGTCGTCGACCGCGATCAGGCGATAGGTGAACGCCCCGGTTCCGACGGTGTCGACGAATTGCGTCTCGGAGGCTGGGCGGGTCGCGATCAGCACTCCATTGCGCCAGATCTCGATGCTGGTCGCCGGAGACTGCCAGGACCAGGTCAGCTCGACACCGCTCGGAACTCGTCGGGTCACGAGATTGGCGACCGGGAGCAAGCGCGGCGGAGCGGCTTGCACCGCGGCTCGGCCGACTCGCTCCTCGAAGACGCCATCGCCGTCCAGGTCGAGCGTCAAGACGATGTCGTGAAGGTTGAAGGCGTCCCCATGGAGCATGCGAAGACCCACCCCGACGGAGACGCTGATCCCGGCCGGTACCTCGGCATGACCTCGCAGCGGCACTCCGGGCGGCAATCCATTCAAGCTGAGGGCAGCATCCGACGCATCGCCGTCCGACGGTCCGGCCTCGATTTGCCAGTCGACACTCGAGATCGGGGATCCCTGATTGATCAGGTCGAAGTCCATCTGGAGCTCTTCGCCCGCGGGAACGAAGCCAAAGCTCGCCGTTAGTTGAGGGCCAGCCTCGAATGTCCCGTTCGTGGCGCGGAGCGTCCCGGCGCACGAGGTGCCATGATTGGTCTCGACATCGGTGACGGCGACGACGAAGCCGGCTTCATCCCCTGCGAACATGCCGGCCGGCCGCGTGATGACGACCGTTGCGTAGTCCGTGCCCCCGGGCGGGACGGTCAAGAGCTGCGGATGCAGCGGATCGGGGAAGTCGAACTCCGTCGGCCCATCGATCGTGAGGCCCGGCCAGGCCCCCACTGGCACCGGGGCGAGCTGGACCGAGAAGGTCTTGGGGACGGGCGCGCCGTTGTAGACCGAGATGTGCACGGCCTTGGAGCTCTGCCACGGATGGATCGTCGTCTCCGAGGGTACGTGGCAGACCTCCTTGCACTTGCCGTGGTGGCCCGACTCATAGATGCCGATCACCTCGGCGGGTGAGAGCACCTTCTTGTGGAACTCGATCTCGTCCAGCGAGTACTCGGCGTCCGGGATCTGCCAATTCCCGTGAAGGGAGCCGATCCAAAGCGGCGCGGTGTTGTCGACATTGCCCCAGAAAGAAGCGGCGTTGCCGGAGCCGGCCGGCTGACCATCGATGTAGAACTTCACCCCCTGGCTCGAGCTCCGATCGACGGTGACGGCGATGTGCGTCCACTTCTCGAGCGGCACCGTGCCGCTCGAGTGCCAGAAGAATGCGTAGTGGCAGTCGGTGCCACCCCAGAGGTCGAGCGTCAAGCCGCCGCCCGCATTGATCACGAAGCGGTAGCCGAAGTAAGGCATCCACTTCGAGAAGATCGCCGCCGGGTCGTCGCTGGCGCGGTAGACCCAGAAATCCCAAGAGAAGTCCCCGTTGCCGAAGTTCAAGCTGGAGTGATGCGGCACGACGACCTTGTCATCGAAGGTGTTGAATTTCAGCGCCCCGCCAACTCGTCCGTTGCTCTGAGGTATCGGTCCCTGATGCGTCCCTTTGTTGCCGCCCGCGATGTCGTGCGCGTCGGGCCCCGTCGCCTCGTCCAGCGGCCACCAGGCGACCTGCTGGCCAGGCGGCGCGACGGCCGGGCACGGCTTGCACTTGCCATGAGAGTCGGCGTAGGCGAGGCGAGCGACCTCGAAGGCGGCGAGGCTGCGTCCGAAGAGCTCGATCTCGTCGAGGTCGCCTTGGAAGTAGGAGTTGCCCAAAGCAAGGCCGTGACCGAGCAGCAGATCGGCCGTGTTGCTCACATCACCGTCGCGCAGAGTCGGATCGAACACCCCCGCGAGCTGGCCGCCCAGGTAGAAGCGCCCCCCATCGCTCGCCGATCGATCGAGGGTGACGGTGACGTGGGTGTAGATGCCGACCGCGAGCGAGCCGGTCGCCGTCCAAAGAGAGCTCCCCGTGCCGTCGTCCAAGCGAAACGCCACCTCGTTGCCGCCCAGGAGGTAGAGACCGTAGCCCTGGCCGTTGCCATCGGCCTTCTCGACCAAGGCACGGACTCCGGTGCTCGACCCGGGACGCACCCAGAGATCGAGCGTGAGATCCTCGGTTCCGATGTCGAGAGAGCCAGAGTCGGGCACGGCGAAGAAGCCGTCGCTCCCGTTGAAGCTCAGGGCCGCGTCACCGACCTTGGCATCGAGCGTGAAGAAGGGTCCACTGCCGATCGGCCAGCCGAAGTGCTCGCCGATCAAATCATTCGCGCCGCCACCCACATAGTCCCACCAGGCGACCATCCCGGGCGGCGCTGGAACACACTGGGTCGGACAGGCCTCGGAGGCGTTGAGGAGGACCGTGAGGGTGCCGGGCGATCCGAAGTTGGTGACGAGCAGGTCGAGCCCGGCCTGGCCATTCAGCTCGGCGATCTCGACGAAGCTGGGAGCCGTGACGGGCAGATAGCCCGGGAGCGCCGTGAAGCCGGCCGTCCCGTCATTGAGAAACAGCGAGAGCGATTCGTCGAGAAGGTTCGCGACCGCGATGTCCGGGTGCCCGTCACAATCGAGATCGCCGGCCGTGAGAGATGTCGATCCCATGAGATCGGTCTGGCTCGGAATCCCGGTGCTGTAATGCACGGCGGGTAAGAGCCAGCCCCCTTGCTGGAGCAGCACCGAGATGCTGTCGCTCATCCAGTTCGCCGTCGCCAAGTCGATGTCGCCGTCCGCATCGAGGTCGACGGCGACGAGGTCGACGGGCTGCTCGTCGACCGGATAGATCGTCGGCGCTCCGAGCACTCCGCTCCCCTGGTTCGCGAGAACGAGCACGCTGTCGGTCGCCGGGCTCGCCGCAGCGACATCGATGAGGCCGTCGCCGTCGAAGTCACCGGTCGAGACCGCTTGCACGCCCACCTGGGCTCCGTAGTCCTGTCGCGTCCAAGACCCCTCGAAGACACCACCGCCTTCGTTCCGCCACACGGACACCACGCCCGACGCCGCATTCGCGATCACGATGTCGGGGCCGTTCACGCCATCGAGATCCGCCAGCGCCACATCGAAGGGGCTCCCGCCCGGCGTCAGCGTTTGCGTCAGGCTGAGCGATCCTCCCGTATTCGTGAGTATCCACACCTCGCCGCCGAAGTGACTCACCACGACCGCGTCTTCATCGCCGTCGCCATCGAGATCGGCAGCCGCCACCGACGCCGAGCCGCTGCTGCCGACCGCCAAGCTGCTGGACGTGAAGGTCCCGTTGCCGTTGCTGACGAGCCGGGACAGGCTGCCGTTGCCTTCATTCGCGACCAGGATGTCGAGGCCGCTCGTACCGTCGAGATCGAGCGTCGTCCCCCAACGACCGGCCTGCCCACCCGGGTAGGCATTCTGGTCGAACGACTGCCCGAGGACCGGTGCCGCGAGGACAGCCGAGAGTAGGAGAATCAAACGGTAGTGATAAAGGATGGAGCGTGACGTTCGGATCTGGGCATTCATGGTGGGCGCTCGGAGCAATCGAGTCGAGGTGAAGAGCCAAGCAGACGCCCTCTGCGCTCTGCTCCCTCTACTCACTCAAGACAAGATTCCCGAGAGCTCTCACCACAGTTCCGAGCACCTCAGTGGCGAGCTCACGGATCCGCGGCACGGCTCGTCACTTCCTCTCCGAACGACAGATGCTCACGACCTCGAGACCCGTTCACCGGTATCCGGTCACGTCGGCCGGCTTTCCAGCGTCCTGCACCTCGACCATGTAGCGCCAGGCATCGGGTCGACTGCCATCGAGGTCGGTGAAGCCGTAGACCTTGGCGAGCTGTCCGCTCGAGACGGATTGCCCGTTCCAGCGGACGACATCGGGATCCGCGGCGAGGGCGGCGACCGCGCGCCCGACGAACGCCGGGCTCTCCGAGATCGCGAAGTGCGGCGACACCTTCGTCGCGTCTCGCCAGTTCCGTTCACTGACGCCATAAGCTTCGAGCATCGCCTCGGAGCGCAGCCAGCCCGGAGTGAGCGACACGGCGGTCGCCTTTTGGCCCTTCAGCTCGTGCGCCAGGGCGAACGCCATCCGGCTGACCGCGGCCTTGGCCACATCGAAGAAGAACGACACGCGATAGCGAGTCGCATTGTACCCGTCGGTCCCGTCCGTCACCTCGACGACCAGTCCTCCCGGAGTTTCGAGCATCAGCGGAATCGCGTAATGGCTCGTGATGGCATGAGTATCGATGGCGAGGCGCAACGTCTTCAGCCCGTACTCGAGGTCGGACTCCCAGACGGTCTTGTTCCACTCCATCTTGGTGGCGCCCCAGATGTCGTTGATGAGCAAGTGGAGCGCACCTTGCTCTTTGCGAATGCGCGAGACGAGCGCTTTCACTTCATCCGGAACCAGGTGGTCGACGGCGACCGGGATACCATGGCCGCCGACCTTCGTAACGAGCTCGGCCGTCTCCTCGATCGTCTCAGGACGATCCATCTCCGAGCGCCGCTCGCGCGTCGACCGCCCAGTCACGTAGACCGTCGCTCCCTCGGCCCCGAGCTGAGTGGCAATACCGCGCCCTGCTCCTCGCGTGGCGCCTGCGACGAGCGCGATGCGACCTTTCAGTCGTGCCTGCATCCTCTTCCTCCTCACGAGGGACAGCCTGTGGAGCCGAGAGCGCGGTGCCTTCGCTCGGTTGAATGCACGCTCCGGCCACCTCAATCCGATCGGGTCGACAACACCCACCCCGCCCAGTCCCGAACGGAGTACCTGGGGCGTCCCTGTTCGTCGCGGCGATTGCGCAGGAGCTGCTGCGCGGCCCAAAGCGCTTCTTCGACGGGACGCTCCTCGATCCAGAGCTGGCGATAGAGCTCGGTCATCAGCTCCCGGGTCGGCGCATCCGGCACTCGCCAGAGCGAGGTGATCGCGGTCCGCACGCCCGCTGCATGAAGCGCGGCCTGGAGCGAGGCGATGCCCTGTCCACCGCGCCGCAAGCCGACGTTGGTCTCGCAAGCCGACAGCACGCACAGCTCGACGCGACCGAGATCGAGCGCTCGGATCTCCTCCGCCGTCATCACGCCCTGCACTCGGCCCGTTGTGTCCGCGGCGGCATTCGCTCCGGCGAACGCGAGACCGCACAGCGCCGCAGGCGCCAAGCCTCGCACCTGATCCCCGAGCTCGAAGACGGGAACACCGCGGCTCTCGGTCGCTGCCATTTCGATCTGCGAAGTCGATGGTACCGAGTCTGCCGCGAACCAGCCGTGCGTCGCGATGTGCAAGAAGCGATGGGCAGGACCGAGAGTCTCGAGCGCCGTCCGGCTCGCCTCTTCGCCAGACAGCACGCGAGCAGGGGCCGACTCGAACGTACTCTCGAACAGCGCGGCGATCGATCTCACTTCATCACCGGTGCTCGTCAGAGACTCGAAGCGCCTCGTCCTTCGACCGCGCATCGAGAATGCCGCGGCCCCCTGGCCTGCGACCTCAGCCCTCGGCTCACCATCGTACGCAACGCCGCCGATGGCCAACAGGCTGGGCGGAGCGAGCTCGCCCCGGTCGGCACTCGCCCAATCCGACAGGCCCACGCAGCTCGTGAATCGGTACCGATCGCCAAGTACGGCCTCGCCTTCGTCGGGCAAGGCGGCCAACGGCACCTGATGCAGCGCTTCGGCCGGAGCAATGACGAAATACGTCGCGTCCCCGAGTGCCGAGCGAAGGGGGTCGAAGAGGAGCTGCCGGACCGAGCGGCCGAGCAAGGCGGCTGCCCGCTCGGATCCTTTCGCCACCGTGGCGCTGTGCCAGCTCTCGATCGCGCTTTCGAGCTGCACGGCCGGGCCGAGCTCCAAGCGCACGAGCGGTCGCTCCGGACGCACGACCCAGGCGGCGTAAGCGTCGACCTGCTTCGGCCTCTTGGTCTCCGGATCGATGAGGAGCCTGCGATAACGCCAGAACGTCACGCCGGCGCGATCCACTCCCAGACGCTCCGCGATCGTCTTCTCGTCGGCACGAGGAGCCGGGGCCCCATCGACCGATGGGTCATTTCGGATCTCGGCCAGAAGAGCCCGCTCGAGGCGGTCGCGCTCGCGAACGGCCTCGGTGAAGTCCGTCGGTCGACCGGGATCGGCGATCCACTCGACGATGCGACGATGAGCGGCCGCGAAGCGATCTCGGAGCGCTCGCAGCTCCGGCGTGGGAAGCTGAGTCGGGACGGCCGCTCGACCCGACGCGGCACGGAGCGCCTCGATCACGCGAAAGGCCAACCGCTCGAGCTCGTCGTCCGGCTCGGTGTACCCGAGGCCATTCGCGATGGAGAGCGACGTATCGAGGACCTGCTGGTAGGCCCCGAGGAGCGCTTCGAGCTCACGAGTCGAGTACAGGGGGCCCTTCTCGGTGATCGGGAGGATCTGCTGGAGCGCCTCACGGGCCAGTTTCCTGGCGGACTCGATGTCACCGACTGCGGCGCAAGCGGTCGCCAGGTATCCGGCCACGCCCAGACGGTCTGGATGCTCCGGCGGTAGCGAGCGCTGCCGCTCCCTGTAAACGATCTCGAAGATCGAGCGAGCTCGCTCGAACTCCCCGGCCGTGAACTGAAGGCTCGCGAGACTGAGGCGCGCCGAGACGAGGAGGGCGTGTCCATCGGGATTGCGAGACGCGAGTGACTCGACGACCTCCTCGAGGATCGAGCGCGCCTCGTCGAGCTCTCCGAGCTGCTGCCAGACGACGGCGAGGTTCTGCCGAGTCAGCACGATCGACGGATGCTCGGGACCGTAGGTCGCACCGAGCTCTTCGAGCGCCTCTTCGAACAGTCTCCGGGCTCTCTGCGGCTCTCCGGCCTGATGCAAGCAGGCGGCGAGGTTCTGAATCGTGTGCAGTCGGTCGGGGTGGTTCGACGGGAGCGCCTCGTTCCGTCGCGCCAGCACTTCCTCGAAGAGCGAGCGCGCGGTCGCGAAGTCGCCGAGATCGAAGTGGGCGATCGCGAGCGTGTCGATCAGGTTGATCCGTCGTGGGTCGTCCGGCGGGAGCGTCTCCGCCGTGTCGTCGAGGGCTTGCTGAATCTGCTCGAGTGCCGCGGGGAAATCGCCGAGCGCTCTCAGGGTCAACACGAGATTGCTGCGCGCATCGAGGACGTCGGGGTGACTCGCCGGGAGGCTCTTGAGGCGCGAGTCGAGGACCTGCTTCTCGAGCTCGAGCGCACGGCGGGGATCTCCGAGCTCCCGCACGACGACCGCCAGGTTCTGACGCGCCATCTGAAGATCGGGGTGGTCCTCGGGCAGCCGCGCTCTCCGCGTCCGCCAGACACTCTCGAAGATCTCGGCCGCCTCGGGAGCTCTTCCGATGGACAGCAGCGTGACACCCAACGCCTGGCGTGCCGCGAGCACATCCGGGTGATCGGGTGGCCGGGTCCGCGTCCAGCTCGCGACTTCGGCCCGTCTCAGCTCGAGGGCGCGCGAGAGGTGTTCGGCAGCTTCACAGGCCAAGGCCAAGTTTCCACGCGCATCCTGCACGAGCTCGTGATCGGCGGGCAGCGTCCTCTCGCGGATCTCGAGAACCCTCTCGAACAGATCGATCGCCGCTTCGGAATCTCCCAGGCTCTGCAGGGTCGCCGCGAGATTCTGACGGGCACTTTGAAGCTCGGGGTGATCGTCCGGAAGCGTTCGCTCGAACACGTCCAGGACACTCTCCTGAAGCTGCTTCGCTCCGGCGAGGTCGCCGCGGGCGTAGTGAGTTGTGGCGAGGTTCTGGCGGGCGCGTTGGACCTCGGGATGCTCATCCGGCAAGGAGGAGAGGCGGAGCGCGAGGAGTCGCTCCTGGAGCACTTGCGCCTCGTCGAACCGGCTGAGCTCGGCGAGCGTCAACGCGTAGTTCTGCTGGATGATCAGGCAGTCGGGATGCTCTTCGGGAAGCGCGCGGCGGCGCACGTCCCAGACCGCGCCTTCGAGCTCCAAGGCCCCTGCCGCGTCCCCGAGCTCGCGCCGAACCAGCCCCAAGTTGAGGCGCACGGCCTGGAGGTCCTCGTGCGTGGACGGCAGCGCCTTCGAGCGAAGCTGCCAACAGCGCATCCAGGCGCTCCGAGCCGCCGGACGGTCGCCGAGCTCGTGAGCGCCGAGTCCGAGCACCCAGAGCCCGCTCGTGATCGAGGCGCTTCGCGTCTCGGGCCGCTCGAGCAACGTTGCGATGCCGCGGCGAATGATGGCGAGCAGCGTCCTGTCATCCCCCTTACCGAGCAAGGCGCTCGCCTCGGCGATGAGGGCCTTCGGCAAGGAGCGCGACTCGGCGGTCTCCTGCCCCTCGAAGATGCGGACCGATGCTGTCGAAGCGCCGCTCGTCTTGGCAATCACCTCGATGATCAAGCTGCCGCCGCCTTGGCGTTCGATGCGGAGGAACGGATTGCCGAGGCCGCCGGAGTCGTCGTCCTCGAAAGCGCTGTCCCGTCGTCGGCCGGCGAACAATGCCGCCGGTCCAGTGGCAGCCGCGTCGCTCTCTTCGAAGCGCACGCGGAGCACGAGGTCGGATTCCTCCGACTCGGCAGACACGAAGAGCACAGCCTCTTCGGATTCCACCTCGTAGCGAAAGGTCTTCCTCGGGCCGAGGCCGGCCGTCACCGGATCCGTGTCTTCGAAAGTGAAAGGTACCGGCTCGGCGTGTTGGAGGACCGGCACGTCCTGCCCCAAGGCGAGCCAGGTCAAGAGAAGGGTGATCATGGTCGGCGTTCATTCCAAGGGGGCGAAGCTCGAGGAGTTCGTCCGCCCAGCATAGCAACAGCCACCAAGGGCACTCGGTGCTCTTTCTCGAGTCGCTGGGAGTGCCCAAGTGGAGCAGGCCAAAGACCGGTTCTGTCGGTGAGAGCCTTTCCCAGCGAGCTTGGGACATCCAAAGGCTCAACGTCCGAGTCCGTGGGAGTGCCCAAGTCGAGCGAGCCGAAGACCGGGTCCGTCGGCAGTGATTTTCGCGAGCGACCTTGGGCCAGAGCGCAGCGAGACAGCGCCTTCCGAATGGCCCCTTGCTCGGCACCTCTCCGCTCGATCGGTGGCAGCGTCGAGGAGGCGGCTCCTAGCTCGGTGACCACTTCCCGTTTCGGTCGCGCGGGCTCTGGTTGGTGGCAGGTTTCAG
>JAVJTD010000487.1:0-29718 GCA_040219065.1 Planctomycetota bacterium
AGCACCCAAGCACCCAAGCACCCAAGCACCCAAGCACCCAAGCACCCAAGCACCCAAGCACCCAAGCACCCAAGCACCCAAGCACCCAAGCACCCAAGCACCCAAGCACCCAAGCACCCGAGCACCCGAGCACCCGAGCACCCAAGCACCCAAGCATCAGGGGCACTCGAGCTCGGGAGTGCCCCTGGTCTTTGCCGTCAGTTGTTGGTGATCTGGACCGGGATCTGGCGAGGGCGATGGCTGGGCGTCTTCGGCAGATGAAGCGTCAGGACGCCGCTGTTGTACTCGGCCTGGATTCCGTCCGCGTCGATCGCGTTGCCGATGCGGAACTCGCGGTAGTAATCGCCGCGCAGGCTCTCGCGGTGGCGGAGCTTGGCGTTCTCGGGTAGGCGCTTCGAGGCGGTCGCCTGGATCGAGAGCGCGCCTTCGCGATAGTCGATCTGGATGTCCTGGGACCGCACACCCGGGAGATCGGCGATGACGGTGATCTCGTGCTCGCTCTCGAGCAGGTCGATGTCGGGGCGGTGAAGCTGACGAGGGGCTTCGGTCGGAGTGGTCTTCACGGGCTGGTTCATGGGAGATTCTCCGTCGTGTTGTTCTGAGTATTCCTTCAAGCCTCGGTCTCGGCATCCGTCTCGAGGCGCGGCGGGGTGACCTTCACTTCGATCTGACGAGGCTGGGCCGCGGCGCTCTTGGGCAGGCGGACGGTCAGGATGCCGTTCTCGAGCGAGGCTTCGATCTTCTCGTTGTCGATCGATGTCGGGAGCTTGACCTGGCGCTGGAAGCTCGTTCGACGACGCTCTCGCCTCAGGTACGTCCCGCCGCGGCTCTCGGCTTCACCTTGGCGCTCGCCGCGAATCGTCAGCGTGTCGTTCGCGACCGAGACGTCGAGGTCTTCGAGCGTGTAGCCCGGGACCGTCACCTCGACCGAGTAGCCGTCCTCGGTCTCGAGGATGTCGAGGGCCGGGTCACTCGAGCGGGCGCGCGTCGGCTCGAAGAAGCTGCCGAGAACACCCTGGAAGAGCTGGTCCATCTCGTTGCGGAGGCGGTTGACGGGAAGCAAGGTGCGATGAGGGGTCAACATGGTATCGGTCTCCAATGACACAAGTCACTTCATGTCAGATTGTGGTCGGTCTTCAGTCGCCCGGCTGCGTTCCCGAGCGCGGCGAGCTTCATATCAATGTGTGTGCCAATCGAGGCGGCAACGTATAAGTCTCATATTGAAATCGACTTGCACCTATGTGCCCAGACTTGGCTGATATGTCAATGTGGCAGTATCCTTCGCCGCTACACCGGAGGCAGCCGATGTCATGCTGCCAAAATGACCGACTGGTGTGGCGAGGCTCGGGCGGAATCGTGCCTTCGAGCTCAGTCTTCGGTCATGGCCGAGGCGATGGCGACGACCCAGACGATGTCCTCCGCGGAGCAGCCGCGGGACAGGTCGAGGAAGGGGCGCTTGAGCCCCTGGACCAGAGGGCCCAGGGCGGTCGCCTTGGCGAGGCGCTCGGTGATCTTGTAGGCGATGTTGCCGGCGTCGAGGTCGGGGAAGATGAACACGTTCGCGCGGCCGGCGACCGGGCTGCCCGGTGCTTTGCGCTCCGCGACGGACGGCACGAAGGCGGCGTCGAACTGCAGCTCGCCGTCACAGACCAGGTCGGGATACTTTTCGCGGGCCCAGGCGACGGCCTCGCGCATCTTGCGGACGTCTTCGTGCTCGGCGCTGCCTTTCGTCGAGAAGGACAGGAACGCGACGAGGGGCTCTTCGCCAGTGAGCTGCCGGTGCGTGCGCGCCGTGGTGGCGGCGATCGAGGCGAGCTGCTTGGCGTTGGGCTGAGGCACCACGCCGCAGTCGGCGTAGGTCAATGCTCGCCCGTCGGGCAGGACCATCAGGAAGCTGCTCGAGACGACGCGCACGTCGTCCCCGCGACCGACGACGCCGATGCCGGCCCGAAGCACGTCGCTGGTCGGTGAGGCCGATCCGGCGACGGCGCCGTCGACGAGGCCGTCTCGAATCAGGTAGGCGGCGAAGACGAGCGGTGAGGCCGCGCGGCGCCGGGCTTCGTCCTCGGGCACGTCTTTGGCGGCGAGCTTGGCGACGTGAGCCTCGGCGAACGCCTCGAATCGCTCGTGCGTGCGAATCGGCCAGACCGGGACGCCGCTCTGCTCGAGCGCCGCCCGATCCAGCCCGTCGCTCTCGAGCAAGATCGGCTGCGCGATGCCTTCCCGTGCGACCTGCAGGGCCGCTTCGACGACTCTCGGGTCAAAGGACTCGGGCAGGCAGATCGTGCGGGAGAGCGCGATCGCCCGATCACGAATCCTCTCGAGAACGCCCATGAGCCTGATCACTCACCAAGCAGAGCGTCGGGAACCTCGACCTCCATCATCAAGAGCCCGAGCCCGTGCGTCTTGCCTTGCGCGTCGGACTTGAGGCTCTCCGAACCGCCGCCACCGAGCGAGTCGTGGAGCAGGAAGTTGAGCGCGTGGAGATTGGGAACCTCGAAGCGCTCGACCTTGCCGCGGCAGATGCGGCTGAAGTGCTTCTTCACGCGCTCCGCCGTCAGCTCGTCGAGCAGGACATCGTAGAACTCGGGACGTCTCGCGATGACTCCGACGTTGCTGCCATCCCCTTTGTCGCCCGAGCGGGAGTAGGCGATCTTCGAGAGCGGAACCGTGGCCATGCTCAGGACTCCTCGATGATGACTTGGGTCTGCACCTTCTCGCGATTGACGAGCGCTGGCCAGTACGAGACGATCTCGGTCGCCTTGGGGCGGCCGCCGGCGAAGCCGGTCACGCCGGGCGGTCCGCTGGTGACGAGCGGGGCGAGCTCCATCCCGAACCGGTCGACGTCGGCGCGGTTCGGCGAGCGCACGCCGATCCGGAGCGCCACTTCGCTGAGGTGCTCGGGAGCCTTGGCGATGCCGTCGAAGCAGACGCCGCTGCCCACCAGCTCGACCAAGCGATCGGCCGCGGGGAACTCGACGCCATCGAGGCTGAGCCGCTTCCAGATGATGTCGGCGCAGAGGCGCGCCTTCGCTTCAGCGTCGGGACCGGCGACGACGAGCTGGCCGACGGCCTTGTAGCCCTGGCTGTAACTGATCGAGACCTTGAGCGTCTCGGTGCGTTTGCGGCCTTGGATGCCGCTGACCCGCACGCGATCGGGCTCGACTTGCTCGAGCTGGATCGTCGAGAAGTCGGCGACGACATCCGGCGTGATGTAGTTCTTCGGATCGCCCATCTCGTAGACGAGCTGCGAGCTGACCGACTCGACCGTCACCAGCCCGCCGGTCTCGGGGTGCTTGGTGACGTCGAAGGTCCCGTCGGCCCGGGCTTCGATCACCGGGTAACCGATGCGCGCCATGTCGGGGACCGAGCGCCAATCAGTGAAGTTGCCGCCGGTGCACTGGGCGCCGCACTCGACGATGTGCCCCGCGACGGTGCCGGCCGCGAGCTTGGCGTGATCCGAGAAGCTCCAGCCGAACTCGTGGATCAAGGGCGCCGAGACCAGGGCCGGATCCGTGCAGCGGCCGGCGATGACGATCTGGGCACCCTTCGAGAGCGCCTCGACGATCGGCTCGGCGCCGATGTAGACGTTCGCCGACAACACCCGGTTGCGCACCTCGGACAGCGGCCGGCCGTCGTCCATGTTCTTCAGCGGCTCGCCCGAGGCGATCAGCTCATCGAGGCGATCGAGAATGTCGTCACCCGAGACGATGCCGACCTTGACCCCCGAGTATCCCGCCTTGCGGATCGTCTCGAGCACCGCTTCCTGGCAAGCGCGCGGGTTCACGCCACCGGCGTTGGCGATCACCTTGATGTTCTTCTCGACGACCTCGGGGAGGATCCGCTCGAGGGTCTTCACGAAGTCGGTGGCGTAGCCTTTCGCCGGGTCGCGGGACTTGAGCTTCTGAAGAATGCTCATCGTCACCTCGGCGAGGTAATCCATCGTCAGGTAATCGAGCGGTCCTTCGCGTACGAGGCGAACGGGGCCCAGAGGGCTGTCGCCCCAGAACCCCTGCCCGTTGGCGACTCGGACGATCTTCTCGCTCATGCGTCCTCTATCTCTGAGTGGGCGAGTGCCGGACCGAGCGGCCCGGATGAACGCGGAACAGAGTGCCAGACGCCGAAGTCGGAATCAATTCGGCAGGAGCCAGAGCGCCTTCGGAGGGTCGACGGAATCGAGTGTCGAATCGACGCTACCGCGCCATTGTCAGGACGGATTCCCAGAACCGCTCGTAAGGCGCCTCTCCCTCGGAGCGCAGCCTCCAAGTCGATTCGGTGAGCACTTCGATGATGAGCCCCGACCAGGCCTTTCGGACGGCGACTCGTCCGCCCGGTAGCTCGACGATCTCCCGTTCGGAGGACTCGGCCGGCAGGCGCTCCAGGGGCGTGCCGGCGAAGCGGGACAGCTCTTTGCCTTCTTCGGGCAGTAGCACCAGCCGCCCTCCCTGATCGATCCACGAGCAGAGAACGTCCAGGTCGTCTCCGCCCAAGGCGGCCTCCAGTCGATCGATCGGGATGTCGCCGAGGACGAGGACATCGTAACCATCGAGCTCGGTCGGTAGCGCGGTCAGTGCGACACGGTTGCCAGTATGTGTTTGCGAGACGTCGACTCTCGCACTCTCCACCCAAGCCTGCAGAGAGCCGTTCGTCTCGGCCGACATTCGCAGCAGAGTGTTGACGAGATATCGGTACTCCCAGGTCGGTGTCCCTTGCACGAGGAGGACATCCAGGCCGGGACGCGTTTTTGCTCCACCGCTCGCCCCGTCCTCGCGGCTCGTCCCTGATGTGTGGCAGCTCCAAAGAGATCCCAGCGTAGTGGCCACGACCAGGGGGAGAACGGCCAGCCAGCGAGCTCGCCACGAGGGCTCGACTCGGCTGCGATTCGGATCCAGGGCGAGACGGACGCGACGCTCGAGATCGCCTCGGCGCGATACCGCCGCTGAGGCCAGCGCTACTGCAGGGATCCGTGTCTCGGAAAGGCTGAGCAATGTGCGGACGAAGCGAGCGGGTTGGCCGCCAGAGCGCACGACGTCGTCATCGCAGACGACTTCGCGGACGAGGGCGAGCTGGCGGTTCGTCCAGTGTACGAGCGGCTGTGGCCAAAGGACGGCCGTGATCAGCCGCTGCAGCCAACCCAGCGCGACGTCGTGTCGCTCGAGGTGGCTCGCCTCGTGAACGAGCAGCTCGACGAAGGCCTGAGGTGAGACCCGATCGGAGAGATCGCTCGGGATCAGGAGGAGGGGCCGGAACGTGCCACAGACCAGCGGTTGCTCCGCAGTGGGATGCCGCCGAAGGCGAAAGGCCTTCCGGCAATTCACTCGGCGGGCCGCCTCGGCAGCACACCGACGCTCGAACGAGCTCGCCGGATAAGACGCCGCCTGCCAATGATGGAGGCGGATCGCATCGCGCGCGAGACGAGCGAGGAGCCAGGTCGCAACCAACCCCCACACACCGACCAGGAGACTGCCGAGTCGAAGCTCGCCTTCGATGGCCCGAGTCGGTCGCCTACCGGAGGTCTGCGTCCGGGCACGTCCGGCTGGTGCGCTCGAATGTTCTGGAATCGGGGCGGAGGTGATCCGTGGCTGCTGAGACGGCGCTTCCGCCGTCGTCGGGCTCGAGGCGGACCACGGCAGTTCGCCGACATCGAAGAGGGGCGACCGCCACTCAGCGGGCAAGAGCCTGGTGGCCGGCAGAGAGGCAAAACCGATCAGCCCGGCCACGAGCAGGCTCCGACGCAGGCTGGCCCGGCGCAAAGGCACCAGCCGGAGGAGAGTCCACAGCACCAGACCGATCATCGTCGACTGCCACAGAAGATCGATCGCAAAGCTCTCGATGTTCGTCATCATCGTTCCTCCTCGAGTCGACGCTCCGCTTCCTCGACCAGCTCGCGCACCCGGGAGAGCTCGTCGGCGTCGATCTTCCGTCCACCGAGCAGCGCTTGGACCAGGTCGGCGGGCGAGCCGGAGAACATACCCGAGACCAATCCGTCGAGGCGCTCCTTCTGGGCCTTGCGGCGCGGCACGGTGCATCGGTAGACGTCCGAGCGACCGTCTCGCTCCTTGCTGAGCCAGCCATACTGCTCGAGACGCGTGAGCTGCGTGAGCACCGTGTTCCGGGCGAGGGTGCGCTTCTTCTGCAGCTCTTGCCAGAGGAACGACACCGTGCAACTCGGGTTCGACCAGACGAGGTCGAGGATCTCGAGCTGTGTCTCGGTCAGGGCGCCGGTCGGTCGCTTGCGTTCGGCCATCGAAGGTCTCCTTTGCCGACAAGTGTAGGTGGCAAGTTTGCCTACACCTGTGGGGGATCGCAAGCAGGAAATCGAACGAGCCGTTGCGTCAGTTGCTCAATCGACCGATCCGGCGTGACGCGACCCTCTGAATCCCGTTCAATCTCGGCATGGACAAACAAGAGCTTCGAAAGCGCTGCTGGCAGGCACTTCAGGACGCAGGCGCCGCGCGCTTTCCCGGCACCCTCGGCCGCATCCCCAACTTCGTCGGGGCCGAGCGAGCCGCTGAGCGACTCGCCGCGACTCCCGAGCTGCAGCGCGCCCAGGTCGTGAAGTGCAACCCGGACTCGCCGCAGCGCCCGCTCCGCCACCGTCTCTTGAAGGCCGGCAAGACGATCTTCCTCGCGGTTCCGCGTCTGGCCGAAGCGCGGCCGTTCTGGGAGCTCGATCCGAGCCGTCTGCCCGAAGGCAGCCTGTGGGAGGCGTCGTCGATCAAGGGAGCGGCCGGATTGGGACGAGCGGTCTCCCTCGAGGAGATGCCCCCGATCGACCTGATCGTCACCGGGTGCGTCGGGGTCGACCGGCGAGGCGCTCGGCTGGGCAAGGGAGGAGGATTCAGCGACCTCGAGTTTGCCCTGTTGCGTGAGACGGGAAAGGTCGAGGCGGACACGATCGTGGCGACACTCGTGCACGAGAGCCAGGTCCTGCTGGCCGGGACGATCCCGATGCAATCACACGATCAATCGCTCGACATCATCGCGACGCCGGAGCGGCTCATCCGCTGCGATCGGCGCTTCGAGCGTCCGGGCGGCATCCTCTGGGACCGACTCGACCCGGCCAAGCGCTCGGAGATCCCGGTCCTGAGAAACGGCGGGCCAGGTCGGAGCGGAAAGAATATCGACGCCGAAAAGTAGTGGTGGCACCCGAGAAACGAATCGAGTTGACTTGCCGCCGAGACGTATCGAGCGGCGTTGTCGATTGCCTGGCCAGGGCGAGCCTGCCTTGCCGGCGCCGGGAGCCAGCAGAAAAGAGGGATGAGCGTGACCACCGTTCTGGACCTGCAACAGGTCACCAAGAGATACGGCGATTTCACTGCCGTGAAGGACGTGAGCCTCGAGATACCCGAGGGCTCGATCTACGGGTTCCTCGGTCCCAACGGGGCGGGGAAGACCACGACGATTCGCATGATCCTCGAGATCATCAAGCCGACCTCGGGCACGATCTCGGTCTTCGGACGCCCGTCGGCTTTGGAGGTGCGCGAGCGCATCGGATACCTGCCCGAAGAGAAGGGCCTCTACAAGAAGATGAAGGCGTGGTCGATCGTTGCCTACTTCGCCACGCTCAAGGGGCTGAATCGGCGTGAGGCGAAGAAGCGCGCTTACGCTCTGCTCGAGAGGTACGGCCTCAAGGATTTCGCCGACCAAAAGACCGAGGCGCTCTCGAAGGGTATGGGCCAGAAGGTCCAGGTACTCGCGGCGATCGCGCACGACCCGGACCTGGTGATCCTCGACGAGCCCTTCTCAGGTCTCGATCCGGTGAATCAGCAGGTGATGGAAGAGGTCATCCGCGACATGGCCGCGCGCGGCAAGACGATCCTCTTCTCGACGCACGTGATGCAGCACGCCGAGCGCATCTGCAATCGGATCCTCCTGATCGCCCGCGGCGAGAAGATCTTCGACGGGACGATCACCGAGGCCAAGCGGACGATTCCGCGGCGCGTGCGGATCGAGACCGACAGCGACATCGGCCCTTTGCGCTCACTCGAAGAGGTCGTCGCGGTCACCGCGATCGACGAGGAGGGCATCCCGCTGGGCGCCGAGCAGATCGGTGGCCCGCATTGGGAGCTGCAGATCAAGGAGTCGGCCGATCCCGACATGATCCTGCAGAGCTGCTTCGACAACGGCATCCGCCTGCGGCGCTTCGACCACACGGATCCCAGCCTGCACGAGGTGTTCGTCAATCTGGTCGGTGAAGGCGCACGGGAGGCGAGCTACCGATGAAGTACGCATGGCTGGTGGCGCTTCGCGAGTATGCCGAGAACGCCAAGACGAAAGGCTTCTGGATCGGGCTGCTGATCTTCCCGATCATCATCTTCATGAGCTTTCAGCTCCAGTTTTTGCTCGATAAGGCGACGCCGACGCGGTACGTCGCCGTCAATGACCGCTCGGGCAATTACATGGAGGCCATCGAGAAGGAGCTCGAGTGGCTCCACAAGAGGGATATCTTCCGCGCCTTCGGTGAGTATGCCAAGAAATACTCCAAGGCGTCTTCTGGGGAGAAGAGCCAGAAGATCGACTTCGAGAAGGTGCCGGCCGTCGACGCCGAAGCGATGATGGACCAATTCAGCGAGTCCAATCGCGAAGTCGTCCAGCAGTTCTTCGAGAGCGGCGGCATCGAGCAGTCCCTCCAATTGATGGAGCCGATGCTCGTCAAGGACCGGCCCGAGTTCGAGGAGCCCAAGTACCGCTATCGCCTCGTGCCGATGCCCGAGATCGAGAGCCCGAACGATCCCAAGGCCGCCGCCCAGGAGATGAAGGCCTATCTCAAGGGCGACGAGAAGATCACGGTCGATGGCGAAGAGGAAGAGCTGTTCGCCTACGTGCAGATCCCCGAGGACGTGGCGGCCACCGTCGTGAGGCCCGGCGCTCCGAGGATGCCGACCGGCGAGCGGGAAGGGGTCGAGTATTGGTCGACCAACCTCGCCGATACCGACGCCAAGGACGTCGTCGAGCGCGCAATCAACGCCGAGCTGCGGCGCGCCGAGTACGTCGAGCGCGGCGTCGACTTCTCTCAGGTCGAGCAGGTCGAGAAGACCTACGTGCCCTTCGTCAGCCTCAATGCCAAGAAGGAAGAGGGCGAAGAGGAGGTGAGCCTGGCGGATCAGATCCGGCAGTGGGCACCCGTCGGCTTCGTCTACCTGCTCTGGATCGGCATCTTCTCGATCTCGCAGATGCTCCTCAACAACACGATCGAGGAGAAGTCCAACCGCATCATCGAGGTGCTGCTGTCCTCGGTGACCGCCCGCGAGCTCATGATGGGTAAGCTCTTCGGCATCGCGGCCGTCGGCTTGACGATGCTGGGAACGTGGATCGCCGCGCTCTTTGCCGTCGTCTTCCTCAAAGCCGGGCCCGAGGCGGAGCTGGCCAATGGCATGCTCGAGGTGCTCACCAGCAGCGGACTGCTGCCCGCCTTCGCGATCTACTTCTTCTTCGGGTACCTGATGTACGCCGGCATGTTCCTCGCCATCGGCAGCGTGTGCAACACGCTCAAGGAGGCGCAGAACCTCATGGGGCCGGTCATGATCATCATGATCGTGCCGCTCTTCACGATGATGTTCATCCCCAAGGACCCCAACGGAACGCTCGCGACAGTGCTCTCCTGGGTGCCGATCTACACGCCCTTCATCATGATGAACCGGGCCGCCGCCGATCCCCCGCTGGTCGAGCTCGTCGGCACCGGTGTCCTGATGGTCGGCTTCACCTTCTTCGTCCTCTACCTGACGAGCAAGGTCTTCCGCATCGGCATCCTGCGCACCGGCCAGCCGCCGAAGATCAAAGAGCTCTTCCGCTGGATGCGTAGCTGACCGGCGTCCTTCGGCCGAATCCTCGAAACGACAGCGCCCGTGGCACGGAGAAGAGCTCACACGGAGGCCACGGGGGAGAGACACGGGGAGCACGGGGAGAAGCAGGATTTACACGGAGAGCACGGAGGACACACAGGGAGAGAACACGGGGAGAAGCAGGATTTACACGGAGAGCACGGAGGACACGGAGAAAGGACCCTCCGGGAGGAAGTGGAATGGCGATCGACGATTGAAGAGGCCGACGCAGTTCCTCCCGGAGGGTCCACTCCGTGCTCCCCGTGTCCTCTGTGTAAGTTCTTCTTCCCCGTGCTCTCCGTGTGTCCCCCGTGCCTCCGTGTGAGTTCTTCTTCCCCGTGCTCTCCGTGTGTCCCCCGTGCCTCCGTGTAAGTTCTTCTTCCCCGTGCTCTCCGTGTGTCCCCCGTGCCTCCGTGTGAGTTCTTCTTCCCCGTGCTCTCCGTGTGTCCCCCGTGCCTCCGTGTGAATTCTCCTTCCCCGTGCTCTCCGTGTGTCCCCCGTGCCTCCGTGTGAATTCTTCTTCCCCGTGCCCCGTGTGTGGCTTCCGCGCACCGTGTATCATGCCGCCTTTCCGGACGAATTCGCGATGGCCGCAAGGCCTCCAGGACACGGATACACGATTGGCAGGAGCGATGGACTTCCTCAAGGAGCTGGGGATCGGCGCCGAGAACTCCGGCGCGTATTGCGGCGAGTGGTTGAAGACGAGCGGGGAGTGGCTCGAGACCAAGAACCCGGCGACGGGTGAGGTGATCGCCAAGGTGCGTCAAGCCACGGCCGGCGAGTACGACCAGTGCGTCGAGGCGGCCCAGAAGGCCTTCGAGTCGTTCCGCTCGATGCCGGCGCCTTTGCGCGGCGAGCTCGTGCGTAACGTCGGCAACGCGATCCGCGAGAAGAAGGACGCCCTCGGGCGCCTCATCTCCCTCGAGAACGGCAAGATCCTCCAGGAGGGCTGGGGCGAGGTGCAGGAAGCGATCGATATCGCCGACTTCGCCGTCGGTCAGTCGCGTCAGCTCTACGGGCTCTCGATGCACTCGGAGAGGCCCGCGCACGCGATGCGCGAGCAATGGCATCCCCTCGGGCCGATCGGGATCATCACTGCCTTCAACTTCCCGATGGCCGTCTGGGCCTGGAACTCGATGCTCGCCTGGATCTGCGGAGACGCGTGCATTTGGAAGCCTGCGCCGACGGCGCCGCTCTGCGGCATCGGCCTGACGAACGTCTGCCGCCCCGTCCTCGAGCAGGCCGGCCTCGGTGCGCTCGCCAGCTTGTGCATCGGCTCGGTCGACGAGGTCGCCCGCCGCATGGTCGAGGATCCTCGCCTGCCGCTCATCTCGTTCACGGGCTCGATCCCGGTCGGGCGTCAGGTCGCGCAGACGGTCGCGGGGCGCTTCGGCAAGAGCATCCTCGAGCTCGGCGGCAACAACGCGGTGATCCTGATGGCGGATGCCGACCTCGACATGGCGATCCCGTCCATCGTCTTCGGCGCCGTCGGCACGGCCGGCCAACGCTGCACGAGCACGAGGCGCGTCCTCTGCCACGAGAGCCTCATCGACGAGGTGACGAAGCGACTGCTGCGCGCTTACGAGTCGGTGCGCATCGGCGATCCGCTCGAGGACGGCGTCCTGTGCGGTCCGCTCATCCTGCCCGAGTCCGTGCAGCAGATGCAGGCGTCCCTCGAGAGCGTGCAGAAGGAAGGCGGCGAGCTGCTCTGCGGCGGTGACGTGCTGAAGCTGGACGGCAAGCTCGCGGGCGGCAACTTCGTCAAGCCGGCGATCGTCCGTGCGGAGAACGACATGCCGACGGTGCAGAAGGAGACCTTCGCGCCGATCCTCTACCTGATCCCGATCCGGGACATCGACGACGCCATCGCCAAGCACAACGCCGTGCCGCAGGGCCTCTCGTCGGCGATCTTCACCCTCAACATGCGCGACGCCGAGCGGTTCCTGGCCGCGACCGGCTCCGACTGCGGCATCGCCAACGTCAACATCGGGACGTCGGGTGCCGAGATCGGTGGCGCCTTCGGCGGCGAGAAGGAGACCGGCGGCGGACGCGAGTCGGGCAGCGATGCTTGGAAGGCGTACATGCGCCGGCAGACCAACACCATCAACTGGTCGACCGAGCTGCCGCTCGCCCAAGGCGTGAAGTTCGACGTCGATTGATTCTCGGAGGCAGGCCGGCGCTCGGTCAATCGGCACCGGGCGCCGTCACCAGGGCGGAGGAGGCGGCATGGCGCGGCGGAAGAAGAGCGGCTCGAAGAAGAAGTCGGCGGGCAAGAAGGCCAAGCTGACCGCGAAGACGGCGGATCGGCACATCTTGTATCAGAGGAGCGTCCAGGCGCCGGACTTCGACGCCGAGTTCCTCGCGAAGCGGTACAAGAAGGCCACCGGCAAGCCGCTGCGTTTCCTGCGTGAGGACTTCTGCGGGACGTTCTTGCTCTCGTGCGAGTTCGTGAAGATGCACCGCGACAACCGCGCCCTCGGTGTCGACCTCGACGAGCCCACCCTCGAGTGGGGCCGTCAGCACAACCTCGCCGCACTGACGCCCAAGCAGCAGGAGCGGGTCACGCTGATGCAGGCGAACGTGCTCGACGTGACCGAGCCGAAGGCCGAGGTCATCGCCGCGATGAACTTCAGCTACTGCGTGTTCAAGACCAGGGACGAGCTGCGCCGCTACTTCGAGGTCGCGCTCGAGTCCCTGGAGCCGGGTGGTCTTTTGGTGCTCGACCTCTATGGCGGCAGCGGCTCGCAGGAGGAGCAGGAGGAGGAGACCGCTTACCGGGACTTCACCTACGTTTGGGACCAGGACGCCTTCGACCCGATCACCTACCACGTCACCTGCAGGATCCACTTCCGCTTCAAGGACAAGACAGCGCTCGAGAACGCCTTCGTCTACGAGTGGCGCCTGTGGACGTTGCCCGAGCTCCAAGAGCTCCTGACCGAAGCCGGCTTCGAAGACGTCCACGTCCTCTGGGAGACGACCGACAAGGACACCGGCGAAGGCAGCGGCGTGTATCGGCGCGCCAAGAAGGGCGAAGCCGACGAGGCCTGGATCGCCTACGTCGTCGGCCAAGCCCCGGAGTAAGGTGTAAGCCCCGGCAAGCGTGTATGCTCCGGCTTTAGCCGGGTCGGGTCCCCGCCTTCAGGCGGGCTGAAGGAACAATCCCGTGTCGACGCTCGATGACCTCCAGGCTTGGTATCGCCGCCAATGCGACGGCGAGTGGGAGCATCAGCAAGGCGTCACGATCGACACGCTCGATAACCCGGGTTGGTCGGTGTCGATAGACCTGAAAGGCACGCCTCACGAGACCGAGCCGTTCGAAGCAGTTTCCGTGCGCCGATCCGATGAGGATTGGCTGGATCTGCGCGTCGAGCAGGGCGTCTTCCGCGGCTTCGGAGGACCGGGCAATCTCGAGGAGATCCTCGCGTCATTCCTGAGCTGGGCCTCCCGGCAGAAGCCGGGGACCCAACCCACCTAAAGCCGTCATGGAGCGCGTACTTCCAGCCCGCATCCGGCCAAAGCCGGGGGATACACGACTACTGGAACGTGTGCTCCTGGACGCGCGTCACCTGGCAGCTCGCGAGCTCGATGGCCTGGAAGAACACCCTGACGCCGAAGGCTCCTGCGGGGACGCTCTGCGTCCAGGTCGCCTGGCCGCCAGCGTCCGCGCTCGCGCTCCCGAGCAGGACGGGCGAGGAGAGGTCGAACATCGTGCCGCAGCTCGGCACCATGCCGAGGCCCGTTTGCAGAGAGATGAGGAAGTACTCATTGCTTCCCGGTGAGCCGCGCTCGGCCGTGAGGGTGTTCGGCACGCCGGCCATTCCGGGTGAGATCGGCTTCAGTCGATAGCCGAAGTCCGGAACGAAGCGGATGGAGACCGGTGCATTGAGCCCCGCGGCGCGGGGGATGAAGACGTCCAGGAACGTGCCTTGGGCGTCGTAGCGGCGCACGCTGTCGCGGTTCGAGTTGGCGACGTAAAGGCTGCCGTCGGGACCGAAGGCGATGCCAGCGGCCGAAGGGGACGCGGTGAACAGGGTCCAGGCGCCGCCACTCAGGAGCCGACGATAGACGCGGCCGTTGCCTTCGCTGCTGACGTAGACGAAGCCGTCGGAGTGGAAGATGAAGTCGCGCGGCCGATTGAGGCCGTCAGCGCTCGTCATCGGCGCGTCGAGGAACGCGCCACTCGTCGCGTCGAAGCGCATCACCTGGCTGTTCCAGAAGCTGGGGACCCAGAGCGTGCCGTCGGCGCCGAACTGCATGCCGTTGTCCGGACCGTCCAGTCCCCCCGACGCGGCGGCGACGAAGACGCCGAGAAACTGCCCGGTCGTGCCGTCGTACTTCAGCACCTCGTCCGTCTCGAAGCTGGCGACGAAGAGATCACCGCTCGGCCCCCAATCGAGTGCCGTCGGACCATCGAGGCCGCCGGTCTCGTCGACGCCCGTGCTCGGGTCGTCGAAGACGAACTTGCCGAGGAGAGCGCCGGTCACCTCGTCGTAGCGCCGAATCTCGTCGAGCTTCTCGACGCAGGCATAGAGATGGCCGTCGGGTCCGAACCGCACCGCCTGAGCGCCCGGCACGTCGCCCAAGCTTCCGATCGGACGTCCCGTGACCGCGTCGAAGCGCAGGACGTCGTCGTTGTTGAAGCCCGACACGAGCAGCTCGTCGGCGAAGGCATCCGCAGTGAACAGTAGACAGACGGCGATCAGGACAGGCACGCGCATGGCGTCAGCTCCTCGGAAAGGGGACGGGTCTGGGCGAAGACCGATCTCGCGGGCATGAACCCGGCAGTTCACGAGGAGACCCGGCAGAATACTCCGATCGCGGCGGCTTCGGGGCGTGACATGGACGCCCAAGGGTCGCCATTATAGAGCAGCCCCGCCGCATTCCGTCAACGCGCTGGCCTACTGGGAACGCGGGCGTCCCGCCCGCATCGGGCCGCGCAGCGGCAGTTCTGCCAACGCGCTGGCCTACTGGGAACGCGGGCGTCCCGCCCGCATCGGGCCGCGCAGCGGCAGTTCTGCCAACGCGCTGGCCTGACAGGCTTGGCGATGTCATGGCGGAGATGGCCCCTTTTCCCCGGGCGTTGCCCGGGGCTGACGAATGGCTGCCCTTTCAGGGCGAAAAGACCGGAGCCCGCGCGACCGAGAGGTGCTGGAAACTTGAACGTGGAAAGTTGAGCGTTGAGCCGTTGAACGTTCCAAGAGGCCCAAGCTCCCTTGCGCAGAGCCCTCATCGGCAGACTCGGTCATCGACTCTTTCGACTTGGGCACTCCGCTGCACCGAGCCCGTCTGGCCACCTTCGTGCTTCGGCGCCGAGAATCTGTTGCACCGCAGCGTCGCATGACCGAGCTTCTTGGGGCGACTGGACGAGGTTGGTCCGTCGCCGAAGCAATTTGTTCCCGGAGTGAGCTTCCACGATGCGTCTCGCGGTCGGAACGATGGTGATCCTGCTCGCGTCGATCATCACGCTCTTGGTGATGTGGCCGGAGGCTCCCTCGGAGACCGACACGGGTGCGGTCGACGTGCCGGCCGAGCATGCCGAGGCGCTCCGGCGAGCCAATGAAGCGCTCGAGGACCGGACCAGCTCCACGTCTCCGCGGAGCTCGGGCGCTTTGCTCAGCGGCGTCGTCCTCGATGCCGAGACGCAAAGGCCCATCGAAGGCGCTCGTGTCGTCGCGACCGTCGAGAAGGAGCGCGGCTTCAGCTCGAACGAGACCGGGCCCGACGGTCAGTTCTCTCTGGCGTGCGCACCCGGCCGCGATCTGACGATCGAGGTGTTCCACGAGAGCTACCATTCGCCCGACGTCCGGAACGGCCGGCAAGTGGATCCCGTGGTGCTGCGTCTGCAGGAAGGTGAGCGACGCAGTGATCTGGTCCTCTCGATCGAGCGGGCCTCGGAGATCGTCGGGCGCGTGGTCTCGGAGGAGGAGCCGGTCGCGGGCGCCAAGGTCGAGATCTGGCGCGGCGACGAGCCTGTGACCGAGGAGCCGATCACCACCGGCGACGACGGACACTTTCGCGTACGACGCCTCTTTGCCGGGGACCATCGAGTCCGCGTCGTCGCCGGCTCTCGCCCCGAGCACGTCGAGACCGTCACGCTCCGGCCCACCGAGGTCCGCGAGCTGACGGTGGACATTCCCAGCGGCATCGATCTGAGCGGCCTCATCACGGATGCGAACGACGCGCCGCTCGCCGGCCTGCTGGTGGGTCTGTCGGATCCGAGAGGCACCGGCGAGGCCGTGTTCACCGGGCCCGACGGTCGGTTCGCGATCCCGCACCTGCGTCCGGGTCGCTTCGAGCTCCGCATCCAATCGGTCGATCCCGATCGGCAGCTCCCGATCTCGGAAACGTGGCCGTTCACGATCGATGACGACACGACCGAGAAGCGCCTCGACATCCAGCTCGACTAGAGCCTACGGAAATAGAGCCCGCGCGGACTTCGTTCGAACCAAGTAAGACGGGCCGCTCGATCGGATCGAGCGGCCCGTCCACACTCACTGAAACGAGATATCTCTCAGGCCACGCTCCGGCGCGGCGTCGGAGCATGCAGAGGTGAGACGATCAGAGCCCGAACAGGTCCCTGGCACAGGGTTGGGAACACGCTGGGACGCACAGAGCTCATGACTGATTCAGTGGGGCTTCGTGAGGGACGACGGGACCGGATCCCGCAGGCGTAGTCGAGGGAACGTTCTGACGCCCAGTCCGACGGGCTTGTCGCTTCGTCCCTTACTCATCGCCAGACGGATGAGGTCCTCGCCGTGAACCTCGCCGTCCCAAAGGCAACGGTTCCGTGTCAGGGACCCGTGCGGGCTCTGATGGTCAGCGAACGCGGGTCTTGGGGAGTCGACCGCGATCGGTGCCGCCTTCGCGCAGGCGTCGGAGCTGAGGGCCGGAGGTGGTGGTGCCACGGTTGCTCTGGTAGCGTCGCCGCTCGAGCTGGCCCTGTCCGGCCGAGCCTCGCAGGTCGTCTCCGGTGCAGGGACCCGAGCTGCGAAGCACGTCACCACGCTGGGCCTGGCCTGGTCCGGCGCCGCCACTCACATTGTCGGGCTGACCACCGTTCTCCTCATCACCGGGCCGCTCGGGACCCCTCATGAGGATGCGGCGCCGATCGAGACGGCCGTTCTGCGCGCTGCCGCTGAGGTTGTCCGGTCCGTAGCCGAGCGCGGAGAAGTCGTGGACCGCCAGCTCGATCTCCTGGGAGCGGAAGCTCAAGTTTCGGACCTCGATCACGATGACGTCTCCAGCTCGAGCTTCGAAGGGCACGAACTGCATCGCGGCCGGATTGGCCTGCTCGGCGATCACCTCGTTCTTCGGAGTCAGCACGCGGAGGGTGAAGCGTGCGGCCCGGCCACCCGACACCTGGATGGCGCGAGGACCGCTGACTTGGCTGGAGTACACGTAACGGCGACGGCTCGCGAAGCGGACGGTGTCCTTCTGGAGATGACCGCTCGAGGTCTGGGACACGGCGGCGGTCGAGTAGACGGGCAGGATCTGCATGCTGTCGTCGTCTTCGCAGATGGGCAGGGACAAGAACATCAGGGAGAGGGAGGCTTCCAGCAACATGACGGTATTCCTTCGCTATCGGGGTCTATCGTGAAGAGCCGCTTCGGCTCGTTGTTCTGCTACCTGACCGAACGCACTCGCCCGGCAAAGTAGGCAAACGCGAAAACGAGTCTCTTCCCGCAGGTTTTTGATCCGATGCTTGGACGGCGCCCTGTGAAGGCTCTGCGAACCAACGAAAAACGAGTGAGGGCAGGGCCCTCACTCGCTCTCGGGGAGTGGTCGTCGATGCGCCCGGCGTGACGCCAAGCTTCAAAACATTATTTGAGGGAAAGTGTCACGATGTGCCGCGTCGGCAGAGTCAGCCCGACGAAGGGGCCCTGGATACCTTGCGCCCGCGAGTAGTTGCTCGCCAAGTCGATCTGGCGCTGCGTGAGCCAAGGGCGAAACTCGTCAGCGACGATCTGGAAGCCGGCATCGGTCGAGACGCCGAGGCTCACGTCGAGGAAGGTCCGATTGGCGCAAGCGTCGCGGTGGAAGTCGAACACCTCGTTCATCCAAAGCTTCTCGGGACCGGGGTAGCTCGTGCCGGCACCGGCACCGGTCCACTCGCCGAGGCTGATCGTGATCATGTGCTGCCACGGCAGCGGCGCCGGCGTTGCGATCGAGTCGAGCTGAGTGACGCCGCCGGCCGGGTTGGGGCAGGTGCCCTGCACGTTCAGCTTTTGGGCAGCGTACTGGGTCGGGATCAGGGACGGGGCGCACAAGCAGCCCTGGATCAACGTCTCGAGCTTGCCCTTGGCCACCGGGTCTTCGGTGCGGCAGGGGCCACCGTTGACGTCGACGTTACGGAAGGAGCCGCCGGCCACGTCACCCGAGATCGGGGAGATCGGCGTCGGGACGAACGGGTTGCTGCCCGAGTTGGGGCCGACGAGCGCCCAGGAGTCGCGAGGATGGAAGTTGCCGGGGATCGCCGACACGCCCGGCAGATGCGAGAGGCGGTCGCAGCCGTGGAAGAGGCCGATGGCGACTTGCAGGGACTGCTGCCCTTGGCAGCGGCGAGCGTAGTCGATGTAGCCGTAGTAGAAGGCGTAGGGCGAGTTCGCGAGGCAGCTCGGCACGATCGGTCCGCCCGGGTTCGCGGCCGGCCCGGCGTTCAGCTCGGTCTTGAGGAGGAAGCGCCAGACCTGCATCTGCTGGTCATTGTCGTCGATCTCGGTCCAGGTGCGCACGTAGTCGAGCCGGGCCGCGCCGGCCATCACGAGCCCGCCACCGGGAGCGCGGACCTCGAGCTGCGCAATCTGGACTCCGCACTGCACGTTCGCCGTCGCGCTGAGGTCGATCGTCGCCGTGGCCGATCCGGGAACGCAGTCGGTCCAGCGAATGCCGAGGCCGGACAGCGACACGGCGGGAAACGTCGGGATGTTCACGTTGGTCTGCGTGCAGCACGGACCACTCAGACCATCCGGACCGTAACAGAGCTGCGCCGAGGCCGTCCCGGCCGTGAGCAGAAGGGACAAGGCGAGCAGGGAAGCGAATCTCGTCTTCATGGGATGACTCCTCGTTTCGTGTTTCGAGTACGGGTCGGAGCGCGTTCTGCGTCCGCCCGCTCGACAGGACGGAAACCGCTTCCGCTGACCGACACGAAACCGAAAGAATCTCCTCGAGCCTCCGAGTCACCCGCGCCCCCGGCGCGGCGCCCGGAGCATACTGGGCCCGAGTGCGTTGGAGTGCCCAAGCCGAAGCGAGCCAAAGACCGGCCCGTCGGCGAGACCTTTCACGAGCGAGCTTGGGCCGGAGCCGCCGTTGCGACGACAGCGCACTTCGAGCGGCCCCTTGCTCGGCGGCTCCTGGCTCGATCGTCTGCGACGTCGAGGATGCGGCTCCCAGCTCAGCAGCCACTTTCCGTTTCGGCCGCGCGGGCTCTGGTTTCGTTCGCCTGTCGTGAAGCCGACACTCCGCTCCCAGCCAGCATCGAGCCACGGAGATTCGGATCTGAGGTCTGGGTCCGCTTCGAGGCGCTCGGATGGAGGACACGGAGACCGGTTGAAGCCGGCGGTTCGAATGCGGCAGGTTTCAAGTCGGCCCTCCGGGATCGTTCATCTCGCGGGGCTCGCTCTCTCGAAGGCCTGACGTACAATGTGCGCCCGAGGAGCCCGATGATGCCCGAGCCGCAACCCGAAGAGACCCGAACGCTGCTCCAGCGATTGCGTGACGGAGACGCTTCGGTCGAAGACATCTTGCTTCCGCGCGTGTATGACGATCTTCGCGCGATCGCTCGGCGGCGCATGGCCGACCAGAAGCCCAGCCACACATTGCAGGCGACGGCGTTGGTCCACGAAGCCTGGCTCAAGGTCGCCGAGGCAGCCGGCCAAGCCGAGAACAGGACGCAGTTCCTGCGCATCGCGGCCAGCGCCATGCGCTCGGTCCTCGTCGATCATGCCCGCGCCAAGGGCTCACGGAAACGAGGAGGCGACCGCAAGCGCATCGCCGCCGAGCTCGCCCAGGTCGCCTGTGCCGAGAACCCGGGACTCGTGCTCGACGTCGACGAGGCGCTCGTCAAGCTCGCCGCCCTCGATCCCCAGCTCGCCAAGATCGCCGAGTGCCGATTCTTCGGTGGGCTCCAGAACGACGAGATCGCCGACTCGCTCGGCGTGTCGACGCGGACGGTCGAGCGCGGCTGGCGGACAGCGCGCGCCTGGCTGCAGCGAGAGCTCGACGGCGAGGAGTGACCATGGATCCGGCGCGTTGGTCCCAGGTGCGCAGCGCCTTCGAAGAGATCGTCGAGCTCTCACCGGCCGAGCGCGCGGCGCGCCTGGCGGCGATCGCCGAGCAGGACCGAGGGCTTCATGACGAAGTCTTGGAGCTCCTCGCCGCCGATGCCGACGCGACTACCGACCGTTGGTCCCGAGGGGCGCCGCCGGTGGTCGAGGAGTCACCGGGGCCGAGCGTTGGACGGCTGCTTGGACGCTATCGGCTCCTGCGCGTCCTCGGCACGGGCGGCATGGGCCGGGTCTACGAGGCCGAGCAGGACGAGCCCCGCAGGCGCGTCGCACTCAAGACGCTTCGTTACGGATTGGCTGGGAACACGGAGCTTCGCCGCTTCCGCTGGGAGTGCGAGGTGCTCGGACGGCTGCACCATCCCGGGATCGCCCAGATCTACGAGGCGGGCACTTTCACGGGCGACTCGGGCGAGGAGCAGCCCTACTTCGCGATGGAGTTCGTCGAAGGGGCGAACACGATCCTCCAGCACGTGCGGCAGAAGGACCTCTCGGTGCCGGCGCGGCTGGGCCTGTTTCGGCAGCTCTGTCAGGCCGTCGCGCACGGTCATGCGCACGGCGTCCTGCACCGGGACCTCAAGCCCGCGAACGTGCTCGTCGATGGCGAGGGGCACCTCAAGGTCATCGACTTCGGCATCGCTCGGACGCTCGATCAGGACGCCGCTCAGACGTTGACCGAGACCGGCCACCTCGTCGGAACACTGCACTACATGGCGCCCGAGCAGCTCGAAGGCTCCGATGTCGATGTGCGAGTCGACGTCTACGCCCTGGGCGTGATCTTGCATGAGCTGCTCAGCGGACGGCTGCCCCGCGTCGTGGGTGAGGCGTCGTTGCCGCGTGCCCTGATCCAGCTCAGCGAGACCGCGCCGGCGCGCCTGCGCGAGCACGCTCCCGAGCTCTCCCGCGAGCTCGAGTGGATCGTCGGCAAGGCCCTCGCCGCCGACCGGGAGCGCCGCTACGAGTCGCCCCTGGCCCTCGCCGATGACATCACCCGCTACCTCGCCCACGAGCCGATCAGCGCCGGGCCGGAGTCTCTGTCCTACCGCATCTCCAAGTTCGTGCGGCGACATCGCCTCGCCGTCTCGGCCGCGGTGCTGGTGTTCGTCAGCCTCGTCGGGGCGATCGTCGGCATCGGGCTCAGCCTCGATCATGCTCAGCAGCAGTACCAGCTCGCAGAGGAGCGGCTGGTCGCCGTGCAGGAGGAGCAGCGTACGACCGCGGGTGCCTTGAGCCACTTCATCCGGACGTTGACGGCGGTCGATCCTCGTCGCAACGGTCGAGAGGCGAAGCTCATCGATGCACTGCTCCACGGTGCCGACCGCATCGACGTGGACTTCCCCAATGATCCGGCCGTCCGCGAGCGCCTGCATCACGCGGTCGGCACGATCCTCAGTGCCCTCGACTTCCCCGAGCAATCCGAGCGGCATCTCTCGGCTGCCCGCGATCTCGGCATCGAGCTCTACGGCGAGACGGGTGTCATCCTCGAAGGTCGGCTAGGCCCGCTGACCCTGACGTGGCTCCGGCTAGGTCGGCTGGAGGAGGCCGAAGAGCTCGCGACCCGCATCTGGACCGTCTGCCAGCGCGAGCTGGGATCGAGACATCCAGCGACCGCCAACGCGCTCGAGGACTATGCGGCTGTCCTGCGTCGGCGCGGTCGCTTGGCCGAGGCCGAAGAGGCGTACCGGGATTCGATGCAGACGTTCCAAGGCCTCGGCGAGTCCGGTGCCGCCGAGCGCCGCGTCGCGCAGAACGGCCTCGCCGCGACCTTGATCGACTCGGGGAGAAGCGGGGAAGCACTCCCCATGCTCGAGTCGCTCGTCGGTGAGCTCGAAGTCGAGTCCGGAGATACCAATCGTCAGCTCTTGTCTGCGGTGCTCAACAACCTGGCGGTCTGTCTGCTCGAGGACGATCGACCCGAGCAGGCCGAGAAGACTTTGATCGTGGGCTGGGAGCTGGCGTCGGCCGCGTTGGGTGAGCGGCACCCCGAGTCGATGCGCATCCGCTTCAACCTGGGCAAGGCGCTGCTGGCGCAGGGACGCGAGGGCGAGGCCGTTCGCAGCTTCGAGCAGGTCGTGGCCGCGGGTGAAGGCGCGCCCACGATCGAGTCGCTCCAAGCGGCCGCCACGCTCGCTCGGCGGACCTCGGCTCGCGGCGACGGGGCGGCGGCGATTCGTCAGATCGACGACGCGATCCTGGGCTTCGAGCGGCTGGTCGGCGCCCACCATCGGCACACGCTGTTCGCGAAGATGTTGCGCGCGACCTTCGTCCTGGAATCGGGAGACGTTCGAGCCGCGATTCGGAGCCTGGAGGAGGTCCGCGACGCATCGATCGCGCGGCTGGGCGACGAGGACGTCTTGACGCTGATGACGGAGTCGAATCTGGGCGTCGCTCATCTGCGTGTCGGTGAGATCGGACAGGCCGAAGCGCTGCATCGCCATGTCTACGAGGTGCGTCGTGGGACCCTCGGCGAAGAGCATGATGACACGCTGCAGTCGATGAACAACTTGGCGGCGGCCGTGCAGGATCTCGGGCGGTCGGAAGAGGCCGAGCGACTGTACACAGAGTTGATCGCGCTGCGCGATCGGCGCGGCGAGTCCGAGGCGGAGATCACCCAGATCGCGCGCAACAACCTCGCCACGATGCTGAGCGCGCGCGGGGATCTGGCGGCAGCAGAGGCGGTCTATCGTCAGCTCTACGAGACTCGTCGACGCGTGCTCGGCGAAGCCGATCCGAAGACGATCCGCGTGCTGAACAACCTCGCCGTGATGCGACAACGGCAGGAGGATCTCGGGGGGGCCGCCGAGCTGTACGCGAGAGTGCTCGAGGGAGCGATCCCGGAGAATGGCGTCAGCCCTCTCGGGCGAGCGAACTACGCCTTCAATGCCGCTGTGTGCTTCGAGAGCCTCGAACGCTTCGAGCAGGCCGAGCACCTGATGCTCGAGTCATTCCGAGTGTTGAAGGCGCAGCGCGGCCTCGAAGACGAGATCACCCGCGATGCGATCCTGGTCCTGAGAAGGATCTATGCCGCGTGGAGTCGACCCGACCGGGAAGAAGCCTTCGAGCGAGAGCTCGGCACGGTCGATTGAGTAGAAGCTCATTTGAGTTTCAAGTCTCGAGCCAGAGCCCGCGCTGCGACAGGTTCAGAGTTGAGAGCTGGACGTTGAGCCGTTGGACATTCGAAGAGATCCAAGCTCGCTCGCAAGAGCCCACATCGACAGACCCGGTCGCGAAGGCGCGCCGCATTCGGGCCGCCGGCTTCAGCCGGTCTCAGTGTTCACTTTCTTAGCGGATTGGAGGGGACTCAGGCCTCACGTTGAAGCCCCGTGGCCAAAGCGTGAGAAATGCGCGCTAAACCGGCGTTCTCGAGGTGCCACTCGGTCGGTCCGGGTCGTGGTCGGCCCGGCCGGTGCGGCCAGGCACCCAGCGGTGGATCATTTGACTGAGCTCGTCTTTGCGGACGGGCTTGGTGAGGTAGTCGTTCATGCCGACGACGGAGCAGGCTTCCCGGTCGCCAGGCATGGCCTTCGCCGTCAAGGCCACGATGGGGGTCGCCCGTCGGCCCTTGCTCTTCTCGAAGGCGCGGATCTGCCGGGTGGCCTCGAGGCCGTCCATCTCGGGCATCATGCAGTCCATCAGGACGATATCGAACGACCCCCTGCGGAAGAGATCGAGCGCCTCCAGGCCGTTCTGCGCGACCACGATCTCGCATCCCAGCTTGCCGAGAAAGCCCGACACGACCTTCAAGTTGACGACGTTGTCCTCGGCGACGAGGACACGGACCTCCGAGCGATCATCGGATGGCCTGGCCTCGCTGGCGAGGGTACTCGCCTTGGACAAGAGCTCGGTGAGCTGCTCTTTCAGACGCGCCCGGCGGATTGGGAAGATCGACTCGGCATCGGTCTCTTGGCAGTGATGGGCGTCCTCGTTGACGGAGGTCATCGCGAGGAGCGTGAGGTCAGGATTGACGGCTTGTCGCAGCAGCTCGGCTTGGCAGACACCGTCCTCTGGAGCGCACTCGTGGGAGAACAGGATGACGAGGCGCTGGTCGTCGCCACCCGACCGGGCGACCTCGCTCCACTCCTCGAAGTGATCGAAGGGGATTTCCCAGTCGGACAGCCAACGCTCGAGGCGCTCATGATGGGATCCGTCTTGGCCCAAGACGATCACGCGGCAGCCGGCAGGGACCTCGATGGCCGTCTCACTGTCCAGGCCGGCCGGCAGGTCGACCTCGAACCAGAACGTGCTCCCCTCATCCGGAGTCGACTCGACACCGATCTGGCCTTCCATCGCGGTGACGAGCTGGTGGCTGATCGCCAGACCGAGGCCGGTGCCTCCGAAGCGGCGGGAGGTGGAGCTGTCGACTTGGGTGAAGGCTTGGAATAGCTCGGGGATCCTTTCGGGAGGAATGCCGATGCCGGTGTCCCGGACCTCGAAGCGGACGCGGTGCTGGTGACCGTCACGGTCGATGGGGCGCACGATGAGCTCGATCTTTCCCGACGGCGTGAACTTGATGGCGTTGCCGAGCAAGTTCACCAGGATCTGGCGCAGTCGGCCCGGATCGCCGAGTGCCATGCGCTCGCAGCGAGGATCGATGTCCTCCTGGAGAACGAGACCCTTTTGGCCGGCTAGCCCGCTGAGGATCTCGCAGGCCTCGGCGACGACGCCGTCGAGCTCGAACTCGATCTCTTCGAGATCGAGGCCGGTCGCCTCGAGCCTCGAGAAGTCGAGGATCTGGTTCAAGAGCGTCAAGAGGAGCTCGGCCGACGAATGCGAGATGCGGACGTACTCGCGCTGCTCGGGGCTGAGCTGCGTGTCGAGGAGGAGTGAGAGCATGCCCATCACGCCGTTGATGGGCGTGCGGATCTCATGGCTCATCGTCGCCACGAACTGGCTCTTGGCGTTGACCGCGGCCTCGGCCTCCTGAATGGCGAGGATGCGCGCCTGCTCGATCTCTTTGCGCTCGGTGATGTCCCGGAACACTTTGAGGTAGCCGATGGGCTTTCCGTCGGGACCGTGCACCGGCGTGCCCACCAGCTCGGAGGGAAAGGCGCTCCCGTCCTTGCGCCTCAGCTCGATCTCATAAGGGCGGAGGTCTTCTTTCGCGCTGCGGTGGAAGCGGGTCCGCCCCGACTTCTCGAAGTCCTCCTCGGTCGCATAGATCAGTCGTGTCGGTTGACCGAGCGCCTCCTCGATCGTGTATCCCGTGAGCGCGGTGAAGGCCGGGTTGGCCATTTGGATCCGGCGATCGATCGAGGAGAAGAGCAGGCCCTCGGGTATGGCGCGCAAGATCATCTCGAGTCGGGCCATCTCGCGGGCGAGCTGAGCCTCGACCTCGCGGCGCTGGCGGTTCTCTTCGAGCGCCTGGTCTCGCATCTCCTTGTACCGAGTCAGTCGCCTTTGGATCTCGGTGTGATCCTGAATCGCGATCAGGGCGTGTCGCCGACGCGAGTCCCTCTGGGCGAAGGCCGAGACGATCGTGTGCTGCACTTGCAGCTCACCGCCGGGGAGCGTGATCGGGATCAGATGACCGTGGAGGTACGAGGAGAAGACCTCGGGCAGGCCGGACTCGAACACCGAGCGCAGGCGCTCTCGGAATCGCTTCGAGGCGACGCGCGGATAGAGCTCGAGCAGGTCGCTGCCGAGGATCTCGTCGCGGCTTCGTTGCGTCCACTCTTCGAGGCAGCGGTTCCAGTGGATGATCTCGAAGTCGTCGCGGATGACGAGGACTCCGACGGGGACTCCGTCGAGGATCTCGAGACCTGGCGTCAGGTTCGATGACATCGACGCCTCACTCCGTCATGTCTTGCAATGCCTGCAAGATGGCTTCGAACGATGCGACCTCGAAGGAGAGCCTCAGGCTGCCACGGAGCTCGAGCTGCTCGACGAGGAAGTCGGTCTGCGCGACGAGCACGAGGCCGGCTCTGCCATCGGGAGTCGTGAGCTGCTGGTAGTCGCCCTCTTGATAGATCGGCAGGCCGACCTCGAACGGCTGGGACATCAGATTCGCCAGGGTTCCCAACACGCCGTTGATGACGATGTTGCCGACTTCGGTGAGGGTCGACGCGCGCGCCGCGAAGAAGTCCGGGCTCGAGGCATCCTCCTCGGTCAGGAGCGTCACCAGATTCGCCGCGCTCTGATTCGGGAACAGGAGAGAGGAGTGGCCTCGGAATCGGCCGCTGAAGTTGAGGCGGACGAGGGCGATCTCGGAAGTCGGCTCCTCGTTCGTCGGAGGAACGGCCGGTGAGTGGAGGACGTCGACGCGAGGAATGCTGAGCTGGATCGGATGACCGATCATCGAATTCAGGATGCCGGCGGCTCGACCAGCGCCCATGTTCAAGACCTCGCGGATGGCGTCGACCTGATCGACCGTGAGCTCCACGCTCAGCTCCCCCCGAGCGCCTTGGTGAGCTCCGCCAGGAGATCGTCTTCCTGGATCGGCTTGTACAGGATGGCATTCGCACCGGCATCGAGGCACTTCTGACGAGTGGGCGCCTGGATGTCGGCCGTCGCGACGAGGACCGGCAAGACATTGCCATCCGAGCGGAGTCGCTCGATGAACTGAATGCCGTGCATCTCGGGCATGTTCAGGTCGGTCACGATCGCCGACAGATCCTGATCAGCGGCTAGCTCGAGCGCTTCTTGGGCGCTCTGCGTGGTGACCGTGGTATGGCCAGCCTGCTGAAGCATCGCGCTCAGGAGACGCAATTGAAAGCTCGAGTCGTCGAGCAACAGGATATGAGCCAAGGCGAGAGCCTCCGGTCTGCCAACTGAGCCAGGTCGGACGGTGTTCCTTCAGTCTCATCGGCCGCCCGTGGCGGGGTCTTGAGACTCGGCCAGTCCTCCAAAGTCTCCAAGCAGCCCGTTCGGCTCGGATCCACTGCAGACAGGGCGAAATGAGCCGAGGCGACGCCAACGCGGTCCTCGGACCGAAACCAGAGCCCGCGCGACCGAGACGGGGAGAGTCGATAGAGCTGGAGATCACTTTCGCGAGGTGGCTCACGATCGAGCGAGGAGGCGCCGAGTAAGGGTGCCTTCAGAGCAGCGCATTCAGAGCGCGCCGGCTTCAGCCGGTCTCGGTGACCGAGAGTCGACCTGTTCGAGCTCGCTCGAGCCTTCGCTCGGCAGAACCACTTCGGCCTGAAATGCGAAGAGCCCGCCGTGGGGCGGGCTCTCGTAATCGCAATCGAAGTGCGCCTTCGCTCAGAGGAACTTCGTCACGCCGGGAATGGCGACGGGACGCATGTCGATCGGTCCCCATTCGTAGGCGGGCGGGGACAGGTCCTCTTCCGAGTTGAGTGCCTGCTCGTATCCGATCGTCTGGCCGGTATAGGCCGACATGCGGATCATCAATGCCATGAGCGTGCTGTTGCACATGTAGTCACCGTTGTTGATCGGCTCTCCGGCGCGAATCGCCTTGAAGAACGCGATGTGCTCATTGACGTACATGCTGTTCGTCTCGCCGCGATACCGCCAACGGTCCTCGGCCTTGATGGCGTGGGCCTGGAGACCGGCGACGCCCTTCGTCCCGAAGGCGAAGTCCGAGACGTTGGCGCTCGCGCCATTCCATTGCCGGCACGAGGTGAAGCCCTTGACGTCGTCGGGCCACTCGAAGACCGCGTTGAAGTGGTCGTAGACGTTGCCGTACTTCTCTTCGGTGCGCTGGATCCGACCGCCGCTGGCCGTACACTTGAGCGGCGGCACGTCCTTCATCGCCCAGGCGATCTTGTCGAGGCTGTGGATGTGCTGCTCGGCCGCATGGTCACCGCTCAGCCAGGCGAAGTAGAGCCAGTTGCGCATCTGGTACTCCATCTCCGACCACTCCGGCTTGCGGCCGCGGTGCCACAATCCACCGGTGTTGTAGGTGGCCTGGAGGGAGACGATGTCGCCGATGGCGCCGTCGTGCACGCGCTTCATCGTCTCGATCTTCGGCGTGTCGTAGCGGTAGCAGAGGCCCGAGAGGATGTTCAGCCCCTTCTGCTTGGCCATCTCGCAGGTCTCGAGCATGTGACGCAGGCCCGGGCCGTCGACCGCGACCGGCTTCTCGACGAAGACCTGCTTGTTCTGCTCGACCGCGTAACGGGTGTGCATCGGGCGGAAGTGTGGCGATGTCGCGAGCAGCACGACGTCGCACGAGTCGATGACGTTCTTGTAGGCGTCGAAGCCGACGAACTGGTGGTCGGCGTCGACCTTTACCCGCGAGGCGATGTCGCCCTGGCTCGTGAGCGTCTTCCACGACTTCTCGAGCTGGTCCGAGAACGCGTCGCCCATCGCGACGAGCTCGGTGTCCGGATCCGCCTGGAGGGCGTCACTCGCGGCACCCGTGCCTCGGCCGCCGCAGCCCACCAGCCCCACCTTCAAGGTGGCCCGGCCGCCAATGTGGAAGCCGCTCGCATGAGGGGCCGCCAAGGCCGCCAGCGTGCTCGCCGAGCTCGCCTGCAGGAAGGCGCGACGCGTCGAGCCGGTTTCGTTCTTCTGAGTCTTCGGATCAGGCATGGGCAAAGAGCCTCCTCGAGGTGCGATTCGGACTGGGCGGAGTGGGTGTGGGGTCAGCCGGACGACTCGTCCGCGGGGGCTGGCGGATCCGGCTCCGGTTCGGCCTCTATGAAACGGGAAACCCCGCTCGAGTCGCAAGTGCGGCGTTCATCGTTTTCGAAGACCCAGAGCCGCGCCTCGAGGTCGGACTCCGCTTCGATGAACCCCAGACCCGCCGGTCCCGCGATACAGAGCGCCGTCGCGAAGGCGTCGGCCCGGGCACCACTGCGTCCGATCACGGTCGCGGCCCGACGCTGCCGGAGGCCGAGGCCCGTCGACGGATCGATCAGATGCGAGTACCGCACGCCCTCGATCTCGACGAAGCGGTACCGGTCGCCCGAGGTCGCGACCGCGGCATTCGCGAGCGTGAGCTCGACCGGCGCATCTTCTGCTTCGAACGGGCGCACGATCACGCGCCATCCCCGGCGATCGGGCGGTGGACCCGAGACCGCGATGTCGCCGCCTCCGTCGACCAGCGCCGACTCGATACCGCGAGCGGTCAGCACGAAGAGCGCGCGATCGAGTGCCGTGCCCTTGGCGATGCCACCGAGGTCGAGGCGCATGTGCGCGGAATGAAGCCGGACGTGACGAGAGCCCTCACCGACCTCGAGCTGCTGCCAGCCGCTCGCCGCCTTCGCCTCGGCGATGCGCTCATGGCTCGGCAGCTCGCCCTGCCGCCGGCTGCGTCGCCACAAGCGGATCGCCGGTCCCATCGTCGGATCGAACGCGCCATCGGTGCGCTCGGCGATGGCGCGGGCTTCGGCGAGGACTTGTCCCAGGAGCGGGCTGACGGGGACCCAGGGTGTCGGTGCGCTGTCGTCGGAGATACGCGAGAGCAGAGAGAGCTCGCTGCCGGGATCCCAGTCGGTGAGCGCGGCTTCGATGTCGGAGATCTCTTCGAAGGCCGCCCGCGCCGCAGCCTCGGCCGCGGCACGGTCGGTGTCGTAGAGCACGATCCGGAAGGTGGTGCCCATGTGCGGCGACTCGAAGGCAAAGCACTGCCGCGCCGCGCACACCGTGAGCGAAAACAAAAACAAAAAAAAAAAAACATCATCCAAAAACAAACACCCAACCGCTCGCGG
>JAVJTD010000502.1:0-48726 GCA_040219065.1 Planctomycetota bacterium
CGCGCGTAGCCACGGAGTCTCGGATGTGAGGTCAGGTCCTCTTCGAGGCGCTCGGAAGGAGGACACGGAGACCGGCTGAAGCCGGCGGTCCGAATGCGGCCCGATGCGGGCGGGACGCCCGCGTTCCCAGTGGGGATACGAAGAGTCCCGGTCGGTTCTACCTCGCAAACTTCTCGCAGATGCGGACGGCTCTCTCCAAGCCGTCGACGCTCTGGAGCAGCTTGAGGCGGATGTCGCCAGGCAGGTCGTCCCGTCCGAGGAACGCTTCGACGATCTTCAGCGCTTCGGGGGAGTCGTGTCCGTTGACGAAGGCATCCAGCCACGACGGCATGAAGAAGATCTTGCGGTTCGCTTTCACCCACTCGGCGCGGCCGAGCGCTCGGCTCAGATAGGGCAAGGTCAGCTCCTCTTGACCCGGTGCGTTGAAAGCACTCAGGCTGCTCGCGACCCATTGCTCCGGCGGCTCTTCCGGCTGGAGGTAGGTCTCGAAGTAGTGCGCCTTGTTCTCGGCAGTGGCCAGGCCGGCCCCAGCGATGTAGGCGTAGCGCTCCGCATCGACACCGTCGTCTGCCTCCCGCTCGGCAGCCAGCAGCGCCGCGGCCCGGGGATGACGCTGCTCGACCAGTGCGCCGACGAGGCTCCAACGATCTCTCTGGCTAATCTCGATGCCAGGCAGCTTCACTTCATTGGAGAGGAGCTCTTCGGCGAGGGCAATGTCGGAGGATGAAAGCGGAAAGCCCGGCCAAGCGCGGAAGAGCGTGAGCCTCACGGCATCGGGCGTCTCCTGGGCAGTCATGCGGCCTCGTATCCAAGCGGTGAGCTTCGGCGACTCCTGGGCGCGTTGCTCAGGCGAGCAGTATCGCCAGAGGGCGGTCCTCGCCTGACCGAGCAAGATGTCGATGGTCAGCGGGTCGCGCTCGACGCCTTCCAGGAGCTGCATCAAAAGCGAGAGGTGATCGACCGGCGCCAGCTCGGCGGCGCGGACCGTCTCCCAAAGGGACGTCACGAGGAGCATTCTCAGAAACGGGTCCTCGATCTTTGGTAAGCGCTCGCGGGCCTCATCTCGGCTTCGAGCGTCCAGGACGAAGCTGCCGTAAGCGAAGTCGTCGGCGTTGGGGAAGATCAGGATGGGTGCCGAGCCTCCTTCGAGCTCTGCGAGCACCTTCTCGCGTTTGTCACTGGTGAGGTCGACGAGGACTTCGTCGCCATCTTCCAGGAGCAACAGCGCGCGCGACGCGATCGGCCAGAGTCGATCGTCGCCCTGTACCGACCTCTGGCGGAGGCGCACGTTCTCGAGCTGGCCGTCCTCGTCGACACCCCAATCGACCGAGACCTGGGGCATGCCCGGCGTCTCGATCCAAGCCTTGGCCCACACGGACAGGTCGCGCTCGGCGGCTTTTTCGAACGCCGCGATCAGGTCTCGCCAGGTCGCATTCGCATAGGCGTGCTCTCGAAGGAAGCGCGCCACTCCGCTGCGAAACGTCTCTTCCCCCAGCACGTACTCGAGGTGCCTCAGGATCGCGGGTGCTTTGTTGTAAACGATCGCCCCGTAGGCGGACTTGGCATCGGCGAGGTTGGAGAGCTGCTGATAGACAGGCGTCGTGCCGCGCGTGGCGTCGACGGCCGTCGCCCGTGGTTTGACGCTTTGATGAAACCGCAACCACGGCGAGAGGTCGGGGCGGAGCTTCGAGAGCGTGCGGTAGGCGATGAAGGTCGCAAAGCCTTCCTTTAGCCAGAGGTCGTCGAACCACTCCATCGTGACGAGGTTGCCGAACCACTGGTGGGCGACTTCATGGAAGATCAACGTCGAGCGCCCGAGCAGCTCCCGGTCGCTCGGCTCATGGTCGAACGCCAGGGAGGTCTCGCGGTAGAAGATCGCGCCGGCGTGCTCCATCCCGCCGTAAGGGAAGCCGGGCGCGAGCACCAGGTCGAGCTTCTCGAAGGGGTACGGCTGGCCGAAGTAGGCGGTCATCTCCTTCAAGGCTTGCCGGTGCAAGGCGAAGATCTCCGCCGGCTTGGTGTCCTTGCGCTTGCTGGGGCGGACGTAGAGCGTGAGGTCCGAGGCGTCGTCGTCGATACGATCGAAGGGTCCCGCCGCGAACGCCATCAGGTACGTGCTGATCGGACGTGTGGCTCCGAACGACCATATCTTGCGACCGGGTGAATCGGACGACTGCGCTATGGACTCGAGCGGCCCGTTCGCCACGGCCTGCCACGACTCGGGCGTATTCAGCTCGACCGCGAACGCCGCCTTGAGGTCCGGCTGATCGAAGCAGGGAAACAAGCGGTGCGCGTCGGCAGGAACGACCAGCGTGTAGAAGAAGTCCTGATCCGCCGCGGCGTCGTGATAGACGGTGAGCGGTGTGCCCGAAGCCGCGATCGGCGTCTCGAAGCGAAGGTGGCAAGCGTTCTCGCCCTCCTTCAATCGCTCCTTCGGCAACACGATGTGATTCGCGACACGCTCGATCGCCTCGACGGGCTCCCCGTTGATCTGCAGGCTCTCGATCGCGCTCCCAGCGAAGTCGAGGATCAGCGGCGACTCCGCGTCTTCGAGGTGAAACCGGACTTGGACGATACCACTCGCCGACTCGGCGCCTTTGTCCAGAGTCAGCGAGAGCTCGTACTGGATCTCGCTCAGCCTCTCGGCTCGATGCCTCGCCAGCTCGCGCGAGATTCCCGGCTGCGACAGGTCGTCCATGATCGATCCCAGCCCTGCCAGAATCACGATTGTACTCGTCAGCATGAGGAGCTTCCTGACGGCTTCACACTCGAGAGACCTCGGCGCATAATGCCGAGCATGATCACGCGAGACCAAGCCTACGAGATCTTGACCGAGCTGACCAAGGGCGAGAGCCTGCTCAAGCACGCGCGCGCTGTGGAGGTCGTGATGCGCGCCTACGCGGAGAAGCTCGGTGAGGACCCCGAAGAATGGGGCATCGCCGGCATGCTGCACGACGCCGACTACGAGGCGTTCCCCGAAGAGCACCCTGGCGTCATCGTGAAGCGCCTCCGTGAGATGGGCGAAGACAAGATCGCTCACGCGATCAGCGCGCACTACACGAAGTGGAACGTCGACTACGAGACGACGCTCGACCGTGGCCTGATCGCTTGCGACGAGCTCACCGGGTTCATCGGCGCCTGCGCCCTGGTCCGTCCCGAAGGGATCGACACGCTGACGCCCAAGTCGGTGAAGAAGAAGCTCAAGGACAAGTCCTTCGCCGCCAAGGTCGAGCGCGACGAGGTCACGAAAGGCGCCGAGCTCTTCGGCGTCGATCTCACCGAGCACATCGACTTCATCATCGGCGTCTTGAAGCAGCACAAAGGCGAGCTCGGGCTACCCGGGAAATAGGGGCGGCTCCCCGAGAGCCTCGTACGACCACCGAGTTGATCCAGGCGGGCGGGACGCCCGCGTTCCCAGTGGTTGCCAGAGATCCGCTCGCCCCTTGGATCAGCAGGTTGGCCAGAGCAGGATCATTCCGACGATCTGCAGAGGCAGCGTCGCGAGGTCCACGGCGACCAGCAATGGAGTGGCAGCGACACGCCAGGTGACGGGCCAGGGAGAGCGCTCCGTCGCTTGCTCTTGAAACCGGATCTCGAGATCGACGGCGCACACGTCTTCACCCGAGTCCTCGTCTCCGAGTGGGCGGATGTAGGCGACGGACTGCCATTCCTCGTCACCTACGACCAGACAAACTCCGACACGTCGCTCGTCGAGCGTCTCGGGCCAGCCGTCCCAGCCGATCTCGAGCGAACGAATGAGAGTCGGATCGCGGGTCAATCTCTCGAACTTCCCTACGACAGTCGCCGGCTCCAAGAGAACGACTCGATTGCCCTCGAGAGGCGCTTCCCAACCTTCGAATGCTTCGTCCTGCGCCACGACCAGCTTCAACGCCACGGCCTCCTCACCGTCGACCTGGCTGGCCGACTCGCACCGGACTCTCGCCGTTCGAAAGACGTCGACCTGGCTCAGCTTGACGGGTGTGTCACTCCACGTCCCCAGGGTCAGGCACCCAGGGAGGCACTGGATGATCGCGATGAGAAAGAGGCAGCGGATCGCCATCGGGATCACCCTGACACGAAGATGACGAGTAAGAGGATACCGGGGATGACCGTGAGGTCGGCCGCAATGGTCAGCGGAGTGACCGGGATTCGCCAGACGGCTAGCCAGGGGGAGTAACCTGCTCTTCTTGTCGACCAACGTGATTGGGCCTCGGGCAAAGGTCGTATCGTCCGCCAGCCCTTCGAACACCCCAGGCGCTGCCTGGTGCTGACGGATGATGGCCTTTCGGGCCGCGGGAAGACAACAGCGCTCATGCCACCCTCTGCCGCTGCTTGGGGCGGCCTCTCACGCGGACGGGCTCATCATCGTGCCACGGCGAGCTGACCGTTGACCAAGAACTGCTCCGCCTCTCGGATAGCGCTCGTCGTACCTGTCATCGCGAGGACGTCGCCGGCCATCAGTGTCTCACGCCCGGTCGGCAGGACCACCTGGGATCCTTGCCTTTGGATCGCGACCACGGTCGCGCCGGTCCTCGCCCGCAGGTTGACCTCGGCGAGCGTCTTGCCCACCATCCAGCTCCCCTTGGGAAGCCCCAAGCCGACGATCTGATCGAGCCCGGGCAAGAGCTCGGGGCGATCGACCCCGTCATTCTCGGTGCCGGCGGCTTGCCGCGCCAGGATCCCGGCGACCTCGGCGGCTCCGGTTCGGTACTCGTCCTCGAAGCTGCCGACGCGGCGCCACAGCCGGACCAGTAGGATCAACACCACGCCAGCCAAGAGCCCGAAGCCGTAGAAGGTCCCTGTCACGGGCCGCAGCACGGCGATCATGGGCGAGCCGACGCCGAGCACGACGGCCAAGACGATCATGCCTTGCACCGTGCTGGCCGCCACGGCAGCGCCAGTGGACGTGCTCGCCTCGCCGCTTCCGATTCCCTGACCGACCAACCTCGCGAGCCGAATCGTGTTTCGCACCAGCGCGATCAAGAAGGGCAGGCAGATCAAGGTGATGCCGGCGGTGACGAGCAACCTCGCCATCCCTGAGGAGACGCCGAGCGTCTCGCGGATCCAATCGAGCTGCTCCCGGAGCCAGGTCGCTTCCAGTGCGACGAGGAGCAGCAGCACCAGTGCGTCGAAGCCGACGCTCCGAACGGCTCTCGCCAGCGGGCTCGCCCTCTTCACGGTGGCGGGCCGCTTCCGGAATCGCTCGAGCCAGTCGTCATAGATGCCGAGCAGGTGCTGCGCGCGATGTGGGAGCTTGCGATCGACGAAGTAGACGATTCGCTCGGAAGCCCTCAAGAACAAGGGCGTGGTGAAGGCAGTCAATACTGCAACGGTCACGAGGATCGGCTGAAGCTCAGGCGGTGCGACCCCGGCGACCACTCCAATACCGCCGATGATGAAGGCGAACTCCCCGATCTGTCCCAAGGCCAGGCCAGAGACGATCGAGCGTCTCAGCCCGTGGCCCGACAGGATGCCGACGATCGAGACGCTGCCGAGCTGGGCACCGACCACCACCACGAAGAGCAGCAATGAGACCGGCAGATGCGCCAACGCTTGCCGCGGGTCGACGCTCATGCCGATCGAGACGAAGAAGATCGCGGCGAAGAGGTCCCGGATCGGCTCGATGGCATGCTCGACCTTGTTGCCCTTGCGCGACTCGGCGACGAGGATTCCGCCGAGAAAGGCGCCGAGGGCGAGCGAGTATCCCAGCTCCTCGGCGATGACGGCGAGCACGAAGCAGAGGCCGACCGACACCACGGTCAGGATCTCGGGGCTCTCCAGCCGCAGGACTCCCCGGATGACCTTGGGAACGATCAGGAGCCCAAAGACTCCCAGCCCGAGCAGGACGCCGCCCAAACGGCCGAGCACGATCATGAGGTCCCTGGCGCTCAATCCCTGTCCAGCAGCGACGGCCGTCATGGCTGCGATGAGGACGATCGCGACGACGTCCTGCAGGACCAAGACGCCGAAGACATGCTGGCGGACGTCCCGATCGACGGTGCACTCGGTGAAGACGCGGCTGACGACCATCGTGCTCGAGATCGCGATGCAGGCGCCGAGGAAGAGCGAGCCGACGCTGGTCCACCCGAGGAGCTGCCCCAGGGAGAAGCCACACCACAGGAGGAAGCTCACCTGCACCAAGCCTGTCAGCCCGGAGCCAGGCAGGACCTGCAACAGGCGGGCGAGCCGGAACTCGAGGCCGACCGAGAACATGACGAGCACGACACCCAAGGCAGAGAGGGTCTCGATGCGATGGGGATCGGCGAAGATGGGGATCGGCAAGTACGGCCCGACGATAAGGCCGGCGAAGAGGTAACCGAGCACGGTCGGCTGCTTCAGCCACTTGGCCACCACACCCGTGACGGCCGCGACACCGAGGACGATCGCTAGGTCGGTAACGAACTCGTGCACGAAGCAAGGACTCCTGTTCCACTCGAGCGAAGAAGGCCGCCGTCAGATTGAATCCATTCATCGACCCAACGGGAAGGGCCTTCCGCGTTGCGATGAGGCGATGATTCGTGGTGGACTGGTCGCGGCCGGCCGGCTTCGCGGCTCACTCGAGGAGCACTCGATGACTTGGTCGATACGAGAGACGGTTCCGGTGCTCGCGGTACCCACGTTGGAATCCGGGATCGCCTTTTATGACCGATTGGGCTTCGGTGTCGAGTGGACTTGGCCCGAAGACAGTCCGACCCACGCGGGCCTGCGCCGAGGCGGCTGCGCGATCCAGCTCTCCCGCTGCGATCCCGCGATGTCGGCCGAGGTCTGCTTTCGAGTCGACGATGTCGACGCCTGTCATGCTGAGGTGATGGCGGCACGCCCCTGGGAGCTGGCCGCGGAGGCCGGTGCCCTGGCGACTCGGCCTGATTGCCCGCCGAAGAGAGCGCTCCAGGCCCCGGATCCGCCCGAGGACAAGCCGTGGGGTCACCGGGAGATGACCCTCCTCGATCCTTGGGGTCACCTGCTCGTCTTCTCGCAGGAGAGCTGAGACGACGCGGAGACGTTGCTCGGCTGCCGCTGATCTGGCCGACCGCGACCGGTCTCCACTTGACGTGCCCGCGTCGAACCCCGAACGTCATCAGAGACCGGCCTTTCCCCGACCGAGGACTAGCCATCGTGCTTCGACTGCTGACTCTGCTGCTGCTCTGTGGCCCGGTGATCGCTCAGCTCCGGCCCGATCAAGTGCTCGTCGTCGTCAATGACGCCAGCCCGGTGTCCCGGGCGATCGGCGCTTACTACGTGACACTTCGGGACATCCCTCCCGAGAACGTCGTACACCTGCCGCCTTGGAGCACGACCGCAGAGGAGATCGGGCGGCTGACCTTCAACGAGGAGATCGCCGACCCGATTCGCGTGTGGATCACCCTCCTCCACCCCGAGCTCGAGAGCCGCATCCGAGTGATCGTCACGACGAAAGGTGTCCCTCTGAAGATCGACCAGATCGGCGGCGACATCCTCACCCGGCGCGATGCGGCGGTCGACAGCGAGCTGACGCAGCTCCTGACCGGCAACGTTCCTGTCGGCGGACAGCCGGGTCGGCTCAGCAACCCCTACTTCGGGGCTGATGTGTCGTTCGCCGAGCTCGATCATCCCGGCATCTCGCATCTCGTCTGCCGACTGACGGCCTACGACGGTCCGGTCGATGGGCAGCACGGGGTGCCGATCGATCTGAAGCGGCTGCTGGACCGAGCCCAGTCGCCCGCTCAGGACGGTGTCTTCGTGTTCGACATGGACCAGACGCCGACCGCCGATGCGGATCACAAGATGATGGCCGGTGCCGCCCTGGCCCGCGATCTGGGCTTCCAGGTCCTCGAGGACTTCCAGGACCCGATGCTGGCGAACGTGCCGAACATCCTCGGCTACTTCTCCTGGGGCAGCAACGATCCCAACTCTCCGGCGCCGCCCTACTGGGGCGAAGTGCCGCCTGGCTCCGGGCAGGTGTATCCGGGTCACTTCGCCTCGGGAGCGTTCGCGCACACCTTCGTCTCCACCAACGGCCGCACCTTCACCAAGGGGATGCAGGCCTACGGGCAGTCGCTCGTCGCGGATCTGATCCACCGCGGCGTGACCAACATGTCCGGCCACGTCTACGAGCCCATCGCCGATGCGGTCGCTCACCCAGATCTACTCATTCATGCATTTGCTCGGGGCTTCACCGCGGCCGAGGCCTACTACCAGAGCCTGCCGCACCTGAGCTGGATGACCGTCGTCGTCTGTGACCCTCTGATGACCTACGACTTCCGTCCCGAGCTGCACGCGGTACTGCCGGCGGCTGCGAAGGTCGGCGACCTCGTCATGCTGAAGGGGCTCGGGTTCACCAATGCGGCAGACACCGAGGTCCGGATCGATACGGCTCTCGTCCGCTCGCTCCAGGTCGTCGATGCCCAGACGATGATCGCGCGCGTGCCGCCCGATTCGATCCGGCCCGGCTCGAGGCCCGGCGGTCCGACGATCGGTCCGCGGGTGAGTATCGCCGGAGCAGCCTTGGACGTGTCCGTCACGAACACGCGCGGCCAGGCCCACCTCGATGACGGGCTGACGGTCACGCCGAGTCGACGTTGATCCGGTGATCATGAAGGAGCAAGTCCTCATCGACTTCTTCCGCGGCCGGCTCGATGCCAGTGAGCTCGCCGCCGACCTCGAAGGCGCCTACGTCGAGGAGGCGCAAGGCGTCCTCGCCCTGCATGCCGAAGCGGCTGGTGAGCCCCATCTCGTCCGGCGCTCCGACTTGATCCGGCTGCTCCGGGCCGTCCTCGATGGCGACATCGACCCACATCTGCTCGAGGCTGCCGGGGATTGCCTCACGATGTCCGAGACCTTTCACTTCGACCCCACCGACGCGGAGCTCCTCAGCGACATCGCTCATCAGCTCGGAACTCCCGAGCTGGGATACCCGCTCGATCGGCCGCACATCGCCTTGTTCCTCGGCTGGCTGGAGGATGGAGTCTAGGCAACTCTCCACCGGGAGGCTCAGGCACGGCGAGGCCTTCTCGGGTATCCTCGAACGCATCGAGACCGCCTCGAGTCCCGTTCCGGAGCAACCGATGCGCACTCTGTTCACTTGGCTCGCCTTGGCCCTTCCCGCCGCCGCCCAGATCTCTCCCGATCAGGTGCTGGTCGTCGTCAATGATGCCAGCGACGTCTCCCGTGCAATCGGCGAATACTACGTCGAGCTCCGGGACATCCCACCGGGCAACGTCTTCCACCTGCCTCCGTGGACGCCCACCGACGAGGAGATCATCCGCCCGACGTACAACACGTTCGTGCGCGATCCCTTGATCGAATTCCTGACGGTGGAGCGGCCCGAGCTGAGGGAGCACATCAAGCTGATCGTCACCACCAAGGGTGTCCCTTTGATGGTCTGGCATCCCGAGGGTGGCATCTTCACCTCGCCGCGCGCCTCGGTGGACAGCGAGCTCACGCAGCTCTTCACCGGACGAGTGCCCGATGGCGGTCAGGGAGGACGCGTGGGCAACCCGTACCTCGGAGTCGATCAGCCCTTTGCCGAGTTCTCGCACTCGAACATCTCTTACCTCGTCTTCCGTCTCACGTCTTTCGACGGTCCGGTCGACTCGGTGACTCTCGTTCCGATCGACTTGAAGCGGTTGCTCGATCGCTCGCAGCATCCGGCTCGCGACGGCGTCTTCGTGTTCGATCTGAACACGACGAAGAAGATCCTGCCCGACAAGCAGATGATCGCGGCCGCCCGGATGATGCGCGACCTCGGCTTCGAAGTCATCGAGGATCGAGCCGACCCGATGCTCGCCAATGTCCCGGGCATCCTCGGCTACTTCTCCTGGGGCAGTAACGATCCGTTCTCGCCACCCGCGCCGTATTGGGGCGAGGTACCGCCCGGGTCGGGTCAGATCTACCCCGGAGCGTTCGTTGCCGGCGCCGTCTCCCACACCTACGTCTCGAGCAATGCCCGCACGTTCACACGCGGCAACGAGAACTACGGACAGTCGTTGATCGCCGGGCTGATCCACCACGGCGTCAGCGCGGCCTCCGGTCACGTCTATGAGCCCAACGCCGATGCGGTCACCAACTGCGAGCTGCTGCTTCGCGCGCTCGCCAAGGGCTACACGCTCGGCGAGGCGTACTACCAAGGCGTGCCACTCTTGAGCTGGATGACGGTCGTCGTCTGCGATCCTCTCACGACCTACGACTTTCGGCCCGAGCTGCACGCGGTGATGCCTGGCCAAGCGCGGATCGGAGACACGATCACCCTGAGCGGTTGGGGATTCACCAGCAGTGCCGACAGCACCGTCACGATCGGCGGCGCTCCGGCGACCACCGTGCAGGTGGTGAATGGTCAGACGCTGACGGTAACGGTGCCCGCGATACCCATCGGCCAAGGACCGAGCCAGGGCGGCGGCCCGTCGATCGGACCCAAGGCACATCGCGCTGGCCAGGCGCTCGACATCACCCTCACCAACACGCGTGGCGAGGTGACTCTGGAGCAGTCCTTCATTCCGCTTCCCGCTCGGAAGTAGAGTCGGCGCTCGGCTCCTCGTCCCCTCTCGATGAATGAGTGAAGAAGCCGAGGACCGCCACCGTCAGCACGGCTCCAGCGATGGTCACACCGGCGAGAACGTAGAGCCCGAGACCACAGCAGACGCCGACGGCGCCGGTCAGCCAGATGTTGGCGGCGGTGGTGATCCCCCGCACACGGTCCCGATCCTGGAGGATCGTGCCGGCGCCCAGGAAGCCGATGCCGCCGACCAGCCCTTCCACGATGCGCAGGGGGTCGACGTTCGGGGAATCGGAAGCGATGGCGTCATGGATCTCGAACGCGACGATCGTGAAGGTGGCCGATCCGAGCGACACCAGCATGTGGGTGCGAAGGCCGGCGGGCTTCTTCCGCCACTCTCTCTCCCAGCCCACCAGGATGCCCGCAAAGAGCGCGGCTCCGATGCGGCGCATCAGCTCGAGGAGTGAGATCGTCAGGTCGAGATCGTTCATGGCGAATCGCGATGCTCCTCGCCGCTCTTCCAAGACCGGGGCAGCTCCGAGGCCTGAGTCGGGATGACCGCGAACATGGCGAGGAGGAGGCCGACCGAGAGGAGGTTCTGGGCGCCGGCTTCGTTGCCCAAGCCGCACCAGCCCGCCACGGCGATCCCGAGGCCGACGGCGAACGTCCCCATTCTCCAAACCCCTCGCCGCGGCACGCAGGCGAAGAGAGAGAACCCCGCCACGAGCAGAGCCGCGGTGTAATCCACGGCATAGCGGGGGTGCGTACGGGACGCCTCGGGAATGACGAAGGGCGACACTCCCAGCCAGCAGGCGAGCAGGACTTCGACGACGCGTGCCCACATCAGCGCGCTCCCGTCATCTCTCGAACCACGGCGCGGCCCGCTTCGGTCGGCTTGCCGAGAAAGGCCTGCCAACATTGCGCGCGGCCACCGCGTCGCCAAACGCCCAGAAGGTACTTCAGGCAGGACCAGACCTCGTCGACCGCCATCACGATCAGGATCAACGAGATCAACGCCGTCACCAGACACAGGAAGCACCAAGACCCGACCACGGTTCCTTGCAAGATCACCAGCACGACGCTGACCGCGCCGAGCGGAATGACATCGATCCCGAAGAGGATCACCAGCCAAGGACGTCCGAACCAGCGCTTGGTCGAACCGGCGAGGCCAAAGATCAGGTCACCGAGATACGCGAGTGCGCCCAGGGCGGCATCGGGTAGGCGTATCCAGGAGCGCATCACCTCCGAGGGCTCCGAGTCGAGCACCTTGGCGGATTGGCCACCGAAGACCGGATCCCAGGGCTCGTCGATGAGGCGCCACTGGTAGAGCGCCAGGTGAATCGAGATCAAGGTCGCGACTCCGGCCAGCAAGCAGATCGGTATCCGATTCGACCAGGACGAGGGGTTGTAGGAGAAGGGAGCGACGGGGGCAGTGTCGTCCCACCAGAGCCGAATCTGCATCAACTCTCGCTCCCGATTCCGTGGCTCTCGAACCAGGCCGAAGGATTCTTCTGCATCGATTGGACGATTCGAGGCAGCGACCTCGCGAGCCGATGTTCTGGCTTCCAGCTCAGGCGCTCCTTCGCCTTGCCGATGTCCACGGGGTAATGGTCGTCGGCGAGGTCGATCATCCAGGGCTTGATGAACTCATCGCCCGGGAGGCGCTCTTTGATCCAGGCACCGACCTTGGCGACCGGAGCGGGGATCTCGAGGGTCGGCCAAGTGCGTCCGTGAATGAGGGTCCCGAGCTGCGATTGGAGATCCTCGTGCGAGAGGACTTCGGGCTCGGCGGCGAGGAACACTTCGGCGCCGGACATCGACCTGCGCCGATCGATCGCGTGCTCGATGAGAGTGACCAAGTCGTCGAGGTGGAGGTAGGGCTGTCCGTGCGAGACATCGCCGGGGAACAGGAAGCTCTCGAGATCCCGGTTCCAGATCCTTTGGATGTGCTGGGCGAGTGGCAAGGAATGGCCCGAGTCGTCGTAGATGCCGGCGATGCGCAAGATGACGGCAGGGATGTCGCCGCGCTCCTCGTGAATGACCGCTTCGGAGCGCAGCTTCGACTCCGGGTATGCCCACTCGGCGAGGGTCTCGGAGTCTTCGTCGAGGCGCTGGCCCTCGCGCTCGACCGGCTTCATCACCAAGAGGGTGCTCGAGAAGATGAACTGCTCGACCTGGCGCCGTGTCGCTTCCTTCAAGAGCCGCCGCGTGCCTTCCACCGTCAGCTTCTCGTACATGTCGGACGGCTCGCCGGAGAAGTCATAGTAGGCCGCGAGATGGACGATGCTGGCAACCTTCGGGCCGTGCTCGCGCTCGATCTTTTGCCAGGCGGTGGCGACGTTCGAGTCCTTGGTCAGATCGATCGGAATGAAATGGAAGCTGGACGAGGGCGGGTTCTCTGGAGCGTCGAGATCGAGGCCCACGACCTCGAAGCGCTTCGTCAGTCGGTGGCAGAGGCTCGAGCCGATCAGCCCAGAGCTCCCCGTGACCACGATGAGGGGTCGATCGCTCGGTGTCATTTCAGATTCCTTCTCGATCACGGGACCTCCTGCTGCTGCTACGGGGCGTTGGCGCGAATTGAACGGAGGACACGATGCAAAGGAGCGACCGATTAGGGGCATCCGATCCGCGAGCAGCAGAACCCGTTGATTGGGTTGCGCTTGCATCGAGAGAGCTTCAGCGAGTCGCCGACCGGGGACACGCCTCGAATGTAAGTTGCAGACTCGAGCGGCAAGATCGCAGCAGGACTGCAATCGTCGCGACAGGGGAGCTCGGCCCAGGGGTTTCGGGTCGAAGACGGGGGCAGCCCGCTCTCGCATCACTCGTCAGGGCCGTCATCGGGGTGATACTCATTTGAGCTGATGAGCATCAGCCCGGCTGGCATCCGAGTTGCACCCCTGGTGCTACTCACTTTCGAGACGTCGGTCCACGCCTTCGTCCTTGGAGCCGATTACATGACGAAAGGAGCCAACAATGAGAGCGAAGACGAGATTCGCGATCACCGCTCGGATGTTGATTCCCCTGCTGATGCTGATGATCGGCGGCGCGAGCGTCGCCCAACCGAACGATGGCTCTCAGGAGGCAGCTCGCGATGGCGGACGGAAGCTCGACGACCATCGGATCACCGAGGCCATCGACAGCCAGCTCGCTCACGAGCCAGCCATTCCCGCCCATCGGATCGATATCACGACCATCGACGGCATCGTCAATCTGAGCGGTACCGTCTCGAACCTCGCCGCGCGACGCGACGCCCGTGATATCGCCGAGTCGACCAAGGGTGTCCTCGCCGTGATCAACCGGATCACGGTCGATCCCGGGAAGACCGTTGACGACGAAGCGCCCGTCGACGACGTGAAGACGGCTCTGCTGGTCGACCCGGCGACCGAGTCCTTCGAGGTGGATGTGAAGGCGGATGAGGGAGCGATCACGCTTCGAGGCACGGTCGACTCCTGGGCCGAGCGACGCTTGGCCGGTGACGTGACCCGCTCGATCGCGGGTGTCACGAGCATCGACAACCTCGTCCAGGTCGAGCAGCCCGAGACCCGCAGCGACGCGGAGATCGCGCCCGAGATTCGCGGCCGTCTGCGAGAGGACGCCTCGATCGACGACAGTGATGTCGAGGTCACGGTCGACGAAGGAACCGTCACGTTGACCGGTACCGTCGGGAGCGCCTTCGAGAAGCGCGCCGCCACCTACAAGGCTTGGGTGGCCGGTGTCGATACGGTCGTCAATGAGAACCTCACGGTCGAATGGTGGGCCAAGGATCCCCAGCAACGTCGAAGTGGATTCACCTCGGCCGACGACAGCAAGATCGAGAAGGTGGTCGAGCGCGCGATGCTTTACGACCCGCGCGTCGAGTCCTTCGAGATCGGCGTGAGCGCCGATTCCGGCCGCGTCACGCTCACCGGCCGCGTCGATAACCTCGCCGCCAAGAGTACGGCCGAGGACCTGGCCCAGAGCTGCATCGGAGTCTGGCACGTCCGGAACCTCATCAAGGTTCGTCCGGAGGATTACCCGACGGACGAGACGCTCGAGCAAAGGGCGCGCGAAGCCATCGAGCGCGACGGATTCCTCGAGTCCTACGAGATGGACGTGCGTGCATCGGACGGGACCTTGATCCTCTCGGGCGTCGTCGACTCGCAGTTCGAGAAGGATCGCGCCCAGACGGTGATGTCCCGGGTGCAGGGTATCGAGGAGATTCGCAACCGATTGGACATCGCCGCCGACTGGACCTGGAAGAGCGACGCCGCGATCGAGATGGACGTCCGGGACGAGCTGTTCTGGAGCCCCTTCGTCGATCAGGACGCGATCGAGGTGAAGGTCGACAATGGCGAAGTGACCCTACGTGGTCAGGTCGAGGATTGGAGCGAGGTCAGCGATGCGATCGAGAACGCCTACGAAGGCGGAGCGCGCGTCGTGATCAGTCACCTCGACGTCGAGAGCGGCGCCGACGGTTGATCTCGTCTGCCGAACCGGCATTCAAGGGAACGAGCGTCGATCGACATCGCAATCGGCGCTCGTTTCGCGTTCGGCTCGAAGAAGGCCTCTTACTCTTCGCCGTCGCCCACCTTTGGGAGGAAGATGAGATCGCGCACCTCGGTCTGATGAGGCTCTGGCAAGGCATAGAGGAATCGGACGCGCGGATCGGTGCCGCGGAAGAACTTGCCCAGCTCGGCGGCTTGCTGAAGGGCATCGATCGCGGCGACGCCGTCGCCAAGCGAGGCTTCGACGAGGGCGAGGGCCAGCCAGGTGGAGCCGTCGGCGGGATCGACCTCGACGGCGAGGCGCAAGGCGCGAACGGCCTCGGTGCCGCCTTCGGGTGGCGCCTCGGGCTGGGCGGAGTAGAGCGCTTGTAGATAAGGACGAGGAACGTCGCGCAGCCCGGCTTTCGCTTCGAGCTTCAGCTCGAGGGGCAAGCCGACGACGACCGAGCGCACGGCGTCGTTGGCCGTCTCGCCGAGCAGGCGGCCGAGATCCTCGGCCCGCTCGGGGAAGTTCGCCATGCTCCATCCCAGGCGAGCGCGGAGCAGCTCACCTTCGGCTCCCAATCGGGCGAGAGCGAAGGCCACGGCCGAGTTCACGAGCACTCTCTGGTAGGCTTGCAGGGGACTTTGCGGTGCTTCGAGCGAGAACAAGGCGTCGACGCGCTCGATGTCCTCTTCTCCCCCGACTCGGCCGAGCGCTTCGATCAGGAGCCGCGCTTCGACGGGGTCCTGCTCGTCGCTGCTCTCGAGTCGCCCGAGGATCGTCTCGGCGACGGCACGCCCTTCGAGATCCCGCAGCGCCGAGAGAGCCTGAAGTCTCTGCCAATCGGACGGAGCATGATCGACGACCGCCATCAGGGCACCGAGCTCGCCGCGGCGCGCCAGCTCCCCGATCGCTCGCTTGCTGGCGAGCCAGGCGTTGACGTGCTCGGCCCCGAGCGGAGTGTCGACTCCGAACCAGCCGAGCAGGAAGTCGACGGTCTCTCCCAGCCGCACGTCGACGCCGACGCCGAGGATGAAGCGGACTTGTGCGCCGACCTCCCAAGGATCGCCGCCGGAGGCGAAGGTCTGGAGCCCGGTCTCCTCGGTGTACGCCTCGAAGTACGGGGTCGGCAGCACCGATCCCGCGAGGGGGCGGCGCTGGATGTCGGGCGGTCCTGCGCCGAGCCATCCCTGCTCCCGAAGCCACTTGCCCGAGATCTCGGACTGCCACAGGCCGACCTGCCGCCCGTCCCAACCGGCATGAAAGCCTCGGCTCACGCCGATGTCGGGGCTGACCAAGTAGGTGGCGTGCGCGCCGAGATAGACGCCGTCGCCGATCGAGAGATCGAGGTGGCCGATATCGACGAGATCCAGGAATCGGTCCTCGAAGTAGCCACCGAGATCGTCCCAGAACGAGGGGGGATCTTGCCCGTAACCGGCGAGGGAGCCATCAACGTGGCCCAGGAGCGTGCCCGAGGACAGCTCGGCGAGCTCGTCTCGAGCTGCATCGTCCAGCGGCAGGCTCACGGCTTGCCAGTCCGGTCGGATCACGCTGCAGGACGCCGCGATGGCGAGCAGCAACAAGAGCGAGGCGAAGCGCATCAGCTCACTTTCGTCAGGGAGTTCGCTCGAGTCCGTTCAGCCACTGAGGCGCGCACGAATGACGCCTTGCACGCGCTTTCCGTCGACCTGCCCTTTGAACTCCGCCATGATCTCCTTCATGACGCGGCCGAAGTCCTTGGGGTCGGTCACGCCAAGGTCTTGGAGCACGCGATCGACCGCGGCCTCGAGCTCGGCGTCGGAGAGCTGCTTGGGGAGGTAGGCCTCGAGCACCTCGATCTCCCGCTCCTCCTTGGCCGCCAGCTCTTCGCGCTGGCCTTGGCGGTACATGTCCGCGGATTCGCGACGCTGCTTCACGGCGCGCTGGATGACGGCGACGACTTCTTCGTCGGTCATCGGCTCCTTGCCCTTCTCGATCTGGGCATTCTTGATGGCCGAGAGGAGCATGCGAATGACGCCGAGACGCTCGGCCTCCTTGGCCTTCATCGCGGTCTTCATGTCGGTTTGGAGCTGCTCGACCCGGCTCATGACTCGTCTCCATCTGAGGAGGAATCGTCATCGCCCGACTCCGGTGCTTCCCCCGCATCGGGCTCGTCACCAACCGACTCGGGGGACTGCGGCGCAGGCCCCTCGCCCATCTCGTCGCTCAATCCGGCGACTTCTTCTTCTTCTTTGGCGCCGAAGACCTTGGCGACGGAGACGACCCGATCGCCCTCATCGACGCGGATGAGGCGAACGCCTTGAGTGTTCCGCCCGATGGTCGAGATGCCCGAGACGGGGATGCGCACGATCATGCCTACCTGGGTCACGATCATGACTTCCTCCTCGCCCGTGACGGGGAGCTGGCCGACCACGCGTCCATTGCGCTCGGTGGTCTTGATGTCGATCAAGCCCATGCCGTTGCGCCTCTGCGAGCGGTAATCGCTCACGGGCGTTCTCTTTCCGAAACCGTGCTCGCAGATGGTCAGGACGTCGGCCGCTTCGTCGGCGGTCATCAACGAGACGACGCGGTCACCGTCTCGAAGCGCGATGCCGCCCACGCCGCGGGCGGTGCGCCCCATGGAGCGAATGTCGGTGTGCGGGAATCGGATGGCGTAGCCCGTGGCCGTGCCGAGCATGACGTCCTCGCCTTCCTTGACCAGTCGGACACCGATCAGGCGGTCGTCATCATCGAGCGAGAGGGCGATGATGCCGCCCTTCTTCGGGTTGCCGTAGGCGGCGAGGTTGGTCTTCTTGACGATGCCGTTCTCGGTGGCGAAGACGAGCTCGAAGTCTTCGGTGAACTCGCGCACCGGAATCATCGAGGTGACCAGCTCATCCTCGGCGAGCTGGAGCAGGTTGACGATCGCCCGTCCCTGGGAGGTCCGACTGCCGCGTGGCAGGTCGTAGACCTTGAGCCAGTGCACCTTGCCGCGATTGGTGAAGAAGAGGATGTACTCGTGCGCCGAGGCAGTGAAGACGTGCTCGACGAAGTCGCCTTCCTTGAGGCCGGTCGCGGAGACGCCTTTGCCGCCGCGCCCTTGGACCCGGTAGGCGTCGAGCGGCAGTGCCTTGATGTAGCCCTGGTGGCTGGCGGTGACGGCCATCGGCTCGTCGGGGATGAGGTCCTCGCGGACGAAGAGCTCGAGCTCGCCCGAGATGACGGTGCGGCGCGCGTCGCCGTACTGGTCGCGGAGCTTCTCGAGCTCCTCGCGGATGATCTGGAGGACGAGGTCGCGGCTGGCGAGGACGGAGCGGTAGTACTCGATCTTTTCGATGAGCTCGCGGTACTCCTGCTCGAGCTTGTCACGCTCGAGACCGGTCAGGCGCTGGAGGCGCATCTGGAGGATGGCGTCGGCCTGAGCCTCGGAGAACTGGAAGCGCTCGCAGAGGTTGTGCTGCGCGGCCTGGGTGTCGGGCGCCGCACGGATGATCGCGATGACCTCGTCGATGTGGTCGAGGGCGATTCGTAGCCCCTCGAGGATGTGAGCGCGCTTTTCGGCCTTGTCGAGCTCGAACTGCGTGCGCCTGCGAATGACCTCGATGCGGTGATCGCGGAAGGCTTCGAGGAGCTGCTTGAGGTTGAGGGTGACCGGCCGGTTCTCGACCAGTGCGATCATGATGATGCTGAAGGTGGTTTGAAGGTTTGTGTACTGATAGAGCTGGTTGAGGACGACCTGGGCCTCTTCGCCTCGCTTGAGGTCGATGACGAGGCGCATGCCGTCCTTGTCGGACTCGTCGCGCACATCGGAGATGCCCGTCACGCGGCCGTCTTTGACGACCTCGACGATCTTCTCGATGATCTTGGTCTTGCTGACCTGATACGGGATCTCGGTGACGACCAAGCGATCGCGGTCGTTCTTGACCTCCTCGACTTCGACCTTCGAGCGGACCGGTATGAGGCCGCGGCCGGTCTGGTACGCCTCGGCGATGCCACTGCGGCCGCAGATCTCCGCGCCGGTCGGGAAGTCGGGACCGGGAAGGATCTCCATCAGCTCGGGGATGGTGATCTCGGGATTCTCGAGGAGCTGGATGAGCGCGGTCACGACCTCGGTGAGGTTGTGCGGCGGGATGCTCGTCGCCATGCCGACCGCGATGCCCGTCGAGCCGTTGCAGAGTAGGTTCGGGAAGCTGCTCGGCAGGACCGTCGGCTCGTTGCGCGTCTCCTCGAAGTTCGGCACGAAGTCGACGGTGTCGCGGTCGATGTCGGCCATCATCATCATGGCCGGCCCGGTCATGCGCGCTTCGGTGTACCTCTGCGCCGCCGGGGGATCGCCGTCGATCGAGCCGAAGTTCCCCTGCCCGTTGACCAGGCAGTACCGCATGTTGAAGTCCTGTGCCATGCGGACGAGCGTCGGGTAGACGACCTGATCGCCGTGCGGGTGGTAGTTACCCGTGGTGTCACCCACGATCTTGGCGCACTTGCGGAACTTCGAGCGCGGTCCGAGATTCAGGTCGTTCATCGCGACCAGGACTCGCCGTTGCGATGGCTTCAACCCGTCACGCACGTCCGGTAGCGCGCGCGAGACGATGACGCTCATCGCGTAGGTCAGGTACGAGTCCTTCATCTCCCGCTCGATGAGCAGGACCGGATCGCGATCTCTCTCCTCGGGCATGCCGATTCTCTCGCAACGTTCGTGAACTGGGGAACAGTCGGGCCGGGAGCCGCCAACACCCGCGCGGCCGATCCGGGTCAGAGGGCCGCCCTGGACCCGTCTCCGACCCTGTGGAAAGGAGCGACGATTCTCTCAGAACCGCGCGAGCGGGGCAACCACAATTAGACGCCCCGTAAACTTCCACGTGCCATTACGTTACGACTTCGCATCCACCGAGCGACGCACCCCGGCGATGCCCCGCCACCATCCATCTAAACTCATAATCTCAAAAGACTTGTATTCCAGAGGCGGGTGAGCCGGCCGGAGCGCTGCTCGGAATCGCCTTCTCACACGCCGGCCCGTGGGCGCGAGCTGGCACGTCCGGCCTCGCCAGTGGGCCGATTTCCTTCCCGTTGCAACGCCGCCGCGCTCTTGCTAGGGTCGCTTCGTCAGGCGACCGACGAGGAGACTGGGCGGTGATCTCCGATCGACGCGCTCGTGCGTCCGACCTCCGCCCCGCAGTGCCTCCGAGAAGACGGGCGGAACATGAGAATCATCTCGCTGATCAATCAGAAGGGTGGCGTCGGCAAGACCACTTCGACGGTCAACCTCGGAGCGGCCTTCTGCCGGATGGGGCACCGGGTCCTCCTGATCGATATGGACCCCCAAGCCAATCTCACTCTTCATTGTGACGTCCACGGCGTCGAGCGCTCGATCTACGACACGCTCGTCTCCGATACCTCGCTCGCCGACGTCGTCGTCTCCACCGAGCTCGCCGAGAACCTCGACCTCGCGCCCTCGAACATCGATCTCTCCGCGGCCGAGTCCGAGCTCGCCAGCTTGCCCGGTCGCGAGCGCCGGTTGCGCAATGCGCTCGAGATCTTCGTACGGGAGCTCGGAACCGGCAGGCCGAAGCCCGGGCCCCAGAAGAAGGCGGCCGAGGAGAAGGCTGCCGAGGCCGCTCGGGAGCCTGCTCCTGAAGAGAAGCCCAAAGAGCTCTCGGCCGAGATGAACGGCGCCACACAGGCCAATCACCAGGACTCGGCTCCCAAAGCTTTGGCCACCGGGCCGACCAGCAATGGCGTCCGCGGCGACGCGCCGAAGCAGGACGAGCCTTCCGGGACGGACGCCGCCTCGAAGGCCCAGGACACCCCGGCCAGCGAGAACGCTGCAACCGACGAGGACGCTCCACCGACGGGTCGCCTGCACGACGAGAAGTCCCCGTACGACTTCGTCTTGATCGACTGTCCCCCGTCGCTCGGCCTGCTGTCGATCAACGCCCTCGCCGCTTCCCACGAGGTCCTCATTCCGCTGCAGATGGAGTTCTTCGCCCTGCAAGGCATGGCGCGCCTCATGGAGGTGCTCAAGCTCATGCGCCGGCGCCTCAACCCCGAGCTGCGCGTCGGCGGCATCATCCCTTGCATGTACGACGGTCGCACGAACCTCTCGCAGGAGGTCCTCAACGAGGTGCGCGAGTACTTCGGGGAGCTCGTCTTCAAGACGCGCATCCGCGAGAACATCCGTCTGGCCGAAGCCCCCAGCCACGGACGCGCGATCTTCGACTACTCGCCGTCCTCCAATGGCGCTCAGGACTACCTCGCCTTGGCCCAAGAGGTCCTGACGCTCCTCGAGGCTCGCCAGCCGAAGGCCGCGACGAACTGAGCCGAAGCTTTCGGTCGATTCGATTTTCAGGCGAGGCCGCCCTGGCAGTGGCGACGTCGGCCGGCTCACCCGATGGCTCCACGGCCGCAGTGTCGTCTCGACAAGTCCGGGCAGGCATCGGTTATAGTCAGGGGCTCGCGCTGGCCCGAGCGGCGAGCGCACTCGAAGCCCCTCAATGAACACACGGCGCCGGATCCGAAGCCGCGAGCCGCCTCCCGAGGCAAGCGGTCGCCAAGGATCCCAGAGCGTCGGGTCGAACGCCCGCTCGCTCCCACCCGTGCGCCCATGGATACGGAGAATGTCAGACATGTCCCGACTGGTGACCGGCAGCCTGTTGCTCGCCTCGCTCCTGCTCCAACCGGCTCTCTCGGCCCAGCAGCCGGCAGCGCCCAAGAACGACGAAGTGTTCGTCGAGATCGACGGTGAGAAGATCACGGTCGACCAGTTCGAGAAGGCTCTCTTCGAGAACTATGGTGTGCAATACACCAATGAGTATATCTTCAATTACCTCGTCCGAGAGCAAGCCGAGAAGCTCTCGGTGCAAGTGACCGAGGACGAGATCTGGTCTCGGGTCAACGAGCGGTTCGATCAGATCCTCACCTCGCAGTTCCAAGGCGACGTCGGCCGCTTCGGTGAGGCCCTGTCCGGCGAAGGCTACTCTCCCGAGAGCTGGAAGCGCTGGCTGTACTTCACGATGAAGCCCGACATCCTCGCCGAGCACCTGATCCGCGCGACTCGCCAGATCACCGAGGCCGAGCTACGCGAGGCGTGGGAGCGTCAGTATGGCGAGAACGGCATCCAGCGCACGATCCGGCACATCTTGTTCTCGAGCAACTTCGGTAACTCGAAGGAATACACGATCGACAACTACAACGCCGAGCGCGCCGTCATCGATACAGCCGCAAAGCAGCAGGCCGAGAGCCTGCTCCAAAAGGTGCGGTCCGGCTCCGATCTCGCCGAGCTCGCTCGAGAGCACTCCGACGACTTTTCGGCCGCGCAGCACGGCAGCCTCGGGAAGAACTGGCGAGGCCGAAACGGACGGGAGTTCGACCGCGTCATCGACGAGCTCGGGGTCGGCGAGATCAGTGACGTCTTCGAGACCGGACGCGGCTATCACATCGCCAAGGTCGACGGCATCCAGGACGGTTACGAGTTTCGTGCGAAGCACATCCTGCTGGGGACGGCTCTCTCGAGCCTGCCCGAAGCCGAGCGCAAGGCCCGGGAGGTCGAAGTCCTCGAGAAGGCCGAGTCCGTGCTCCAGCAGCTCCTCGAGCATCCCGAGGAGTTCGAAGCCGTCGCCAAGCAGCAGAGCGAGGACCGCGTGACGCGCGCTCGGGGCGGTGACTTGGGCCTGTTCCAACGCGGACACATGGTCGAGCCCTTCGAGAACGCCCTGCTCGAGATGGAGCCCGGCGACATCGTCGGACCCGTCCGCACTCGTCTCGGGTACCACATCATCCAGCTCGATTCGAAGGAGCGGAAGCCCGACCTCGACAGCAAGATCGTCAGCCACATCCTGGTGTCGACCGAGTTCTACAAGGTCCGCGAGCGCAAGCTGAAGCCTGCCTACGAGCTGCGGGCTCGCAACAAGGCGTCCGAGGTCTTCAACGAGCTTCGCGACGGCGTCGACTTCGACAAGCTCGTGCGGCAACACTCCGACGACAACTTCTCGAAGAGCAAGGGCGGCGTGATCGAGACCTATACGCCGGCGCTGTTCGGCGAGGAGTTCGACACCGCGATCGAGACCCTGCAGCCCGGAGAGATCGGTCGCATCGTCAAGAGCCCTCGCGGCTACCACATCGTCCAGGTCACCGACATTCAGGAGACGCCCTTCGAATCGGTTCGGGATCGACTCGAGCGCGAGCTCTTGGAGCGACCGATCGGCCCCGTCGAGATTCGCGAGTACAAGCAATCGCTCCGCGACGAGGCGAAGGTCGTCGACACGTGGAACATCGAGCATGCCGGCGGCTCGGTCGAGGAGCGGCGCCGCGCAAGCAACGGCCGTTGACCTGAGGGCAGCGAGCCGAGCTCGAGACCGATCTCGGAGTCCTTCAGGCCAAGAGCCGGCCCAAGCTCCCCCGGGAAAGCCCGTGACCGAAAGACTCGGTCACGGGCTCGCTCGGCCAGGGCACTCCACTTCGGGCTCGCCCGGGCTGGAAGCCTCGTCTGAATCCCCCGCGCCTCGACTTCAGTACGGAGAGAGCGGCATCCTTCGAAGCCAATGAGGGACCGCTTAGTCGAGGTCCTCGCTCAACCAGCCGAGGACCTCGCTCGTTTCGGGAGCTCCCTCGATCCTCTCGAGGTAGAGCTGGGCCGCTGCGCTGCTTTGTCCGGCACCCAATCGACACTTCGCCTCGTCCCGGGCGTCGCCCGGCGCCTTTTGATCCTCCGGGATTCCCCTCAAGCGGTCCGCCGCGGCCAGCAGCCGACCGGTCTGTCGCTCCCACTCGGAGAGCAGGCGAGCCTCGACGGCACGCTCGCGCGGCGAGCGCGGTCGCTTCGGATCGCTCTCGAGGAGCTTCTGTGCCCGTGTGCGGAACGCGTCCGCAGCCGCTCCCTCGCGAGCATTCGCCGCCTCCAGCCAAGCCGCCGCCAGATACAGGTCGCGCGAGAGCCCTTGCCGCCTCGCCTCGGGCGGAACGGACGCGATCAGCTCCCCGGCCTCGCGCGGGTCTCCGGTCTGCAATCGCCAGGCACCCCAATCGAGCCTCAACCCATTCCAAGCCAGCGAGGCGCCGAGCACACTCGCGACCACGGTGAGGGCAAAGACACTGCGGAGAGTCCACCGCAGGCGCTTCTCGAGCTTCTCGACCGCGACGGGATCGGTCTCGAGCGAGCGGACGACATCGATGCGGCGCTGAATGCTGAAGTAGCGCCAAGTGCGCTTCTTCCGCGCGTGGGTCCCGACTCCGGCGATCCGGTCGAGCGCTGCGGCGAAGGTCTCAGGGCTCCCGATCGATCGTGCGCCATGAAGATCCGCCTCCTGCTCGAATCGCCGGCTGAACCAGCCGAACACCCAGCGCCAGTAGACGATCATGGCGATGCCCCACACGACGGCGAAACCGACCTCGTCCAGGTGAAGCTCTAACAACAAGGATAATCCCGTAAAATGAAGGATTACCTCGAAACTGATGAAGCAGGTGAAGGTGATCACCAAGTAGCGCACGAAGTGGTGCTTGGCGACGTGACCGGCTTCGTGGCCCAACACGGCCAGGAGCTCGGTCGGGGTGAGCTTGGCGAGGAGGGCATCGGTGAAGACGACGAAGCGGCTCCTCGCCCAGAAGCCGACGACCGCAGCGTTCGGGATCCGGCCGCCCGTCTCCCAGAGCAAGACGTCCCGGAACCGCACCGAGAGCCGCTCGCTGAAGCCGAGCAGCAGGTCACGCAGGGGCCCCGCCGGCAAGGGCCGGGCCTTCAACACCCAGCGAAGCGCGAAGGGAAGCCAGGCGACGAGAAGCAAGACGAGCACGACGTTGACGCCCCACCAGGCGATGTCGACGTACCGCAGCCAAGAGCCGATCGTCGTACTCTGGTCGACCCAAACGATCAGCGCTTCGTAGGCGAGCAGTGGCACGAGGAGCAGGACGAGCACGCGCGCTCGCTCGGCGCAAAAGCTTCGAAGGGTTCGCGGTTCACCCACGAATCGCAGCAGCCGAAGCTCGAAGGGCCACTGTTGAAGTCGGAGCAGCAGATAGGGCAGCAGAGCCAAGGCCAGCCCGGGCGCGTCGCCGCCGGCCAATCGAGTCGCCTGACTGGTCCAATCGAGCTCGAGTGCGAACATCACGAAGACGATCAGACCGAGCCGTCGGTAGAGGGTCGTGATCAGCCGCCATTTCTGGAACCTCGTCTGTGGCTCGAGGAGCGCGAGGGCCAGGAACCCGAGGACGGTCGCAATCGGCAGGACCGCCGCGAAGAGCGCGGCTGCGGACCATGGGTCGATCACCAGGGCCGAATCGAAGACCATCGGCTGGATGGCGAGAGCCACGAGGGCGAGAACCGCCGAGATGAGCTCACTGACCAACGAGTCGCTCCCGCTGGAACGATCCCCGGCAGACTTCCTCCGCCGGTCCGCTCAGGAGCACGCGGTCGTCCGAGGTCCACTCCACCTCGAGCCGGCCGCCGCGCAAGTCGATCGCGACGGTGCGATCGCTCCAGCCCAGACGCGCCGCCACCACGCCGACCGCCGCCGCGCCCGTGCCACAGGCGAGGGTCTCGCCGACGCCGCGCTCCCAGGTCCGCTGCAGGATCTTCTGCCGACCGACGGGAGTCACGAACTCGACGTTCGTCCCGCGCGGAAAGAGCGCGTGCTTCTCGATGGCCGGGCCGAAGCGCTCGATGTCGATCGCGTCGACATCCTCGACGCGAATGACGGCGTGGGGGTTGCCGAAGGACACCGCCGACAGCCGCCACCGCCTTCCGCCCGCATCGACAGCGACCTCCATCGTCTCGCCCTCGCCCGCCATCGGAATGTCGGCCCGGTCCCAACGGGGTGGCCCCAGGTCGATGCGCGAGCCGCTGATCCGTCCGCTCTCGTTCCGGCGCGGCTCGACGGCGAGCACGCCGGCGTCGGTCTCGACCCGGAGTGACGCCCCGTCGTTCACGCGTCCGGCGTCGATCGCGAACTTGACGAGGCAGCGCAGCCCGTTGCCGCACATCTCCGCCCGACTGCCGTCGGCATTGAAGATCAACATGCGGCAATCGCCGAGCTCGGAGCGCTCGAGGACGAGCAAGCCGTCGGCACCGATGCCTCGGTGCCGATCGCAAACGAGGCGTGCCAGCTCGGCCGGACGGTCCACGGGTGTCTCCGTGCCGTCGACGCACACGTAATCGTTCGCGGCTCCGTGCAGCTTCACGAAGCGAATCTCGTTGCCAATCGTCACGGTGTCCCTCGAATCCCCCGAGCCAAGAGCCTTGGATAGCGCTCGACGAGCGGTTCCGGAGCGACGACGTCTCGCCCTCCGGCCAGCACCTTCAGCTCGAGCGCGTTCGCGAAGGCCTGACCTTCGAAGTGGTTGTTCGCAATCACGAAGACGGCTTCGGCGTGCCCTCGCATCGTCTCGATTCGCTCGATCCACTCGTCGAGCTCTTCGTCACCATAGAGATAGTCATAGCGCTCGTCACGACCGGACTCCCTTCGGAACCATGCCGCGCTGTTGCGGCCGTGAAGCCGGACGTATCCGAGGGGCGCGGTGACCGCATCGGTCGGAGCCAAGCTGTTCCGGCCTTGTGGTTGATCGATGTTGCAGAACGAGCAGCCGCGCTCCTTCAAGAACGAGATCACGTCCTCTCGCCACCAGCTCCGATGGCGAACCTCGACGACCAGCGGCGTGTCTGCGAAGCGCCGGCGCAAGTCGGCGACATGCCGGGCATTCTCGTGGGTGGCACGAAACGAGTAGGGAAACTGGGCGAGCAGCCCGGGGCAGCGTTCGGCATCCAGTAGCGGCTCGATGCCGGCGCGAAACTCGGAGACCTCGTCCTCTCCGAAGCTCCCGGGTCCCCGATGCGTAAAGCCTTGCCAGAGCTTGACCAGGAATGGCACGGGCTTCTCCGCAGTCTTGTCGAGCCAACCTTGCACCATCTTGGCGGCGGGGATCCGGTAGAAGCTCACGTTGACTTCCAGGCAGTCGAGGAACCGCGCGGCGAAGGCGAGCTGGTCGCGATCCGCCAAGCCTCGCGGATAGACGATGCCCTTCCAGTCGGCGTAGCTCCAACCGGCCGTACCGAAGAAGACCGAGGCGTTCACTTGCCCGCGCCGGGAGAGGCGGTCACCCCTTGCGACACCTCGTCGTCGGTGCGCTCGGGCTCGAGTCCCACCGCTCGCTCCGCGCGCGCCGTCGCTCGCCACATCCTCTGCTCGAGCTCCTGGCGGAGCCGGTCGCGCTCGGCCTCGTCCGCATCGGGTGCACATCGGATCGGCGGCTCGAAGGCAATGCAGACGCGGGCAAAGGGTCGCGGGATCAGGAATCCGTCCCAGCTCGAGAGCTTCCAAGCCGGGCTCGCGGTCAGTCCGACGGGCAAGATCGGGCGCCGAGTCCTTTGCGCGAGGAGCACCACACCCGGCTGCGCTCTGTGCCTCGGGCCCTTGGGTCCGTCGGGCGTCATCGCGAGGTCCTTGCCTTCCAGCCTCGCCATGCGCCTCAGGGCACCGGGTCCGCCTCGGGTGGTCGAGCCCCTCTCGGCGCTGAGTCCCAGCCGAGCGATGACGCGCGCGATGAGCTCGCCGTCCCCGTGACGACTGATCATCACGCAGGTCCCTGAGCCGCGACGCGCCCAAGCCGGGATCAACATTCCGCCGTGCCAGAAGCTGTAGATCAGCCTCTCGCCGGCCTCGTGGAGCTTCTCCTCGTGCTCGCGATCGAGCTCTTGGATCCGCCAAGTCACTCCCAGGGATCGGATCATCGCGGCACCGAGGACTCCGATCACCGCATGCCGGAAGCTCGGCTTTTCATCGTTCCTCGGCAAGGTCCTGGATCTCCATCTCGGTCTCGCTTCGCTCTTGCTCCCATTGCCGAAGGAGCTGACGCTTTCGCCGTCCACGCCGGACGAGGCCGACGAGCAGCAGGGGCGAGAGTAGCGCAAGTATAACGAAGAAGAAGTTCTCACGGAGAAAACGCAGTAAGAGGCTGGCGTCCTTGCGAACGACGCTCTTCCATTCCTCTTCCAGCGTGACTCGCGAGCCGCCAAAGGCGGCGACGAAGGCCTCTTCGAATGACTCTCCTTGCCGGATCCGGCCGAGGAATCGGGAGATCGTGCGGCCGTCGGCACGATTCGCGAGGAAGCTGACGAAGCTGGCGCTCTCCTGATAGGCGAGTGAGGCGGCCGAGCTCTCGATCGGAAAGCGATCCTCGAGATCGCGCAACGGCAGGAGCTGCTCCATCCGGGACGCCACCCATAGATCCAGCACCTCACCGAAGTAGGCTTCGCCGCTGCACCACTGGGCGAGCCCTTCGTGCATCCAGCGAGGTAGCCTCTCGTAGCCGGGCTCTCCGAGACCGGCCAATGCCACATGAACGAGCTCGTGGTCCAGCACCCGGCGCAAGGATTCCAGATCGTAAGGCATGCCCGGATCCTGTCGTAACCCGAGCCAATCCGAGAATGGCAGGGCGACTCCGACGGCCCAGCTCTCGATGTGCCCGCCGGACCGTTCGCCGACGCGCTTCCGAAGGGTCTCCGCGTCGCGAACGAGCTCGAGCGTCAAGCGGGCCTCCCGAACCGGAAGACCAAGACGCTCATGGATCATCACCCAAGACCGCTCGATCCGTGACGCCAAGCTGCGCCCCAAGCCGGCGAGGGCCGGGTCGGAGTGTACCTCGACCTGAACGGCCACGCCGGCCGGCTTCCGATCCGATTGCCCGGTCGCGATCGAAGTCGGGAGCAGGACGAAGGCGAGGAGGCTCAGGACCCAGGACTTTGCCGCGTCGCGTAAGCGATCAAGATGACGCCGATCACCGCCGGCAGCACTCTCCAGAGCTCCTGGAGACACAGGATGACCGAAAGGCCGACGCCCACGATCCCGGTCCAGAGCATCACTTTCTGCTGAAGCGACCCTTGCGAGAGGAGCTGCCCGACGCGCCTGGCACTCGCGCGCCACTCGCTCCATCGAATCCGTCCAAAGGTACGCAGGCTCATCACCACCTCCCGTTTCACCCGGACCGCCTGATCGCATACCGAGGCGAGATTGTGACATGGCCAGGACCGATCCTTCAACGCATCGATGGCCCGCCGTGATCGCCCCCTGTCTCGACGGGCCATCCAGCGCGCACGAAGGAGTCGGTCGCGTCAGCGGGTGCGGATGCGGACGTCGTCGCCGTCTCCGTTCTCATCGCGACCGTTCTCGCCTAGCGAGTAGATCACGAAGCGATTTCCGTCGACTCGATAGACGTAGCGACGGCCCCAAGGGTCATTGGGCAAGGTCTTGCCGGAGTAGACTCCCTCGGGGTAGGTCTCGGTCGGCCGCAGCAGATCCGAGAGCTCCTTGGGAAGCTGGCCGTCATGCTCGATCTTGTAGAACGTGACTGCGATCGTGAGCTGCTCGATGTCCCGGACCGCCATCGTCCGAGCGTCGTCCGCCGGCTGTGTCCGGGACGGGGCGGGCTCTGGGATCGAGAAACCCTCGGAGCTCTTGCTGACCCACAAGACCGAGCCGAGCCCGAACAACCCACCCATCGCGGCATAGACCTCCGGCCCGATCGGAGAGTAGCCATGGGAGTAGAGGCCGTCCTTCTCGGCGACGGTGTAGGTCACGCTGCCGAAGAGGTGCTTGGTGAAAGCGCGCGACGTCGGCAGGAGCGCGAGGTCGAGGGGAATCGGGAGCTCGTCGGCGAAGCCGGGCATGGCGGCGAGCTGCTGAATGGTCTGGTATCCGGACTCGAGCGCGGCGGCGGTGTCGCTGTAGTTGACGGCGATGACATTGTCGGGGATGGGCTGCTGTGCAATCGCCTCGAGGAAGTCCTGTCGCTCGAGGATGCTCGACCCCGGGCTCGAGAATCGACGCAAGGTCGACTTGAGGTCCTGGATGTCGAAGGCCCCGATCAGGAAGCCTTCGTGGAAGGCGTAGCTCGGCTGGAACGGAAGCGGTATGCCATCGAAGCTGAAGGCCTGCAGCGTCTTTCCGTCGAAAGGCACCTCACGGACGCTGACCTGGCCTTCGCTCAGGCTGAGCAGCTTCATGAGCGCACCGTGAAACCGTTGCGGATCTCGGCAGCCGATCATGAAGATCATGCTCGGCAGCGGCAACGGGCCGCGCGGCGGCGCATTGTAGAAGAGCGCCTCTCCGCCGAGCTGGTCCAGGAAGTCGGCCTGGATGTCGAGCTCCAGCCGCTCCTGATACGTGGACAGATAGCCTTCGAAGATCTCTCGCCAGGTCGGATCGATGGCGCCGACGATCTCGCGAATCATCGGCATCGCCTGGCGGAAGTCCACGCGTGCCAGGGTGAACGCCGTGGCCTCCTTGGGGATCAGCTCGAGGCGGTCGAGGGACACCGGCTGAGCGACGGTGAAGCTCATCACACCGCGCGGTCGACTCGGGTGGCGCATGAAGGTCGCCATCTGGGTGGCACTGCCCACGTAGATCGACTTCGATCCGATGCCACCGAGGTCCAGGACTCCCAGCGCCTCGAGCACGGGCATGACGCGACTCGAGTAGTCTCGGAGCTCGGTCTCCGAGAGGATCGCCGAACAGATCCCGCCAGCCACCCGCGCCATCCGACCCGCGTTGACGAAGGTCCGCAGCTCATCACCCGGCTCGGCGACGCGGCTCATCGCGAGTCGGTAGTCCTCGTTGCTCGCCAGAGACGCTGGCTTCTCGCCGGATCCGAGGAGCCGATCGAGCAAGGCGCGATCGGTCGTCCAGGTCATCCGATTCGGTCCGGAATCGTACCAGTAGACACCGCCTTCAGAGCGCTCTCCGAGGAAGTGAACTGTCTTGGTGCCGATGGTCAGGTGTTCCTCGACGAGATTGGTCTCGGCGGTCTTGATGTTCCCGATCAGCGACTCGAGGAATGCGCCTAGCTGGTCTCTCCCTTCTTGGACCTCGAGCTCCAGCACGACACCGATGTCGTCGACGCGACTCGGCGGCATACGGAGATGGGTGAGGGCGAACCGGATACTCTTGGGTCGGATGGCCGAGAGCTGGGCGGCATCGACCCCCAGCCCGCGGGCCGCATCGCTCTCCATCTGCTTCCATAGCGCGATCATCGGCTCGATGAATGTCTGCACCTCCTCTTCCGCCAGGATCTTGGCCACCGGCATCTTGCGGTACTGCTCGGCCGTCTCCGTCAGGTTCGGAAAGCTGAGGTACATCAGGGTGTCGGCCGGCAACCTCTCGGCGAGCTCGTCGCTCTGCGCCGAGCTATCGAGGTTCTGACCGTTCGCCGACGTCAGGACGAAACCGAGGAGCAGGACGGGGAAGAGCGCTCTCAGGCGCATGCAGACCTCCAGAGTTCGATTTCCGTTCCAGTGAGGCCGCGGAGCCTCGATTCCTCGCCGATTACAGCGGCTCTCGCGGTGCCTTTCGTCGGCGAGCGTCGCCTTTTCCCTACTTCGACCGTCGACCCGGCGTCCTCGAGCGCCGCTCACTGACCCAGATGCTCTCGCATCCTTTGCTCCAGCGCGTCGGGGTCTCCGAGCAGGCGGCGAAAGGCCGCGTCGTCGACCTCTCCCTTGGCGACGAGATCGAGATACTTGCGGAATCCGTCGCGATCGGCCTCGTGATCGGTCTCGAGGAGGTAGGCGACGAGATAGCCGCCCGTGAGGAAGTTCGCCCGGGCCTGGTCTTGTTCGGGGCCGACGTAGAACTCGTTCATCAGCGCGTTGAGCGACACCGGCTGCCCGAGCTTCTTGAGCTCCATCTCGGCGACCGAGCGCTCGAGGGGGATCCGGTATTTCTCGAGGTAGGCGGCGAAGCTCTGCTGGAACCAGTGGGGCGCGCGGTCCTTGGACAGGCGCTTGGTGAACTGCTCGGCGGCCAGGTGATGGATCCAGTTGATGGTGTGGCGGGGCTTTCCCTGAGACACATAGTAATACGTCACACCTCGAAGCTCGTCCCAGCCCGCCGGGCCGCTCCTCGGGTTGATGACGCTCTCGGGGTTTTGGATCAGGAAGCAGCCCGAGCCCGAGGACTTCTCGCCGCCTCCATACTGATCTGCGTACTCCCGGTAAGCATCGAGATCCGACACGACGTAGAGGAAGATCGGTGTCCCTTCGATCGATCGGCCGTAGAGATGCTCACAGCGCTCGATGGCATCTTGGAGCTCGAAGTAGAGGAGGTCGGCCTCTTGCTTCGGGCGGGAGGTCCGGAGAAGGAACCGACCTTTGGGGTCGTCGAGCTCCCATGCCTCGTCCCAGTGCGCACGGATCTTGTCGGCCTCCTCGACGGACATCCATCGGCCGCGTACCTGTACTTCGCCTTTCTCGAGATGAGGCAGCGCCTCCGCTTCGACCCAGCGGCCTTCGTACTGCACCATGCCGCGGGCGATCATGCGCTTCTCTTCGTCGCGCTGCTTCTTCTCCTCGGGGGTGATCCACTCGTCCCCGACTTTGACCAGCCCCTTCTCGAGCGCCTCTTTCTCCTCGGCTTCGACCCAGCGACCCTTGTACTTGACGCGTCCGCTCTCCTCGAGCTTCGCCTCGTCGGCCTTCTTCTCGAGCCGCCGGCGCTCGGCCTTGGTCACCCACTCCCCGCGGTAGGTCACGTGACCTAGCCCTTCATGAGCCGTCTCGTTGTCGGGCTCGATCTCGAGGACCTCCTCGAACAGCTCTTCGGCCTCTTTGCGGAGCCGGTTCTTCTCGGCGAACTCGGCTAGCTCGAGCCGCCCTTTGACGTCCTTCTTCCCGAGGGCCTTGCGGCGCTCGTCGAGCTCTTCGCGGGGGCCGGCCTTCTTGACGATCTCCTTGATCTTGCCCCGCTCGATCTTCTGCTCGCCGAACGCGAGCTTGATCGTCACGTGGGTGGTGGTCTCCTCGATGATCTCGCCCTCGAGCTTTCGACCGTCCTTCAGATGGATGACATCCGCTCGGAGCCACCCCGCGGTCAGGAAGAGGATCGTGAGTGTGAGAGCGACTTGGCGCAACATGTCGGACTCCAGGTCAAGGTGGGGCGAAGTTTCTCAATCGCGGCAAGCGCGGAGCAACGTCTCGTAGGCTCGCTTCAGCTCGATGAATCGTCGCTGCGCGCGTTGCTGCTGCTCCCGCTCACTGCGAGCGAACAGATCCGGATGGGTCGTCTTCGAGAGGCGTCGAAAAGCATCCACCACGTCTCTCTTCTCGACCGGAGGCCTCAGGCCCAATAGCTTCAGCTCCTGGGTCCAGGGAGTCCATCGCGTCAAGGAGGTCTCGGGCGTGGAAGTGGAGCTCGGGCTCGCCACCTGGGTGGCGCGCGGCGTCGAACGGACCCGGTTCCATCGAATTCGTCGAGTCAATCGATCGACCCAGTCTGGCAGGAGCCGGCCGAATCTGCGAACGGGCCGCCCGTGGGAGTCGAGCTCGAAGCGTTCGCGGCAGACCAGGCAAACGGCCGAGTAGAAGGGCCCACCACGGGAAGCCGTACGTCCGTGGAGGAGCCGAGCAGCTCCCCCTCCCTCGGCTCCGAATGGAGCTTGGCAAGTCGGGCACGAATGGCTCGTGGCGGTCATCGATTCGGCAACGTCGATTTCGCGGAAAAGGCCCTTTCCATCGAAACGACGGAAAGTACAATACGGATCCATTTTATGTCAAGCCTACTAGCGGTTTACGTTCGAAGCGGCAACCGTGGGCTGTCGACGGATCGAGACGATCGAGCGAATCCGAGCCGATCCAGGGCTTTCGATCTGCTGGGAGGGGTCCATGAAGTTCAAGTCGAGCTGGCAGTGCTGTTGGGGTCTATTGCCGTTGATTCTCGGTTGCACGGGGATTCCACCCGTCGGCGGTGAGAACCCGGGAGACGTCGCGCCGGAGATCCGCGCGATGCCGCTCGAGGATGTCCCCGAGCCCCGTGGCTACGCGCGCTACGAGTCGGAGAAGAACAGCTACACCTTCGTCGAAGGGCGCTATCGCCGAGCCGAGCTCCACTACCGAGGATCTTCTCCGAGTGAGTCGGTCGCGAAGTTCTACGAAGCTCAGATGCCGATTCATGGTTGGCAGAAGTCAGATCGCCAAGAGGGCAAGGGCTCCCGGCTCTTGACCTTCGAGAAGATCGTGGGCGGGGTCCACTACGTAACCCGCGTCTCCGCGGTGGAGAAGCGCGGCTGGACCGACCTCGAGATACGCCTCGATACGGTCGATGAGAAAGCGATGGCCGCTCCCGACGAGGGCCAATGAGGTTGTCTCCCTACCTTTGAGAAGACTTTGAGTCGATGAATACCAAACCGGAATCTCCAGAGACCCAACCCGGGTCTCATCCCACTCACGAGAGCGACCTTCCCACCTGGGCCACCTGGTTTCGCGAGAATGTGAAGCTGGTCGTGGCCGCGATCGTCGTCGTGGGCTTGATCGTCGTCGCGATCGTTTACTTCTCTGGCCAGAACGAGCGTCAGCGAAACGCCTATTGGGCGAAGATCGACCAGGTGCAGATCGATCGTTATGAGAAGCTGATGGCGGATCCTGACGCCGAGATCGACCCTGCGTCAATGGCCCAAGTGGTTGAGGGTACAGATGCGGGTACCGCTACCCCTTGGGGCCTGATGATGCTGGTCCGAGACTACATCTCCAAAGAGAACTGGGATCAAGCCCAGCGGACACTCGAGAAGATCCAAAGCGATTACCCCAGTCACTGGCTGAATCAGGTCACCGATCAGCTCGGCCGGGTGGAGCTCTCTCCTGGCACCTCGATCGTGGGTCGGTACCTCGACCTGGTGAAGAGCCAATCGGGATGGGCCGAGAGAGACGATCTCGTCACGAAGAACCCCGAGCCGGACATTCCGGTGCGAGCCGTTCTCGAGACGAGCGCCGGTGACATCGTCCTCGGCTTCCATTCCGGACAAGCCCCCAATCACGTTTCGAACTTCGTCTCCAAAGCCCTCGCCGGGTTCTACGACGGCTTGGCTTTCCAGGACGTCTCGGCGTTCTCGCTGACCGTCGGTGACCCCGAGACTCAGGAGTCGTCGGAGGACGAGAACGAGTCCGACGAGGACGAGTCCCAGGACAAGGGTTCTCAGGACGAGAGTCAGTCCCAAGACGAAGATTCGCAAGACGAAGCTCCGTCCCAGGACGAGAACGAGTCCCAAGATGAGGGCTCCAAGGACGAGTCCGAGAAAGAAGACGAGTCCAAGGATGAAGAGGCGCCGGAAACGATCCTCTGGGAGCCGAGCAAGCTCTACCAGTTCGAGGGTGCCGTGTCCCAGGTTCGACCGAACACGCTCGGCTCCTCCGAGAAAGACCTCGCCAAGCAATCAGCCGAGCTCTTCGAGATCTTCCTGATGCCGGGTCACCAGGACGAGGACACGAGGACCGTCTTCGCGACGGTGGTCTCGGGATTGGACGTAGCCAAGAAGATCGCCGAAGGGGAGAAGAGCAGCGAGAACCCCGGCAAGCTGAAGGATGAAGTGCGGATCAAGAGCATCCGCTTCGAAGGAGGCGACCCGAAGACGCTGATCGTGAAGTGAGCGCGGGGATGTCCTCGGCATTCCCGGGGTAGACAATTCCCTGCTCAGCGAAGATCATGAGAGGAGCCTCGAGCGGCATGGAGATCGCTCGAGGCTCCTCGTCTTTTTGCAGGGGAGCGTTTCGATGGCGGACAAGAAGCTGGGTCGAGGGCTGAACTTCCTCATCTCCAATCCGCTGGACCAACAAGGGGAAGAGATCGTTCAGATCGAGCTCGACCAGATCCGCCCCAACCCTTTCCAGCCGCGGCAGATCTTCGACGAAGAGGCTCTCGAGGAGCTGATGAGCTCGATTCGCGAGCACGGCCTACTCCAGCCGATCCTCGTGAGGCGCAGTCCGGGCGGTGATTTCGAGATCATTGCCGGCGAGCGGCGCTTTCGGGCGTGTCGGGGTCTGGGTCGCGCTGCGATCCCAGCCATCGTGCAAGACTTCTCGGACGACCAAATGCTCGAGGTCGCCTTGGTGGAGAACGTTCAGCGCGAGGACCTGAATCCCATCGAGAAGGCGCACGCCTACCGTCAGATGGTCGACACGTTGGGCATCACTCAGGAGCAGGCGGCCGAGCGAGTGGGCAAGCGTCGATCGAGTGTCAGCAACTTCTTGCGTCTCCTGGATCTTCCTGCCGAGATACAGGACAGCTTAGCCGCGCGCGAGATCACGATGGGTCATGCCAAAGCGCTACTCAGCCTGAAGGACGAGGACGAGCGTCAGCAGCTCTACGAGCAGATCCGAACCGACGGTCTTTCGGTTCGTGACACCGAGCACTTGACGTCCAGCCCGGAGCAGCGTCGGTCTTTGGTGGGCAAGACGGCTGATGGCAAGGCGACGAGTGGCCGAGAGAAGATCCAGCAAGCGCACCTCAAAGAGATCACGTCTTATCTTCGCGAGCGATTCGGGACCAAGGTGCATATTCAGACTGGACCGGGTCAGAGGGGCCGTATCGTGCTCGAGTTCTACTCGATCGACGACTTCGAGCGGCTCTACGACCTTCTGAAGTGAGCTCTCCGCAGATTCGCCGGACCCGGGTTTTCTACTCCGGGCGGGTCCAAGGCGTGGGATTTCGCTGGAGGGCTCATCAGATCGTTTTGGCCTGCGGAGGCCTGACGGGGTTCGTGCGGAACCTCGGGGACGGGCGAGTGGAGCTGGTGCTGGAGGGACCTCGGGAGCGAATCGAAGACGCGCTATCCAAGGTGCAGGACCATTTCGTCGGCTTCATCCGCTCCTTCGAGCAAGGATGGGAAGAGCCTTCCCCGACTCTCGAGGGGTTCTCGATCGAGAGGTGAGGGTGACCTCTGAGATGAAGCTTCGCCGGCTAGGTGCGTTGATCGGTCTGTCATTCCGGGCACATCTTCGTCAGCCGGTTGGCTGGGTGACGGCGGCGCTCTCTTTGGTACTCCTGTTGGTCGCCTCCCCCCTCGTGCTCTTCGAGTTCGATCGGGGCTCAGCACTCCTGTTCGAGGCGCAGGTCTCGCTGCTCTGGACCCTACCGATCTTGATCGCCTTTCTGACTCACCGTCGCTCTCGGGTCGAATCACGGAGTCAGGTATTCCTCTCGACGCGAGGAATCAGCGCGGAGGAGATCACGGGAAGCAGCATCTTGGGCTGCTTCATGAGCTCGGTGCTCCTTTCCCTCCCCAGCTTGGCCTTGGCCGTCTTACTCCTACCGAGTCCGGGCGAGATCGGTCCGCCTTGGGACGGCCTGAGAGTCGGGTGGGCTTTCTCGCAATGGTTCGGTCACCTCGGCCTGGTTGCCGCGGTCGTGGTCTTGACCACCAACGAAAAGCCGGCGGTGAGCGGGGCTTGGATGTCTCTCCTTCTCCTGGGGTTCGTCCGCCCAGCCGGAGGCGGACACCTTCTGTGGAGCCTGTTGCCGGACTTCGGGCGCTCCTTCCTCTTGGTCACGGGGGAGGACTCTCTGCAATCCAGCGAGTGGGAGCCGATGTTCCTTGCGTTTCAGGTAGGCTCCTGGTGGCTGATTGCGGTGGCCGTCCGGGGCCTGATCGCCAAGCGATCCGCGAGGTGACTTTCTGGGTCGTTGCCCTGGTTCGGCCCGGGTGCAAACCGAGGTCGGCCAGCTGTTCCCCGTGGAACACCCGCTAGCCAGGACCGGGGCCCACCGACGTTCCACGTGGAACAAGCCGACACCCCCCGAGCGGTCGACGAAACAGATCGGCGGCTCCACGTCGAGCACTTGCTAGCCAGGACCGAGGCCCCGACGTTCCACGTGGAACAAGCCGACCACCCTCGAGTGGTCGACGAAACAGATCGGCGGCTCCACGTCGACGAACACTTGTTAACCAGGACCGGAGCCCCTCGACGTTCCACGTGGAACAAGCCGACCACTTTGAACGGTCGACGAAGTAGAAAGTAGATCGAGGGTTCCACGTGGAGCTGGCGGCGACGACTTGCCTCTAGTCAGCCCAGGTACGACAGCTCTTCCGGTAGAGGCTTGTCGCTCTCACCGAGATCCGCCTTGAAGAGCAGCTTCAGGTCCCGCAGCGGCTTCTCATCGCCCCTGAATCGAATCACCCGAGTGTCCGGATGACTTCCCATCAACATCATCACCTGAAGGATCGAGTTCGCCTCACAGCTCTCTCCGTCGATCTCGATCTGAACCGGCGAACCGTAGTGATTCACGATCCCGACGATTCGATGTGCCGGACGAACGTGCACCCAGGTTCCCGACGGCACCGTCAGGTCGCAAGTCACATCCTTCGTGAAGTTCGGAATCAGTCGGTCCGCGATCTCTCGCCCTCGACGTGCATACCTGGACACGAACAACAACACGAAGTTGTGAACCCTCTCCAAGATCATGCTGTCGTCCACGATTCGGGCGATCCGATCCGTCGCCTCCTCCTGACGGATTCCACTCTCGTGACGCTCGTAGAAGTGGATCAGGTTGGTGCCTGCCTCCAAGAGATGGAGACAGATCGAGGCTACTCCGCGAAGCTCGGTCAAGTCCGGATGAGCTCGCTCCAGACCAGTACCGCGCACGTACGTGTCGTACTTCGCCTGCAAGCCGTGCATCGCCGCCTCCAAACGACGAGCCCGCTCCTCGTCGTAGTAAGAGCGAACCGACTTGAGGATGACGGCGACGCTCTCCTCAGGTCCCGTAATATTCGCCTTGCCGATCTCGTCCTGCACTCGGGCAAAACGGGACGCGATCTCAATGATCCGCTGCTCCTCCTCCAGCACATCCTCGCCGTCACCCAGATTCTGAGGCAGCACACGTCGGCCCGGATTCGTTCCCGGAACCGAGTCCGCGCCCTCGAAGGTCGAGCGCACTTCGAGACAGGACAAAGTGCTCGCCTCCTCCTCCAGCGCCGCATGCAGCGACTCGAGAGAGCCTCGCAACAGCTCCGTCGTCTGCCGAAGCTCCCTCAACAAGTCTTGGTGCTCCCCGGACGCAGCACCCTTCACGTAGCTCCCGAACCGCGACCCCAAATGCTCCAACGCGAACAGGCCGCGGGCGATCCAACGGGAAGAAGCCACCAGCTTGACCACGAAAGCATACGTCCGATTCGAGCGCGCGCCGTACTCGTCAAGAAAGCTCTCCAGCTCGTGCGCCCGCTCACCTAAGAAGCTCAGATACTGCCTGAAGCTGTCCTTCTCCAGCATCCCCCGAAACTGACGCGTCACCGCCAGAAAGTCCGACAGCGGTCCCGTCAACTCTCCCCGGAAGTCCTCCTCCGTGATCATCTGACGAAGAGAGTCTTCCATCTCGGGCTCCTAAGATGCATCTAGGAAAGAGGTTTATGACCTACTCGGGGCACACTATCAGCCACGCCACCCAGTGTCAAGACGAGCCCCGAGCCCAGGTTACGGCTCCCGATCCACCATGACCCCCACCAACCCGCCCCTATCCCGCTCCCCGCGATCGCAAATCGCTCGCCGCTTGACCGCCTCGCCATGGACCTGAGATAAACTGCGCGCCGTCAAGCCAGCCTGGCAACCACGAAAGCGCCTAGAATCCACTCAACCCACCCACCCACCGGAGAGCCCTATGCAAGTCGATCGAGCACAATCAGCGCTCGCTCGCCTTCGACTGACCGAGATCCTCATCGTCGCGGCTTCGGTGCACTTGGCTTACCTCCTCCGGTTCCAGACCGGGTGGTTCCCCTCCCCCAAGGGTGTTCCCCCCTTCATCTGGTACCTCGGTGCCAGTCTCGTCGCAGTCGTCCTCCAACAAATCCTCTACGACCGCAAGAGTTGGTACGCACCCGAGGTGCTCCAGAATCCCCCTCCAAGATGGGGCTGGCCCTTCGCCGCACTCTCCATCGCTGCTCTGTTCGCCTCGGCAGCCTTCTTTCTAAGAGCCTTCGAGTTCTCCCGCGGATTCTTCATCGCCTGGATCATCATCCTCGCCAGCGGATTGACGGCTTCCCGCGAGCTCTTCGATCGCTACAAGAACCAGCTCCGGTCGATTCCCGAGCGCGTTCTCCTCCTCGCCGCTCCCTCCGCGCTGAAACGGTTCGCCGCTGGCATCCAGCGCAGAGCCCACTCGCCGATCGAGATCGTCGGTTGGAACACCGACCAGACTGCCGACCACACCCCCACTAGCCTCGCGCCTCCACTCGGAGACATCGAACAAGTCCAAAGGACCGTCTGTGCTCACCGGATCGACCGCGTCCTCGTCGATGTCACCAGTCTCCAGCCTCGCCAGATCCGCCAAGCCTCACGCGCCCTGAGCCGCGAGATCGTCGCCCTCGAGCTCGTCTTCGACCTCGACCTGATCACCTCCGCCGCTTATCGCATCGATGTCGCGGCCGATGCCTGCACCGCCGTCCTACAAGGCTCCCCACTGACCGGTCACTCTCTACTCGTCAAGAGAGCCTTCGACGTTCTCGTTGGAGGCACCGCATTCGCCGTCCTCTCCCCGATCCTCCTGATCCTGGCCGGACTCGTCCGAACCACATCGAGGGGACCCGCCCTCTATCGTCAAACCCGGGTCAGCCTCGATGGTCGTCCTTTCGAGATCCTCAAGCTCAGGACCATGCGGCTCGGTGCAGAGAGCGACTCCGGACCAGTCTTCGCCACCGACCACGACGAACGGACGACGCCACTCGGGCGCTTCTTGCGTCGCTGGTCCCTCGACGAGCTCCCCCAGCTCTGGAACGTACTCAAGGGCGACATGAGCCTCGTCGGTCCGAGACCCGAGCGACCCCACTTCGTCGAACAATTTCGACATCGCTATCCGCGGTACGCTCAGCGCCACTGGATGAAGGCCGGTCTCACCGGATGGGCGCAGATCCATGGCTGGCGAGGAAACAGCTCGATCCGGAAGCGAATTCAGTACGACCTCTATTACCTTCGGAACTGGTCGCTGACCCTCGATGTCCGGATCCTGCTCTGGACCGGCATTCGGGTCCTATTCGAGCGCAACGCCTACTGACGCTGCGAAGGACCGGCAAATGATTCCGGCGATTCAAGTCCAAGGGATGTCGAGGTCGATCCTGCTGGAGGAGCTGAACCAATGAGGCCGACCGTGGGAGGACCGTCGACGAATGGCACCAAGGCAACCGTTCCAGGAACGGGACCTGGAGACTTATCTCCGGGAAATCAACCGCATCGATCTGTTGACGGCTGCCGAGGAAAAAGAGCTCGCCCGCCTGGTGCAACAAGGGGATGAAGCGGCCCGAGATCAAATGATCCAGGCCAACCTCCGCCTCGTCGTGAGCATCGCCAAGAGCTACGTCAATCGCGGCTTGCCCTTCATGGACCTCATCGAAGAAGGCAACCTCGGCCTTCTCAAGGCCGTCGAGCGCTTCGACCCAGGCCGCGATAATCGGTTCAGCACCTACGCCACTTGGTGGATCAAACAGTCGATTCGACGAGCGCTGATCAACACCGTCAAGACTGTGCGCATCCCCTCGTACATGGTCGAGATCATCTCGAAATGGAAGAGCACCGCCGCCGAGCTCCAGTACAAGATCGGGCGAACGCCAACCATGAACGAGGTCGCCCACGAGCTGAACATCCCCATCGAAAACCTCGGGATCATCAAGCGCGCCATCCGCACCTCGACCTCGACCAACCAAGCGATCAGCCTCGATGTCATGCGGTCCATGTCCGACCTCATCGAGGACCACAAGAACAAGAAGCCCGATGAGGCCCTCTTCGACGCCTGGGAGCTCAAGAAGATCGAAGAGCTCCTCTACGCCATCGACGAGCGCGAAGCCAAGATCCTCCGCCTCCGCTACGGACTCGACGGAAAGAAGCCATGCACCCTCAAAGAGATCGGCGAGCAGATCAACCTGACTCGTGAGCGCGTCCGCCAGATCGAGAATGAGGCGCTCCGTAAGCTCAACGCGATACTCAATCGCGAAGAACAGGGCTACTGAGAGTCCGCTAGGCTCACGTCCGCTGCTGCTGAGAGCGAATCCGCCAGAGTTCCTCACGCATCGACTCGGCCGAAATCTTCGCCGCGTCCCGCCAGTCCACTCCGGGACGATCCCGGTATGCGAACAGGATCGAGCGCGATGCGTTGACCCACGCCCCTCGACCGTCCGGGTTCAGCGCCGCAGCGATCGACTCCGAGCCGCCCCCTTGAGCTCCGAAGCCAGGCACCAGGAATGGAACCGTCGGAAGCGCGCGCCGCAACGTCGCCATGCTCTCCGGATACGTCGCTCCGACCACCGCTCCCACGTCGCTGAGTCCACTCGGTCCGATGAGGTCCCGTCCCCACTCGGACACCAACCGGCCCACCCGCTCGAAGAGAGCCTCGCCGTCTTCGCCGCACACCAGGTCTTGAAGCTCGCCTGAAGAAGGATTGCTCGTCCGAACCAGCACGAACAGACCTTGCCCTCCTGCCGCTGCCCGCTCCACGAACGGTCGGATCCCGTCGCTGCCCAAGTAAGGGTTCACCGTCAGCGCGTCCAGCCGAGGACCCGGAAGTGGATCGTTCCCGAGCATCGTGCCCCCAAGCCAAGCCCGGGCATACGCCGCAGCCGTCGAGCCGATGTCGCCGCGCTTGACGTCTCCGATCACCGCAAGTCCCATTGACTGCGCCCGAGCAACCACCTCCTCGAACACCGCGATCCCACCACTGCCGAGCTGCTCGAAGAAGGCGATCTGTGGCTTCACCGCGACGCAAGCTCCCGCGACGGCTTCCAAGACCTCCAAGCAGAAGGTCCGGCACGCGCTGATCGCCGCGGCCAGTGCGGAGTCCGTCTCCTCACGAGCGCGCGCTACCAGGTCGGGTGGCAGGAGATCCAAGTGCGGGTCCAAGCCCACGATCACTAAAGACTCCTTCTGCCCCTGCGCTTCGATCAGTCGTTCGATGAAGGTCGCGTCCGATGTCATTTGAGGAAGTTCTCCATCAGGGCGAGTCCCTCCTCGGTCAGGAAGGACTCGGGGTGGAACTGGACCCCCTCGATCGGGAGCTCACGATGCCGAACGCCCATGACCTCGTCCCGATCCGTGAAAGCCGTGACTTCGAGCTGAGGAGGTAATGAGTGTTTATCGATAATGAGTGAATGATACCTCGTTGCCCAAAACGGGGTCGGGAGCCCCTCGAAGACGCCCTGGCCATCGTGCCGAATTTCGGACGTCTTACCGTGCATCAGCCGGTCGGCTCTCACCACCCGCGCCCCGAACGCCTCTCCGATGCACTGATGACCCAGGCAGACTCCGAGAAGCGGTACGACGCCGCCCAGCCTCTTGATCACCTCCAGGCTGATCCCGGCTTGCGCCGGGGTACCGGGCCCCGGCGAGATGACGATCCTGTCCGGCTTCTTGGCGAGGAGCTGATCGATGCCGATCTGATCGTTGCGGTGGACCTCGATCTCGGCGCCGAGCTGGCCGAAGGCCTGAACGAGGTTGTAGGTAAACGAGTCGTAGTTATCGATGACGATCAGCATGCGCTGCACACTCCTGTCGCGGCGATCTTCGTCGGAGACCCACGTCCGGTCCGTTCTCATCGAACCGGCTGTCTGGACCCCGAGCCTGGCGAGCCACATACCCTACCGCACCTGCGCCTCCCCTTCCTTCCCCGGGGTCTCGAACCATTTTTTCCACATCCTAAAAAGGGCTCGAAACACCCGATACGATCGGCGATTCGGTCCCCCGATCGAATGTTGTTGACAGTCCCCGAGGTGCTCAATAAGGTCGGTCTCCCGTGGTGGTTCTTGTCTCACCTCACATCCAGCCATCCCGCACCCAGCACAATCCTTCGTCAGATCTTGCGCCCGCCCGAGGGGCTTTGCAGAGCGTGTTTTCGTGCGTCCATTCCGACCATTGGGCAGGCTTTGGGGGATCCCGATGATCGTGACCGAAGAGCAGTTTCCGGAGTCCGAGTTCCTCTGGAAACAGATCCTCGCCGACATCCGATCGAAATTGAACCGACAGCGCTTCGAGACCTGGTTCCGGCGAGTGACGCTCCTCGGCCTCGACGAGTCGAAGCTCAGGATCGGCGTTCCGAACGTCTTCCTTCGAAACTGGTTGCAGGATTACTACCTCGAGACCTTGAAGGAGTCTGTCGAACAAGTTCTCTCGCAGGCTCTCCTCATCGAGATCGAGGTCATCGATGCGCCTGAGACCGAATCGTCCACTAACGGCTCGAGCTCGGACACCTCGGTCCACGGGGAGTCACGCTCGGCAGCGCCGGCTCCCTCCGCATCCCCGGGCCCTGGGACCTCACCCTCACCCTCACCCTCATCCTCGCCTACGCTTCCCCTGACCGTGGAACGGGGCCGGCAGCCGGACTTCCACCTCAACGACCAGTACAAGTTCGAGAACTTCGTGGTCGGTCCAGGTAACCGTCTGGCCCATGCGGCGGCCCTCGCCGTCAGTGAGTCGCCAGCGACGGTCTACAATCCGCTCTTCATGCACGGCTCGGTCGGTCTGGGGAAGACGCACCTCTTACAGGCGATCTGTCACACGTTGCTCGAGCGCAACCCGAACACTCGCATCCTCTATCTCTCCTGCGAGGAGTTCATAAACCACTTCATCTCGGCCGTGGAGAACGGCGATCTCGACGCCTTCCGGAATCGCTACCGGCATGGCGACATCATCCTGGTCGATGACATCCACTTCCTCGCGAACAAGGAGCGAACTCAGGAGGAGTTCTTCCACACGTTCAACACGCTCTACAACGCGAAGAAGCAGATCGTGCTCTCGAGCGACAGCCCTCCGAAAGAGATCCCGAGTCTTCAGGATCGCCTCGTCTCTCGCTTCAAGTGGGGCATGGTCGCCGAGATCGAGCCACCGGATTACGAGACTCGGATGGCGATCATCAAGAAGAAGGCGAAGGCTCGTGGGCGAGATCTTCCTGACGACGTCGCCCAGTTCCTCGCCGAGAATTTCAGCCAGAACATCCGCGAGATCGAGGGTGCCGTCCTCAAGACCGTCGGCTACGCCTCGTTGAACGGCTCGCCCATCACCTTGAGCCTGGCGAGGGAGGCGATGAAAGACGTCATCGCTCCGTCGGCCAACGCGGTGACGTTCGACGCGATCCTCCAGATGGTCGCAGAAGATCACGACCTCAAGATCTCCGATCTCTTGGCGCGTCGTCGCACCAAGCAGATCGCCTTTGCTCGGCAGCTCGCGATGTACCTCGCTCGCAAGCTCACCGGGCATTCCTACGAAGAGATCGGAGGCTACATCGGTGGTCGCGACCACACGACCGTCCTGTACGCCTACGAGAAGGTCCAGAAGCTCCTCGAGACCGACGATAATGTCCGCGTCGTAGTGGATCGGTTCGTGAATCGCCTGCGCAATGGGTCGTCCTGATGAGGTCCCCCGATGCGCGTCAGAGTGGATAACTGGTAGATAACGTTCCAGGACCGGCGAGTTCACCGTCCGCCAGCGCGTCCCGTTCCCCCGATACATGCCAGGCACATCCTCGCCTTATGACATATTCTTCAGGATTTCGACCTCGCCCTTTTGGATTCCTCACCTCGAAAACCGGCTGTAACGCGATGTGGATAACCTCTGAACAATCTGTCGAATCACCGGGATGGATCGTGGACTGTCGGAATCGTGTTGAAAAAGCTCATGAACAGTGGTGCACAACTCGGAGAGTTTTGAGAGTCTCCTCCCCGGCCCCTACACAGCGGCAAGATCAGACTCTGGCCTCCAACGTCAATTCTGCTCGTACCTTGTGAAAACCCCTCTCGAGTTGTCCACAATTTTCAGGCGACTCAAGAAGATGAAGAAGGAAAGATAGATCTCATTCTCAGATCTTCTTTCAGGAACGATTCAAGGTCTCACCGATGAAGATCACCTGTGCTCGTCTGGAGCTTCTCGACGGATTGGCCCTCGCTGGAGGCATCGTCTCGCCGAAGTCTCCGAAGAAGATCCTGCGTGACGTCAAGCTCATCGCTCGTGAGAACGAGGGGCTCGAGATCCAAGCGACGGACCTGGAGATGGCGATTCGCTTTCAGGTCCACGCGGTGGAGGTGACGCGTCCGGGCGAGATCGTCGCGCCGGCGAGTGAGCTGCAGGCGATCGTCCGCGAGATCGGGGACGGTACGATCGAGATCGAGAGTGTCGAGGAAGCGATCAAGATCCGTTACTCGGACGGCTACTTCGAGCTGATGGGCGATCAGGCGGACGATTTCCCGCTCGTTCCGACCTTCGACGTGAGCCAGGTTGTCGAGATTCCGGCGAAGGAGTTCGTCCGGCTCTCGGAGCGATCCATGTTCGCCACCGCCCGGGAGAAGACGCGGTACGCCATCAACGGCGTGCTTCTGTGGATGGACTCCGAGCGAGTGCGGATGGTCGGGACCGACGGTCGCCGGATGGCGTTGATCGAGAGTCCGGTCGAGACTGGACTGTCGGAGCCCAAGTCGGCGATCATCCCGTCTCGGGGGATGCAGCAGGTCAACCGCCTGATCCAGGGCGAGGATCTCCTGATCCAGCTCAACATCGGCGAGTCGCAGCTCATGGTCCGCACACCCCGCGCGGAGCTGGCGACCCGGCTGGTCGAAGGTGAGTTCGCCCCTTACGAAAAGGTGATTCCCGATCACAGCGAGTATCGGGTCGAGCTCGACCGCGATCGGTTCCTGGCCAACGCGAGGCGCTCGGCGCTCCTGACGACGGTGGACTCGCGGACCGTTCGGCTCGAGTTCAACGGTGAGGAGCTGATCTTCAAATCGTACAGCTCGGGTGTCGGTCAGTCGGAGATCCGGATGGAAGGCGTGGCCTACTCGGGTCCGCCGGTCGAGATCTCCTTCAACCCCGAGTTCCTGACCGAGGCGTTGAAGGTGGCGGAGAACGAGGTGATCTCGATGGATTTCACCAATGGATCCCAGGCCGCCAAGTTCACTCTCGGAGAGAGCTTCGTCTACGTGGTCATGCCGGTGACGGTCTAAGGTGGGGAGCCTCTCTTAAATCTCACTCCAGGCTCACCTTGGAGGAGAAGTCCGGACAAAAAACGAACTGTCTCCTCCGGTGCGCCTCTGGTAGAATTCTGCGATGCGAGACCAAGGTCCCAAACGCCTGGGAGACGTGCTCTCTGACTGGTTACCGAAAGCGGCAGCCGCGTCGCAGGAGAGTCACGCCGAGCTGACGCGCTTTCTCAGGCAGACTGTGGGGGAACCGCTTGGCTCGGGGTTGCGGGTCGTATCGCTGAGACGCGGAGTTCTCCTCGTCGAGGCCGACTCGGCAGCTCGTCTCCACGAAGTGGCGGCCTTTCGGCGAGAGGGGATTTTGGAGGCGTTTCGAAGCGACATGCCGACTGCCGGCGTCGTCGATCTTCGGGTGCGACCGGGGCGGCGTCCACGCTGATCCGGTTCCGAGTCATCCTTCTCGGCCGTTCCATCGGAGCGGCCGTCTCCTTCGTCCACGCATCGGTGCAGAGCGAGAAGGGTCCATTCCGCAAATGACTGACGCTCAGTCGGATCGTCGATACGACGCGACTTCGATCAAGGTGCTCGAGGGTCTCGAGGCCGTTCGCAAGCGCCCAGCGATGTACATTGGCGACACGTCCTCGGGCGGTCTCCACCATCTGGTCCACGAGGTCGTCGACAACAGCATCGACGAGGCGCTCGCCGGTGAGTGCCGTTGGATCCGGGTCATCTTGCACCCCGACCAGTCGGTAACCGTGATCGACGACGGTCGTGGCATTCCCGTCGACTTCCACGAGAGCGAGGGCAAGTCCGCGCTCGAGGTGATCCTGACCAAGCTGCACGCAGGAGGTAAGTTCGACAAAGGGAGCTACCAGGTCTCGGGCGGACTCCACGGTGTCGGCGTCTCGGTCGTGAACGCTCTCTCGGAGTGGCTCGAGGTCGAGGTCTATCGCGATGGCACCGTCTATCGTCAGACCTTTTCCCGCGGAGCGGCGACCAGCGAGCTCAAGGAGATCGGCCCGACCGATCGCCGAGGCACGAAGGTGACGTTCAAGCCCGACACCGGCATCTTCGAGGAGACGGACTTCTCCACGGACATTCTCGCCAAGCGCCTCCGCGAGCTCGCCTACCTGATGGGCTCACGCGACCTGAGAATCGAGTTCGAGGACGAGGCGAGTGGCAAGGGGGAGGTCTTCCATTACCCCGAGGGTCTGCGGGCGTTCGTCGCCGATCTGAATGCCAACCGTGAGACGGTTCATCCCGATGTCATCCACTTCGAGAAAGAGGACAGCGGGCATGTCGTCGAGGTCGCTCTCCAGTACAACGACGGCTACCAAGAGAACCTCTTCTCGTTCGTGAACAACATCCACACGATCGAGGGCGGCACCCACCTGAGTGGCTTCAAGTCCGCCTTGACTCGCGTGCTCAATTCCTATGGCAAGAACGGGAACATCTTCAAGGACGACAACCCGCCTCAGGGTGACGACTACCGGGAAGGCTTGACGGCGGTCATCAGCGTCAAGGTGCCCGATCCCCAGTTCGAGAGTCAGACGAAGATCAAGCTCGGCAACCGCGAGGTCCAGGGCATCGTCGAGTCGATCGTCGGCGATCAGCTCAGCACCTTCCTCGAGGAGCACCCGGCGGTCGCGAAGTCGATCGTCCAGAAGGCCATCACCGCGGCGCGGGCCCGAGAAGCGGCGCGTAAGTCGCGTGACTTGGTGCGGCGCAAGGGAGTCCTCCAGTCGGGAAGCCTTCCTGGCAAGCTGGCCGACTGCCAGAGCCGAGACCGGGACGAGTCCGAGCTGTACCTGGTCGAGGGCGACTCGGCAGGTGGCTCGGCCAAGATGGGCCGCGATCGCCGCTACCAGGCGATCCTGCCGCTCAAGGGTAAGATCCTGAACGTCGAGAAGGCGCGCGTCGACCGGATGCTGAACCATCTCGAGATTCAGACGATCATCACGGCGTTGGGCACGGGGATCGGCGCCGAGGACTTCGACATCAGCCGTCTGCGCTACGGCAAGGTCATCATCATGACCGATGCAGACGTCGTCCGCTCCCACATCCGCACCTTGCTCTTGACCTTCTTCTTCCGGCACATCCGACCTCTGATCGAAGAGGGCAACATCTTC
>JAVJTD010000521.1:0-4811 GCA_040219065.1 Planctomycetota bacterium
TCCACATCCACTGCTCGGGAAACTCTCGGACCCAGCCTTCGAGCACCTTGGTGTAGGCCTGCGTGAGCCGTCTAACTTCTGCCTGACGATCCTTGGCGGCCCGGTTCGGCCAGATGGGCTCGGCGAGTCGGATTCGAAAACAGCCGTCCTCGCGCACGGCGCAGCCGCAGACGATCGGCGCACCGTGCTGCACGGCCAGCAGCGCGGGTGCCCTCGTCGTGGAGGCGAGGATGCCGAAGAACTCGACAAACGCTCCGCGGCGTCGCGCATCTTGGTCGACGAGGTAGCCGAGGTACTTCCCTTCTCCGAGGAAGCCCGACAGCGTGCTCCAGGAGTTGCGCTTGTCGATGATCTTCTGCCCGAACTGCTCGCGCTCGCGGATCACGAAGTCTCCGACGAGCGGATTGTCCAGGACTCGGGCGATCGAGTGGAGCGGGAGTCCGTAGAGCGCCGTCGTCGCGCCGAGGAGCTCCCAGTTTCCGAGGTGTCCGGTGACGAAGACGGCGCCTGTCCGACGCTGCTCGAGCTCTTCGAGAACCTGAGGATCCTCGAAGCGGATCAGGCGCTCGAGATCCTTCTTCACGAACCTCGGCATCAACAAGAACTCGACGCAGAGCTCGCCCAGATGGAAGAAGACGGCGCGCATCGTCCGCTCGGCCTCATCTTGCGTGGAGCCCAGTCGCTCCATCAAGTTCTGCATCCCGCGGCGCCGCGCTCGACTCAACACGTGGTATCCGAGGCGACCCACGAGCAATCGTCCCAGCCCTCTCGCCCAGCTCGTCGGCAGCAGCCGAACGGCCAAGACAGCCGCGCGAAAGACCAGGTACTGGCCCCACACGAGAAAGGATCGGCGGTTGCCCTTCTGCGAGGACTTCATGAGATCGACACCCCTTTGCCCACGACCGATTCGATGCGCTTCCAAAGATCGGTCGGCTCGCCGATGAAGCACAGCGTGATGCGTAGCCAGTAGATCGCCTCGGATCCGGATCGCTCCCGCAGCTTCACGGCGTCTTTCTGAGTCGTCAGAATCCAATCGGCATTCAGAGCCTCGGCCTCTCGGACGAGCGCCCAGACTTCCTCGCCATCGTAGGCGTGGTGGTCGGGGAACGACCGTTGCCCGACCAGCTCGGCGCCCGCCTCGCGAACCGTCTCGAAGAAGGCCTCGTTGTTTGCAAGGCCGGCGAAGGCGAAGACGCGCCGTCCGCGCGCGGAGGCGATCGGTAAGGCCTCTCCGCTCGGAGCGACGATCTCGACCGGCCGGTGCTCCGAGCGGACGATCGGGATGGGTCCCGACGCCGTGCGCACGGCGCGCTCGATCTTCTCGAGGCTCGAGGCGTCCCCGCGATCGCAGCGGGTGATCACGACGGCACCCGCGCGGCGCAGGGCGCTCGCGGGCTCCCGGAGCAGTCCGCGAGGCAAGAGATGACCGAAGCCGAAGGGGTTGGCTGCGTCGATCGCCACGATGTCGAGGCTCCGGCGAAGGCGCCGATGCTGGAACCCGTCGTCCATCACGATGACATCCGCTCCAGCTTCGAAGGCCTCTCGAGCTCCCCGTTCGCGGTCCCGATCGGCGATCACGATGGCGCCAGCGAGGTTGTCCCGCAGGAGCATCAGCTCGTCATTGAGCTGTCCCGCCTCCGATGCGCCGTAGCCCCGTCCGAGAATGGCGACCCGGTGACCAGCGCTCATCAAGTGTCGCGCAACCGACTCGACGAGCGGTGTCTTTCCGGTGCCGCCGGCCGTGAGATTGCCGACGCAGAGGACCGGACCGGGAGCAGATCGTGATGGGAGGATCCCGCGATCGTAGAGTTGGCCGCGCAACATCACCAATGCCCCGAAGAGCCAAGACAGCACACGGAGCCCAGCCCGAGCCACCGCGGCGAGGACTCCCCGGTTCCGCCCGGAGACGATCTCGAGGAAGCGGTTCATGGCGGGGATCATACCATCGGGAGAAGCCGAGGGGATCTGCAGGCGGTCCTACACTGGGAGCGCGGGCATCCTGCCCGCAGCGGGCCACGCAGCGGGCAGTCCCGGCCCAAGCTCGCTCGTGGGAGGTCTCACTCACGGACTCGCTCGACTTGGGCACTCCGCATCCCTGGGACACTGCGGTTTCAGAAAGCGGATCCAATCGCTTTCGGCTCGACCTCCCCTCACTCTTGGCCTCTCTGGCCGGTTGTGCTGAAATCAGGCCGCCGGTGACGAGGGGTGATCCGGCTAGACGCGATGACGGCTCTCATGGATCTGAACAAGCTCAAACGATATCCGCTGACCGAGCGGCGTAACCTGGTCGACCTGTCCCGCTTCGGCACGGTGGAGCCGCCGGGCGAGGGCGTGGCTGCCTTCTGGGACAACCTTCCCGATTTGCTCGGTGCCAGCAGTCTCAAGGAGCTGGCGCGTGGCATCGCGTCGGCGCATGGTCGGGGCGCGCCCTGCTGGACAGCCTTCGGCGGGCACGTCGTGAAGGTGGGAGTCGGGCCGCATCTCATCGATCTGATGGAGCGGGGCCTCGTCACGGGCATCGCGACTCATGGCGCGGGAGCGATTCACGACGTCGAGATCGCCTTGATCGGGGCGACGAGCGAGGACGTCGGGGAGTCGCTCCAGGACGGCTCGTTCGGGATGGCGCGCGAGACGACGGACTTCTTCAACGAGACCGTGCGCCGGTGCCATCGGGATGGCGTTGGCTTGGGGAGAGCGCTCGGTGAGGCGTTGCTCGAGGCGAATGCGCCGCACGCCGATCGAAGCCTCCTGGCGTGCGCTGCACGGCTGGGCAAGCCGGCCACCGTCCACGTGGCGCTCGGCACCGACATCGTTCACATGGGGGCGGAGGTCGATGGCGCGGCCTGGGGTGCGGCCACGATGGAGGACTTCCGTGTGCTGACGCGCGGGGTGGCCGAGCTCGAGGGCGGCATCTGGCTCAATCTCGGCTCGGCTGTCCTCCTTCCCGAGGTCTTTCTCAAGGCCCTCACGATCGCGCGCAACTTGCAGGACGGCGCACCGCATGCTTTCACTACCGCCAATCTCGACATGATCCAGCACTACCGAGGTCGCGTGAACGTCATCGGCCGCCCGTCCGGGCACGGCATCGCCATCGTCGGACAGCACGAGATCCTCGTGCCGCTCTTGCACCAGGGCATCCTGATCGAGCAGAGCCGGCTGGGAGAAGCCTCGTGAGCGAGACGATCCTCGACTTCCTCGAGCGCAAGGCCAGACCCAAGATCCTCGTGGCGGGCGATCTGATCCTCGACCGCTACGTCTTCGGCGACGTCAAGCGCATCTCCCCGGAAGCACCCATCCAAGTCCTGCACGTCCAGAGCGAGGAGCATCGTCTCGGTGGTGCCGGCAACGTCGCGCGCAACCTCGCCGTGATGGGCGCCCAGGTCTCGATCTGCGGCTTCGTCGGAGAGGACGCACACGGGCACGAGCTCTTGAGAGAGCTGGGCGATCTCGGCATCGACACCGAGCTCGTTCCCCGCCTCGACGATCGCCCGACCGTCGTCAAGACGCGGCTCATCGCGAGCAAGCAGCAAGTGCTCCGCGTCGATCACGAGCAAGTCCTTCCCCTGCGCGAAGACCTCGAGCATCGCCTCGTCCAGCAGGTCGTCTCGCTGGCGAGCCAGGTCGATGCGATCCTCCTCTCGGACTACGCCAAGGGCGCCCTGCCGCCTTCGCTCATCGAAGCGGCGATCCAAGCCGGGAAGCGCAAGGAGATCCCTGTCCTGATCGATCCCAAAGGGCAGGATTACTCGCGCTACCGCGGCGCGGCGGCCATCACCCCGAATCGCGCCGAGGCGAGTGCCGCGATCGGGCACGATTTGTCTCTCGACTCGGATCTCGAGAAGGCAGCCGAGCAGTTCCTGCGCGAGCTCGACTTGCAAGCGATCGTGATCACGCTCGGCCCCGACGGCATGTACGTCCGCGAGCGCTCGGGCAGCGGCATCCGCATTCCGACCAAGGCGAGGATGGTGTACGACGTGACCGGTGCTGGCGACACGGCGATCGCCTTGATGGCGCTCGGTCGCGCCGGCGGTCTCGATTGGCCCGAGGCCGTCGCCCTCGCCAATGCCGGCGCTGGCGTCGTCGTCGGCAAGGTCGGTGCCACGGCGGTCACTCCAGCCGAGCTGCAGACCGCATTAGGTGGCCGCGATGTCTTCGGCGCCTCGAAGATCCTCCAAGGCGCAGAGCTCGAGGACGTCGTCGCGTCCCTGCGCCGCAGCGGCAAGCGGATCGTCTTCACCAACGGCTGCTTCGACCTCATCCACCCTGGACACATCGAGTACCTGAGCTTCGCGCGCGAGCACGGCGACGTCCTGATCGTCGGCGTCAACTCCGACGACTCGATCCACCGAATCAAGGGCCCCAGTCGTCCGATCCTGAACTTGCAGGAGCGCCAGATCGTCCTCGCCGGGCTCGAGACCGTCTCCTACGTCACCTCCTTCGACGACGACACGCCCCAGAAGCTCATCGAGCGCGTCTCCCCCGACATCCTGGTGAAGGGAGAAGACTGGCGAGAGAAGGGCGTCGTCGGCCGCGAATGGGTCGAGTCCCACGGCGGCCGAGTCGTCTTGGCACCGCTTCGAGCCGGCTCATCGACGACCGACATCATCGGACGCATCGAGAAGCAGCTCGGTGGGAGGTGAGGTGTGGTGCCGTGGTGCCGTGGCGATCGTGTGGTCAGGTGACCAGGTGGTCAAGTGACCAGGTGAGCGGGTGAACACTCAACGGGGGACAAAGAGACCGGAACGAGAGAAGCCGGTCTTGCGAAGCGCCTGGAGGGAGAGCACAGAGACCGGCTGAAGCCGGCGCTCCGA
>JAVJTD010000524.1:0-52231 GCA_040219065.1 Planctomycetota bacterium
CCCAAGCACCCAAGCACCCAAGCACCCAAGCACCCAAGCACCCAAGCACCCAAGCACCCAAGCACCCAAGCACCCAAGCACCCAAGCACCCAAGCACCCAAGCACTGCCACAACCCTGGCGGCAACCGGCCGCGATTGACGTTCGTTGGGGGAGGTCCGCTCCACGGCGGGCGAGTACCCCTCGCTGTCGCGCCCCCGACGAGATTCGGCTCTCGTTGCGCTCGCAAGGTGCCTGAGATACGATCGCCGACCAGAGATGAGGCTGGGGGCGGTTGGCCGCATCGTGTCCGAGGGTGGCCGAGAACGAACCGGCCTCTCCACCGGATGCCGACTTCGAGATGGATGGGTCGATGTGCGATCCCGTTGGCCGGTTCGGCCGCGACTCGAGGAGAGACGGAGGTTGGCTCCGCCCATCTCCTCAATCGGAGGGCGGATGAGCTCGGACCGGGTGCCTAGCCTCGAGACCGAGATTCTCCGAAGTCTCGAAAGGCTGCTTGGCCGAGAGCCCGGACAGCTCTCGGCATCGTCGGACCTCGCCGAGCGACTGCGCCGGCTCCTCCTCGAGGAGCTGCCGGAGAGCATCTCTGCTCTGGATCCAGTCGAGGCGGCGCGCCAAATGGGGGCGGCGGTCCGCATCGCCGTCGAGGCGCTCTTGAAGGACTCGGCAGCCGGTGGCACTCACGAGGAAGACGTGACGCCGAGGGCGGTCGCGGAGCTGGGGGGCGACGAGCTCGAGATGTCGACCCAGCTCTTCGAGCTGGAGCGTGAGCTCGAAGGCATGTTCTCTGAAGCGAAGCGCCGAGCGCGTGGGGAAGAGGCCTCGAGCCGCGCTTCCGAAGACGACGCGCCGACCTCCGAGCTCCTCGACGGCCAGTATCCCGACCTGTCGGGCGAGGTCCTGTGCGGCAAGTACCGTGTCCATCGGGTCGTGGGCACCGGCGGCTACGGCGCGGTCTACGAGGCGTCGGACTTACACCTGGGATATCACGTGGCCATCAAGGTGCTCAGCCCGCGAGCGGCGCCCGAGGACCTCGCGGCCTTCCGGGACGAAGCGCGGCGCGTGACCCGGCTGAGCTCGCCGAACATCGTCGAGTGGAAGAGCTTCGAGCAGGAGGACGACGGGACCTGTTTCTTCGTGATGGAGCTGCTCGATGGCGAGGATCTCGAGACGGTCATTCGCCGCGAAGAGCGGCTGCCGGCCGTGCGCGTCGTGCCGATCCTGCTTCAAATCCTCAACGCGTTGCGGGCCGCTCACGAGCTCCCGGGCGGCGGCTCGGTGCTGCATCTCGACCTCAAGCCGAAGAACGTGTTCCTCCTTCCGAGGGGCGTCGGCCGCGATCCTCTTGTGAAGGTGATCGACTTCGGAATCGGTCAGTACGTCGGCGGGAATCGGGTCGACCCCGAGACCGGCGAGATCGAAGGCGAGCAAGAGGAGTCCATTCGGACCGCTATCCAACGCCAAGGTGGCCCGGCGTTCCCTCTGTGTCGAGCCTGCACCCCCGAGTACGCGGCTCCCGAGCAGTGTGCCCATCTGACGGTGTTCTCGCTCGACGACCCGTCTCTCGTCGAGCTGGACGGAAGGGCCGATCTCTATTCGCTCGGGATCCTCGCCTATCGCATGCTCACGGGCGAGATGCCCTTCGAGAAGCCCGAGCGGCGAACCGAATGGCTGAAGATCCAACAGAAGGCCGATCCCAAGCCCCTCATCGAGCACGGCCTCGACCTGCCGGAGGCACTCGTCGAGTTCGTCGAGCGTTGCCTGGAGAAGGATCGAGAGGCGCGCTTCGCGAGCGCCGCCGAGGCCTTCGAAGCATTGAGCTCCCTCGACGCCGCTCCATTTTGGAAGCGTCTGTTCGGTTGAGGGGCAGAATCCCACCCCCGGCGATGATCGATCGGCGATGGTGGAACGCCGAGTTCACCGGAGTGCCCAAGCCGAGCGAGCCGGTGACGGCATCTGTCGGTGGAAGCTGGCACGAGCGAGCTTGGGCCGTGGCGCACCGTGCCGGCAAGCGCACTCCGAGCGGCCCCTTGTTCGGCACCTTCTGGCTCGATAGTCGGCAACGTCGAGGAAGCGGCTCCCAGCTCAGGAGCCGCTCCCCGTTTCGGTCACGCGGGCTGTGGTTTCGATCGCGCGTCGTGAAGCCGACACTCCGCCCTCGTGGCATCGGGCCACGGAGTTTCAGATCTGAGGTCTGGGTCCGCTCCAAGGCACTCGGATGGAGGACACGGAGACCGGCTGAAGCCGGCGGTCCGAATGCGGCAGGCTTCAGCTCAGGAGCGGCGACTCGCAGAGGTGGGAGAGCATCACGTCCGAGCGTCCGAGCTCCCGAGAGATCGCGCGCGAGAACTCGGCGAAGCCGTCGGTCTCGATGTCGGACTCGGGGGCGCAGAGGTCGACCAGCCCGGCGACGGCGCGGGTACCGTCGTTGGGAAGGACGGCGAAGTCCTTCTCGAGGAGCGGCCTGGAGATGATGGCGAGGGATCCGTTCTCCATCTCGCCTGGAGTCAGCGCGAGAAACGGGAGCCGCTGGGAGACACCCAGGTGCCTTGCGACCAAGTTCAGCCACAGATCGGTCTGAACGAGCAAGCTGACGCTCTCCGACGTCGGGACGCGAACGGCCAAGCTCTGCGAAGGGTCCTGGATCATTCGCAGGCGACGGAAGAGATTGCGGACTCGCCAGAGCAGCGTCGTCGCCGAGGCCAGGGAGTTCCCGGGGAGGCCCACGGCCCATCGCAGGAACGGGCACGAGCGCGCCGAGAACGTGTACTGACGCTCGGCCGAGCGACTGTCCCAGGACACCTTGACCGTTGCGCTCAGCTCCCGGTGCAGCGAAGAGAGGTCCGACGCGGACGCGAGGTCGCGATTTCGGTCTTCGAGCATCTCCCAGAACGGCTCGAGGGCGAATGCCAATCCGCCGACGGCCAGGCTGCGCAGTGGACGCGACTTCAGGGTCACGAACACCGCGAACGGAAACCGCCGCTCGCCGCCTTCATCACTGCTGTCGCGAATCGAGGCGACGACGGCCTCGCGGCCTTCGGGCTCGAGGAACAAAACGCGCCGGTACCAATCGGGAGGGGCGTCTCGATGCACCTCGGCAGTGGAGGAGAAGCCGACATCGACCCAGTCCTTGAAGGCGACCGGCCCGGCACCGACGCAGCCCACCCGAAGGAACTCCTTCGAGAGTGGCAGCTTGCCGTAGGCGGCGAGGGTCAGCTTCTCGGTGGTCATCTCTAGGAGTCGAGCCAGCCGCTGTCGACGAGGTCGGGGAGGGCCGGCGGAATCTCGGGAAGGTCGCGGAAGATGAGCGGGAACACCCACGTCGAGTCATCGACCTCCTGGGTGATCTCGATCTGCACCAAGCCTTGGTCGAACCGAGGGTTGTTGGCGTAGATCAGCTCGGCGAGCGCCCAATTGCTCGATTCGAAGACCTGCTTCTCGGCCGGAGGCAGGTCCGTGACCGGCGACTCGCTGACGATCAGCTCGATCGGGCTCGACTCCTTGACGGTCCAGCTCACCGGCACCGTGTAGTCGAAGTAGCGCTCGTTGTAGGGGACGTCGAGGCGACCGTCTTCGCTCTCGATCGTCAGGCCCGAGAGCTTGAATTTGCGGTAGCGATCGCCGCCTTGCCATTGGAGCTTCCAGAGCAGGTTGTTGGCGCGAACGAGCTTGGGATACCACTGCACTTGGAAGCGGACGCCCTCCTCGCTGCCGAAGAAGAGGCGACCCAGGAGGACGGCGCTGCGAACGAATCGCTTGCGCTCGGTCGAGAGCCTTTGGCGATCGAGCTGCGCATTGGCGACGTAAGGCTCCTTGACGAATCCCGCACTGCCGGACGGGTCGAGGACCTCGGCCAGCTCGGTGGCGAAGTCCGTCGGGTAGAAGCCGCGGTATTTGAACAGGAGGCCGCGGAGTGACCCATCGCTCGGCGAGAGGAAGCGCTTGAGGACGGGCACGGTGATCAACTTGTCTCCGGGCACGGCGGCGCGCATCGGATAGCCGTTGATCGAGCGCAAGTTGTCTCGACCGAGCTGAGCCCACTCCTGGTCGAAGGCGAGATTGGCGACGTCGCCGATGAGTGGGACGCCCTTTTGGAAGGCGGCTTGGATCGGGGCATGGAACAGCCGCGTCGCTTCGCCCTCCAGCTCCGTCACCAATGGCGAGGCGACCTCGAAGGCCTGGAACACCTGCAGCGGCTTTCTCTGTTGGATCTCGGCGATGATCTGCGGCTCGATCGCACCTTGGGCGCCTTGCTCCGTTTTGTCCAAGAATTTGACGGTGTCTCGCCACATGCGAATCGACTCGGCGACCGGACCATCGAGATAGGTCGTCGCGCTGGCCAACAGGGCCTCGAGCTGTGCCAACCTTTGGTCGAGCGGCGAGGCGGTGCGCCAGCCCGAAGCCGGCTTGACGTCGCTCACGCGTCCGGCGACGCGTGCTGCCGCCGCCCGGGTCTCGGTGAGCCACGTCGCAGCCAGCTCACCGCTGACGGCCTGCCGGTAGGCCTGCCAGGTCGTGGCGCTCGTGATCGTCTCCAACTTGGAGCCAGTGGCGGCGATGCTCTGGAGCCAACGCTCCTGGAGATCCGTTCCGTAGAGACTCACGATCTCGGAGAGCTTCAAGCGGATCGACTCGAGCTGTCGCTTCTGAGCGCCCTCGGCGAGTGCCTCCATGGCCTGAAGATGGCGAAACCACTCCGCGACTCGGTGCCGCAAGGTCTTCACCGCTTGGGGCGTGTAGTTGCTCGCGTCACCGACGATCGCCTCCCAGATCACATCGGCCGTCGCGAGGGTCTGCAGGCCGAGACCGGTCACGATCGGAATCGCTTCCCGGTTGAGCTTGGCCGGGGCCGCCGAGCGGAACTGGCTCCAGGTCGCGTAGGCCGACTCGAGTGGACGAAAGACCGGATCGACGTTTCCCAGCTTCGTCAATGCCTCCTGCTCCGGAGCATCCATGAGGGAGTCGACGAACGAGGTCATCGACTGGGAGACTTCGTCAAACGCGGCCAAGCCTGTACTCTCCGGCTTTTTCACCACCGGGTCGCGCTCCAGCTCTCGCCGCGGCAGGCTCGCGGCCAGCGGATCGATCGCCGTCCGAATCTTGGCGAAGCGCGTGGCGACGTCGGCCGTCGCCACGCTGGGGGAGTCGCAGAAGGCCACGATCTCGTTCGTCGGCGGCAAGCTGCGTGCGAGCTCGTCGAGGCGACTCTGCATCTTGGCAGCCAGATCGGACCGCATCGAGGCGAGCGTGCCTTCAGGGCCCGTGTCCGGAACGAGGGCGTCGAGGTAACGCTCCCAGACGTTTCGCCAACCGCTGACGATGTCGGCGGGATCCGGAAGGCCGGTCGGCCTTCGATTCAGGAAGCCGGCCGCTTTGTCGTAGGTCCACCCACCGATGGCGTCGCGGGAGGGCCAATGGCTCCAGATCTGCAGCTCGGTGGAGAAGCTCGCGTCGTTGGCCGGGATGGTCTGAATGCCTTGATCGACGTACACCGCCGCGTGCAGAACGCGATGATCTTCGTGCAGCTTAGAGGGATCCTTGCCCTCGCGGCTTCGTGGGATGAGCTCGGCGAGCTGGGCATAATCGAAGTCGAGGTGTGCCGACAGCACTCGCTCCCAGATGTCCCTGAGTACATGCGTCTGAAGCGCGTCTCCATGCTCCCGGAGGAGCGCGTCCAGGGCCGAGGCGATCTTGCTCCGTGAGGACTCGTGAAGAGGAGCGTCGATGTCGTCGCCTTCGATCGCGCGCTTCCACGCCTCGCCGAGGCCCCACATCTCCTCGCTGGCGCCCTCCGTCGGCCAGACGATCCGGCCGGCTTTCTCTGGGCGTTGTCGTGCGTAGGAGAAGATCGACTCGAGCGAGTAGGACGCCTCGTCCGTCGAGCCCCGCGACGTCGCCTCGAAGAGCTCGAGCATCGAGGCGAGCGCCTTCTGATACAGCAAGGGATCTTGGCGCACCAAGTCTCCGGCGACCAGGCCGTTCATCTGGTCGTCCAAGAACGGGATGATCAGCTCCTCGGCGACGAAGTCCTCGTAGGTTCGCTCGACGCCCTCGAGGACTTCGGCGTCGCTCCCGACGAGCAATCGGAACATCTGATCCAGGGCGCCCGTGTTCTCGAAGCCGTCGATGGCGTTGCCCATCGAGCGGGCGCGCAGCAGAGCCCGGCGCGTGACGTCGTCGCCGGCGTTCTCGAAGTCCCTCAGGCCTTGGAGGCCACGCTCGAGATCCTCGTACTGGTTGGTGCCGCCGAAGAATCCGAACAGGGAGACGACGAGGACGATCGCGGCCACCGTCCCGCCCAAGCCGTAGACGAGCTTGCTCAGCACGGCCTGCCGTTGCACCGACTGACTGGACGGGTTGACCAACCCGGCTTCGGGGAACACCTTCCGCCGGTAGAAATCCCGCACGAAGAAGGTGCGCGACTTCTCGAAGATCTCACCGAGGTCCTTCTCGTCGGGCCCGTGGCTGGCGCCCGAGACGAGCTGGGCGCAGGCCTTGACGATCGGTCGTCCCTTTTGGAGACCGCTGGTGACGAAGACCCCGCGCAGATAGAGCGGCTCGGCGAAGACGTTCTGCTTGAAGATCAGGCTCAGCGTGTCGCGCAGGGGCTCTTGAAGCGTCTCGAACTCCTCGGGGAGCACGTAGAGCCGGTCGCGCTGCTCGGCCGGCATGTCCTCTTCGATCAGCTTCATCCGCCAGCGGCGCAGGCCCTGGGTCAGCTCTTGGAACCCTTGCTCGAACTCCTCGACTTCGAAAGGCCGCGAGTACTCGCCCGGCCGCGCCCATCCGAAGAGCTGCCGCTGCTCCATCGCGGGAAGGAGCGAGAAGAACTCGGTGAAGCCGAGCAGGCGATCGGCCTTGGTGACCAGGATGAAGACGGGAAACTGAAAGCCGAGGATGCCTTGCAGCTCCTCGAGCTTCTGGCGCAGCCGCTTCGCCTTGCCCTCCCGCTCTTCCCGCGACTCGCCGAGCAAGGATGTCGTCGGCAGGGCGAGGATCACGCCATTGATCGGGCAAGCCGGGCGATGCTTGCGAAGCAGCTTGAGGAACTCGGTCCACTCGGCCGAGTCCGGTGCGTCCGATTGATTGAACGCGTAGCGTCCCGCCGTATCCAGGATCACCGCATGATTGGTGAACCACCAGTCACAGTTGCGCGTGCCGCCCGCGCCCGAGAGCTTGTCGGCGCCCACCGGGAACTCGAGCCCGCTGTTCATCAACGTCGTGCTCTTGCCCGACTGCGGCTCACCGATCAGGAGGAACCAGGGGAGCTGATAGAGGGAGAGGTTGGCGCGCTTGAGCTCGGTGACCGCCTGCTCCCAGCGCTTCTTGATCTCGGCGAGCTGCTGCTGCCGGACTTCGCTGCTGACGGCGACCTCGCGGTCGTGCTCCTGGCTGAGGGCACCACCCAGGCTGGCGGCTCGCTTGCCCGCTCGCCAGGCGAGGATCCGGTTGATCAGGAAGATTCCCAGGCCGATCGCCGCGGCGACGGCCAGGAAGACCAGGATGCCCCAGGTCGCGCCGCTGCCTCCGGTCATCAGGATGGAGACGATGAGGATGACCGCCAAGACCACGACGGCGCCGCCGGCGATGCGGTACGGGGCAGGGATGCGGAGAAACGGCGAGACGATCATCTTGCCGATGTTGCCGAGCTGCGAGCCGAGGCTCATGTCTCACTCTCCTTGATCGGCGATCGGGTAGCCCTGCCCGGCGAGCTCTTGGATCTCGCTCGTCTTGGCGTTGAAGAGCACGTTGGCGAGCACGAACAGAAAGGCGAGGATCCCGAGAAAGGCGAAGGACAAGCGCACCAGGTTGACTCCCAGAGACGTGGTGGGATCGCGCTCGACCGTGTGCTGGTAGGCCTCCGGGCAGATCTTGTCGGTCTTCTGCAGCACGCGATCGGGCAGCTTGCGAGAGAGGGTCGAGCGGATCTGCCGCAGGGCATCGGGCTGACCGCGGAACTTGCCTTGGAAGCCGAGGGCGATGCACAGATAGAAGACTCGAGCGACATCGGGATCGTCTTCGGCGCTCTCGAGCAGCTCGAAGAAGCGGGTCGCCGCCACGTTGGTCGAAAAGTAGTGCATCTCGAGGAGCTGGCTCGACCAGCGCGCCGCATGCTCCCAGTCCGAGTCGAGGATGACCTCGTCGGCCGTGACCACGAGCGCGTAACGGACCTTCTCGTACGCCGCCGTGACCTCGGGATGACGCCGGGCGTTCGCCTCTTGCTCGTCGAAGATCTCGAGGAGCCTGGACCGCACACTCGCCAGCTCCATCGGCAGTCGGCCCGCGTTGCGGCGAAACGTGGTCAGGTACAAGAAGAGCTTGGAGGTGAGTTCTTCGAGCGTCATGGGTCAGCGGCCCTTTGGAGGGCCCTCCTTGAAGACGACGAACAGGGTGAAGCGCGGGGACGTGCCTTCGGCGGATGGGGGCTGCATCAAGGCGAGATTGTTCTCGACCCGGGCGACCTTCCACTCCTCGCCTTTGCACAAGATCCTCCGGAACTGGAGACCGGCCTTGGGCGGGAGCTGCAAGGGGAGCCGATCGAGCTTGCTGAGCTCGATGCCCGGTGCACGCGAGCGCCACAGCGACGTCACGCGCGTCGGTGCGGCGAGCTTGGTGTTCTGCAAGAGATGGTCGAGCTGCTTCTCGTCGAGGGGGCCTTCGATTCCGAGGTAGAGCTCGGCATGGTCGGAGTCCCAGCCCGCGTCGAGCGTACAGAGCTGACGGTCGGGTTGGCTGGGATCGCTGTTGAAGAGCCTGGTGACGAAGGCGTCGGGAGTGATGTTGCCGAGCAGCGCCAGGATGTGGTCGGAGGCCGCTCGAAAGCACTGGACCGGATCGAAGTGATCGTAAGGGGGCAGCTCTTCGGCGAGGCGACCTGCCGAGAAGACGGACAAGCAGCCGCCGAGTCGGCAGAGCTGAAGGTACAAGTCGTAAGGATGCGTCGCCGAGGTCCGGACCATCTGGGAGAGCACCGGCAGCTCGCCGTTGAGCGCGTGCAGGCGCAAGAGCTTCTCGGCGTCACCGCCCCCATAGGCGCTGAACGACAGGCCGCGGCTCAAGATGTCGTCGCCGACCTGGCGGAGGTTGGCGAGGAGCGTCTGGTAGAGGCGATTGCAGACTTGGATCAGGGCGGGATGAGCCCCGATCTCGATCAGGGGCGGCGCGACGTCGGGATGCAGCTCGGGTGTGGCGTCGAGGTCGCTGCGCCTTTGGATCCGCGCCAACGGCAGAGTGACGAACGACCCGGTCTCTTCGCCGCTGAGCAGGAGTCGCCCGCCGAAGAGGCGAGTCGGCATGGGCACGGCGTTGCCGCCGGTGTTCTCGTCACCGACGAGCTCGGAGTGCGTCCGGAAGCGCCGGGCCGACTCGGTCTCGCTCGGCTCTCCGACGTTCGGATGCCCCTCTCGCCAGCGAGGCAAGCCCAGGCTCACGTCGAGGATGCCACCTTGCGCGTCGAGCTCTTCCCGAAAGTCGCGCGAGGGGAGCTCGGCGTTTCCCGGCACCTCGAGCAGCACACCGTCCGGCAGCCAGACTTGGCAGCGCTTGACGGAGAAGACGTAGTTCTGGATCTCGTCGGTATCGATCTCGAGGCGCCGCACGCCCCAGAGGTAGGGGTGGGTGACGCGATGGTAGGTGACCAGGCGTTCGAGGTCGTGGCGCGTCTGGGCCTGGAGGTACTGAGGGCGGAGGAACATGCCCTCGGACCAATGGACTTCTCGAAACATCGTCAATGGCCTCGATGAAAGGGCGCTCCGGAACGGGCTCTACCGAGTGGGACGAATCGCGGGGTCCTTGAGACCCTCCCGGTCGAAGTGGACGGTGAAGCTGCCCGGGATCTTGTCGGGAACGATCTCCTGGAAGAGCTTGCGCCCTTCGAGCTGCCGGACCGATCGCACCAGCACGTAGAGCCGCCGAGCGCCGCTCGGACACTCGAGGCGGATCTCCTTGTTCTCGAGCTGGTCGTCCTCGACGAGGAAGGTCCGGGCGAGCGGGACACCGCCCTCGTCGGTCCGGCGCAGTCGGCTGGTTCGTTGGGTGGTCTCGTCGAACCAGGCGTAGACGTCTTCGTCGCTCTGGAAGGCGATGTCGTCGTCCTCGGTGCTCCAGACGAGGTCGATGTCCTGGAGCTGCTTCTCGTCACCCATCTCCTGGTCGTAGTTGAAGCGTGCGTGGAAGGTCCCACAAGCACCCAAGAGCAGCAGCGAAGCGAGCCCCCAAAGGCGTCCCATTCCGCGGCCTCCTTTCTGCCATCAGTGCCTCGAGCGAGCGGTGTGCAGCGGACCGGACCTCGAGATCGGCGCCACGGCGAAGGTGGAAGCGCGCTTCCTGCCTCCCGCCGAACGGGCCGAATCGAGATTTCCCGAATCCCTCGCGCGGAGTCCGTTCTCGAGGTCCCCGTCTCCGCGACTTGGCGCCGGCGCGGATTACAACAGATTGCCCCTGGGGTGTCCACTTCACCTGGTCGCCCGATCATCCGAGCCGCCAACAGCTCCTCGCGAATTGATCCTGTTCGCTCTGCGGGGTGTTGCCGCTTCGATCCCGTGAGGACCTCGAAAAGGCGAGGGAGCCCCGCGTCCCTGATCGAGCGCTCCTTGACGCGTCGGTTCGGGCATCGGTAACATCCCGCCCGGGGAATCGTTGCTGGTAGATCGGACAGACTTCATCTTTTCATTCCGTCCTTGGCGAAGCCTGTCTCACCGCCGGCTCGAGTCTTGGGGGCTCGAGCGCTGGTGAGTGGGGGCGGCGTCCAGACTCCCTCGAGCAGCCTGATGACATTGGCCTTGCCTGATATCGACAGCCTCATCGCTCCCATCTCCGAATCCTCGCCGGTCGGTCAGGACCTGAGGCTGAGCGACTCGGACATGACGATCTCGATGATCCAAGAGAAGCGCAAAGACCTGCCGGCCGCGCTCTCCCCGTCGGGACAGGCGATCGTCGCGGACTGGCGCGGCGTGTTCGATCTGGCGAAAAAGGCGCTGCTGGGGAAGACCAAGGATCTCCAGCTCTTGGCCTGGTGGACCGAAGCGCGCCTGCAGCTCGGTGAAGGCTTCCCTGCGCTTCGAGAAGGCATTGCCGCCGCGCGGGCCTTGATCGAGAGGTACTGGGACGGCTTGCATCCGGGCGCCGAGGACGGCGTCGTCGAGTTCGCGATCCGCGCTCGTCCGCTCTCATGGATGGGCAGCTCGCAGGACTTCCTCCGCGCCGTGCGGGGCTGCCGGATCGCCGCCGGTGCCTCGGGCCGCGAGCTGTGCTGGGATGACTATCTCGAGTCCGAGCGCGTCGACGAGCTGAAGATGCGCAGCGATCAGAGCGAGTTCAAGGCGGCGATCGAGGCGGGACGGCTGACCAGCGACCAGTGGCGCGCCGCGTTGGATGCGGTCTCGGCGGACGAGCTGGGGAGCGTGCTCGAGCAGGTGAGAGCCTGCCTCGAGGAGGCCAAGGCGCTCGAAGCCGCCTGCGACGAGCGCTTCCAGGAAGACTCGCCGAATCTGCTCGAGCTCCGGCAGATGCTGGGCGACATCGTCGAGTATCTCGACATGCGGTCGGCCGGTGCCGAGGCGAGCGAGGCTGGCGGCGAGGAGTCTGTAGAGGGGACCTCGGCCGAGGCGGCGCCGGGTGGTGGCGCCTCGCGAGGATCGGCCGGTCCGATTCAAACGCGGCAGGAAGCCTTCCGCCGCTTGCAGGAGATCTCGGACTTCCTTCGGCGCACCGAGCCCCACAGCCCGGTCGCTTATCTGGTCGACCGCGCGGTGCGCTGGGGCGAGATGACCTTGGAGGACGTTCTCCAAGAGATCGTCAAGAACCCCGACGTGATCCGGCAGATCTGGGACACGTTCGGCTTGGGAGCGCCGCAGCAGCAATGATCAGGAACCCTTTGCTTCGGGGCGACACGCGCGCCCGGAGCGCCCGGTGGGAAACCGTGACACTCGCGGTCGCCCGAACGCACACTACGAGGAGTCGATCAAATGGGTGAAAGCGTCTTTGACAAGAAACGTCGCGTTCGGCCGCCGCGCGTCAACATCAGCTACGAGGTCGAGCTCAACGGCGCCAAGCAGATGAAAGAGCTGCCGTTCGTCGTCGGTGTGCTCGGAGACCTGAGCGGTCAGTCGAAGAAGGACCACGGCAAGCTCAAGGATCGCAAGTTCGTCGAGATCGATCGCGACAACTTCGACGACATCCTCAAGAGCCTCCAGCCGCGCGTCGCGATGAAGGTCGACAACAAGCTCAAGAACGACGGCAGTGAGCTCTCGGTCGAGCTGAACTTCGAGAAGCTCGCCGACTTCTCGCCGGACGCGATCGTCCAGCAGGTCGAGCCGCTCAAGAAGCTGCTCGAGATGCGCAATCAGCTCAAGGACCTGCAGAGTCGGACCGAAGGCAACGACCGCCTCGAGGAGCTCCTCGACGCGATCATCCAGAAGCCCGAGGTGCGCGACAAGTTGAAGGAGGCGCTCGGCGCCGAGGCCGCTTCGCTGTTGGGCGAAGACGGTGGTGGCGACGAAGGCGGCGAAGGTTGATGGCGAGGAGAGAACGAAATGGCCGGTGAACAAGCCAGCAAGCCCCTGCCCGTGACCGAGCTGGTCGAGCAGGAAGGGCAGACCATCCTCGACGACCTGTTGTCGAGCGGAATCAAGGCGACCGAGGACACTGCGCGTGAGCGTGGGCAGTCCTTGATCAAGAACCTGGTCGCCCAGCTCCTCGATCCCACGATGGTGGTCGCCAAGGGCGTGACCCAGACCATCAACGAGCGCATCGCAGCGATCGACGAGCTCATCTCGGGTCAGACCAATGCGATCATGCACGCCCCCGAGTTCCAAAAGCTCGAGGCGACCTGGCGCGGTCTGAACCAGTTCGTCAAGGGCACCGAGACCGGTGAGTATCTGAAGATCCGGGTCTTCAATGCCAAGAAGGACGAGCTGCTCAAGGACTTCCAAGCGGCCTCGGAGTTCACCGAGAGCTCGCTCTGGAAGAAGATCTACGAGTACGAGTTCGGCCTCTACGGCGGCGATCCCTTCGGCGCCTTGATCGGCGACTTCGAGTTCGGAAAGGGCCCGCGCGACATCGAGCTCTTGACGCACATGTCGACCGTCGCGGCCGCGGCGCACGCGCCCTTCGTCTCGGCGGCGGGCCCGGCCATGTTCGGCATGGATTCCTTCACCCAGATGCCCGATCCGCGCGACATCGCCAAGATCTTCGACAAGTCGAACCCCGAGAACATCAAGTGGATCTCGTTCCGGGACTCCGAGGACTCGCGCTTCGTCGGACTCACCCTGCCGCACGTGCTCGGCAGGCAACCCTACGATCCCGAGAACAACCCCGCCGAGACGTTCAACTTCGTCGAGGACGTCGACGGCTCCGAGCACGACAAGTACCTGTGGGTGAACGCGGCCTACTCCTTCGCCAATCGCATCACCGACGCCTTCGCCAAGTACCACTGGTGCGTGGCGATTCGCGGTCCCGAGGGTGGTGGTCTCGTCGAGGGCTTGCCGATCCACACCTTCAAGACTCGCGAAGGCGACGTCGGCTCGAAGTGCCCGACCGAAGTGCTCATCCCCGACACGCGCGAGAAAGAGCTCTCCGACCTCGGCTTCATCCCGCTGCTCAACTGCAAGAACACCGACTACGCGGCGTTCTTCGGTGCCAACTCGGCGCAGCGGCCGAAGAAGTACGACACGGCCGAGGCGACCGCCAACGCCAAGCTCTCGAGCCAGCTCCAGTACCTGATGTGCACCTCACGCATCGCTCACTACCTCAAGGCGATCTGCCGAGACAAGATCGGCTCGTTCATGTCTCGCCAGAACTGCCAAGACTTCCTGAATCGCTGGGTCAACAACTACGTCCTCGCCCAAGACGACGCGCCTCAGGAAGCCAAGGCCAAGAAGCCGCTCCGCGAAGCCCAGGTGACGGTGCAGGAGGATCCTTCCAGCCCCGGCTCCTACAAGGCCGTCGCGCACCTGCGTCCGCATTTCCAGCTCGAAGAGCTCGATGTGTCGCTGCGGCTCGTCACCGACCTGCCGCCGGCGGCCAAGTGACGTCGACTCGCGTCTCGCTTCGATGATTCTTCACCCTCCCGCTTCGAGCGGGAGGGTCGCTTCCCTTCGTCTTCGGGTGGCCGACTTCCGGCGACCCGCCGCTTCTCCTCGAGGGTTCCGTCATGGCGTTCGATGCTTTCTTGAGAATCGAAGGAGTGCCCGGAGAGAGCACCGATTCGAAGTTCGCCGATTGGATCGAGATCCTCTCCTACAGCCACGGCGTTCGTCAGCCGACCTCCTCGACCGCGAGTAGCGTCGGCGGTGGAACGACCGGCCGCTGTCAGCATTCCGACTTCACGATCGCCAAGCAGCTCGACAAGGCCTCTCCGGTCCTCGCCCAGAAGTGCAGCCAGGGCTCACACCTCCCCGAGGTCGTGCTCACCCTGTGTCGCGCCGGCGGCGAGAAGCTGCCGTTCATGGAGTACAAGATGACGAATGTCGTCGTCTCGCGCGTGGGCACCCACGGCTCGTCCGAGGGCGCCGACATCCCGCTCGAGGACGTCTGCTTCAACTACGGCAAGATCGAGTGGACCTACACCCAGCAAAAGCGCAAGGACGGCGGTGGCGGCGGCAGCACGGCCGGTAGCTGGAACCTGGAGACCAACAAGGTCTCCTGACGCCGGATTCGCGACCGGACTCCGTTGGGTCCGGTCGCGTGCTCTTCGAGAGAGAACGGAGCCTCGCATGTCCGTCGATGCCTTGATTCGCGAGGGGCGCCTGCAAGAGGCGCTCGCGCAGCAGACCCAGCACGTCAAGTCGCATCCGGGAGACCCGGACGCGCGCTACGTGTTGTTCTGCCTCCTCGCCTTCGACGGTCAGCTCGAGCGCTCCCTCCTCCAGCTCGATGTCCTTGGCCATGGCGACCAGCAGCTCGGCATGGGCAGCCTCGTCTACCGCAACCTCTTGGCCTCCGAAGAAGAGCGACGCCGCGTCTTCGAAGAGCGTGCCAAGCCGGTCTTTCCCCCCGATCCGCCGAGCTGGCTGGAGGACCGACTCGCGGCACTGCACGCCGCGTCCGTAGGCGCAATGGATGCCGCCTGCGCGCGCCTCGAAGAGCTCGGGGACAAGGGAACTCTGGTCGCGGGCCGCTCGGGCGGCGAGGCGTTCACGGCGATACGTGACGGCGACGATCTCCTCGGACCCGTGCTCGAGGTGCACGCCGGGGGCCGATACCTGTGGATGCCTTTCGAGCGGATTCGCTCCTTGAAGGTCTCCAAGCCAGAGAACCTCGCCGATTTGATCTGGGTCCCCGCGCAGCTCGTCGATACCGAAGGCGACAGCGCGGATGTGCATCTGCCCGTGGTCTACGCAGGCTCGGCGCGCGCCGAGTCCGAAGCGGCTCGCCTCGGAGGTGAGACCCACTTCTCCGATGACGACGGTGTCTCTCGCGGTATCGGCCAGAAAGTGTTCTGGACGGTGCGCGGCGAGGCGATCGAAGAGACTCCGATCCTGGAGCTCGGCAACTTGGAGCTCGGCCCGGCCTGAGGCTCCGAAGACATGACGAAAGCCCCGTGACATGCCCCCCGCCCGCACCCGCTCCTCGATCCGCTTCTCGATCCTCGACCGGCTGACGGGCGTCGCCGAGGTGCAATCCGTCCAACCCGTGCGCGAGATGAGCGCCGAGGGGCTGAGGCGCTCGGTCCTGACCGACCTGAAGCGCCTGCTCAATACGCGCAACGACCTCCAGCACTGGCTCGCGAGGTACCAAGAGGTGCGCCGCTCGCACCTCGCCTTCGGCATCCCCGACCTGTCGACCTACTCGCAGAGCAACGTCTCGGATCGGCAGCAGATCTGCGGCTTCATCGAAGAGGCCATCCGCACCTTCGAGCCCCGCTTCGTGCGCCGCTCGGTGCGCGTCTCACTCGTGCCCTCGGAGGACGTCGACGACTTCCGGATCCACTTCCGGATCGAGGGGACCCTGTACGTCGAGCCGATCGAGCAGCCCGTCGCCTTCGACACGACGATGGAGATGGACACCGGCGCGATCGAGATCGGGGAGTCGTTCTGATGCGTGACCGGCTGCTCCAGTACTTCGAGCGCGAGCTGCACTACATCCGGCGTCAAGCCGCCGAGTTCGCAGCGAAGTATCCGGCCGTCGCCGCGCAGCTCCAGATCGAGACCGAGCGCTGCGAAGACCCGCACGTCGAGCGCTTGATCGAGGCGAACGCGATGCTGGCGGCCCGCGTCCACCTCCGCCTCGACGACACCTTCCCCGAGCTGACCGAGGCGCTCCTGGGGATGCTGTATCCGCACTACCTCGCCCCGATCCCCTCGGCGACGATCGCCCGCCTCGAGCTCGACCGCGATCAGAATCAGCCGACCGAGGGACTCAGGATCCCGCGACACACGCCGCTCTACACGCGCCCGATCGGAGGCGACCGCTGCCGTTTCCGCTCGGTCTGGGACGAGACGCTCTGGCCGATCCGAATCGAGGCTGCCGAGCTGGTGCCGTTCCAGAAGGCCGAGCCGGCCGGATCCAAAGTGGCGCTCGCGGCCATCCGCATCGAGCTGCGCACGTTCCCCGGCGTCACCTTCGACGAGCTCTCCCTCGACGAATTGACCTTGTTCCTCGGTGAGGAAGGCGCTCAGCCCGCTCGCCTCTATGAAGCTCTGTTCAAGGATGCCATCGGCCTGGCCGTCGGCGTGCCGGGAGACTCACACTGGCGACCCGGCGCCGGCCTCGAGCCGGTCGGCTTCGAGCCCGACGAGGGACTGGTCGACTTCCCGGCCGAGTCGTTGCTGGGGTATCGGCTGCTGCTCGAATACTTCACCTTTCCCGAGAAGTTCCTCTTCGCGCGATTGACGGGGCTGCGAGGAGACGCGGCGCTCCCTTCGAGCGATCGGCTCGAGGTTCGCATCCTCCTCCAAGAGATGCCGGCCGAGCTCGAGCGCCGAGTGACGGCCGAGAGCTTCCGCTTGGGCTGCGTGCCCATCGTGAATCTCTTCCCCCAGACCGCCGACCCGATCCAGCTCACGCATCAGCGCTTCGAGTACCCTCTGCTCCCGAACGCCCGCTCACCATTCGCCTATGAGGTGCACTCCGTCGAGAAGGTCGAGGGCTCGGTGCCCGGTCGGACGGAGACGAAGACCTATCGCCCGTTCTACGGAATCCACTTCTCCGATCGGGCGAGCGAGGAGCTGTCCTACTGGCACACCAGCCGAAGAGCGTCGCAGCGGCCCGAGGACCCCGGCACCGACGTCTACCTGCGCATCGTCGATCGGCAGTTCAATCCTGCCGAGGCGAGCGAGGAGGTGCTGCACGTGAAGACGCTGTGCACGAACCGGGAGCTGCCGTCCCGGATCCCGGTGGGGGATCCGCGCGGCGACCTCCAGGCCGAGGGCTACCCGGGCGTCAAGAAGGTGACCTGTCTGCGCAAGCCGACGCTGCCGTGCCGGGACCACCTGAGCAATGACTCGCGCTGGCGCTTCATCTCACACCTGAGCCTCAACTGGCTCTCTCTGGCCGAGGGGGAGTCGCGGGACACGGTCTCCTCGCCGAAGGCATTGGCCGCCTTCCACGAGATCTTGCGGCTCTACGACTTCCGGAGCTCCAGCGTGACGCGGCAGCGGATCTCCGGCTTGTCGGGCCTCGCCGTTCGTCGCACGACGAGACGCGTGGCTTCGGCGGGCACCGAGGGATTCGCCCGCGGGTTGGCCATCGAGCTCGAGTTCGACGAAGAGCGCTTCGCCGGCAGCGGCGCGTTCCTCTTCGCCAGCGTCCTCGAGCGCTTCTTGGGTCACTACACCTCCATCAACTCGTTCACCCAAACAGCGATGCGAACGAGGCAACGAGAAGGACTGATCAAGCAATGGCCGCCCAGGGCCGGACTCAAGCCGAATCTCTGAGAGCCGAGCTCCACACGCGGCCGGAGCGCTTCGAGTTCTTCCAGGCCGTGCGGCTCCTCGAGAAGCTGTACCGGAGCAGGGAGCCCGTCGGGGGCGACCACGATCCGAGCCGGGAGGCGTTGCGCTTCCGCTCGAGCATCCGGTTCGGCTTCCCGACCAGCGAGATCGAGTCGCTGAAGGAGCCTGAAAGGCCCGCCGAGGGCGGCGACGCACCGCCCCTCGAGATGCGGGTCACCTTCCTGGGCTTGCAGACACCGTCCAGCTTCGGCTCGTTGCCGCTCGGCTACACCGAGCTCATCCGGGACGAGGTGCAGGAGCGCCGGCACCAACTCCTCGACTTTCTCGACCTGTTCAACCATCGCTGGGTGTCGTTCTTCTACCGGAGCTGGCGCAAGCACAAGGTCGAGCTCGATCACGAATCGGGCGCCGGCTCACCGCTCGAGGAGCTGCTCTACAGCCTCTTCGGCTTCGGGCTGCCGGCTCTGCGAGATCGGCTGCCCTTCGAGGACACGGCCCTCCTGCTCCGCGCCGGCTTGCTCGGCCGGGCGCCGGTCTCGGCCAGCGCCCTCGAGCGCCTCTTGAGCAGTTACTTCGAGACGGCGGTGACGGTCGAGCAGCTCGTCTCACGTACTCACGTCCTCGATCCGGACGATCAGAGCCGACTCGGCGTGGCCAACTGCACCCTCGGCGCCGACTGCTGCTTGGGGGACCAGGTCACCCTGTGCCAGTCGAGCTTCCGCGTCCGCGTGGGACCGCTGGGCTGGGATGAGTATTTGAGCTTTCTACCCAGCGGGCCCGCTTTCGAGGCGCTGGTCTCCCTGACTCGGCTCGCCGTCGGCAGCGAGTTCGACTTCGACGTGCAGCCGATCCTGGCCGGCAGCCAGGCCCAAGACATCTTTCTGGATTCGGCCTCCGACGACACCTGTCGCCTCGGTTGGTCGACGGTCCTCAAGAGCCAGGAGCTCGAAGAGGACGTGCGCGAGGCGATCTTCGACTCCGCCGCCCATGTGACTCATTCCGCGGGCTCGCCTCGCGAGACGCAACTCGAGGAGATAGCGACATGAACCTGAATCTCAAATCCCTGGTCGGCAAGCTGACACCGACGGCGCGGCGCGGGCTCGAGGGGGCGGCGGGCTCGAGCCTCTCGCGCTCGCACTTCGACGTCGACATGGAGCACTGGATCGCCAAGCTCCTCGAGGAGAATCAGGGAGACGTGGCCCGCATCCTCAGCCACTTCGACGTGGCGCCAGACGGCTATCTCCGCGACCTCAATCGCGCGCTCGACACCTTCAAGACCGGCAACAGCCGCAGGCCCGAGCTCACCGAGACCATCCAGGACATGGCCAAGGACGGCTGGGTCTTGGCCTCGGTCAACTACGGCGCCAGCCGCGTCCGCTCCGGCGTCCTGTTCCTCGCCGCCCTGCAAAACGACCGCCTCTACCGGCGCTTGCTCGACATCTCCGGCGAGACGAAGAAGATCAACCGGGAAGCCCTCGCCGAAGGCTTGTCCAAGATCGTCGGGGGCTCTTCCGAAGATCACGAGGTGCTTCAGGACAGCGGCGGAGCTGCTTCAAGGGACGTGCCGGCCGGCGGACAAGGCGGAGCCACCAGCACACCCGCACTCGACAAGTTCACCATCGACCTCACCGCGGCGGCGAGATCGGGTCGCATCGACCCGGTCTTGGGACGGGATCCCGAGATCCGGCAGATCGTCGACATCCTCACCCGGCGTCGCCAGAACAACCCGATCCTCACTGGCGAGGCGGGTGTCGGTAAGACGGCCGTGGTGGAAGGCTTCGCCCAGCGCATCGCCGACGGCGACGTCCCCGAGCCGCTCCGCAACGTCGTGCTCCGCACCCTCGACCTCGGTCTCCTCCAAGCCGGCGCTGGGGTGAAGGGCGAGTTCGAGAACCGCCTCAAGCAAGTCATCGAAGAGGTGCGCAGCTCACCGCAGCCGATCATCCTCTTCATCGACGAGGCGCATACCCTCATCGGCGCCGGTGGCGCCGAAGGTCAGAACGACGCGGCCAACCTCCTCAAGCCCGCCCTCGCTCGCGGCGAGCTCCGCACCATCGCCGCCACCACCTGGGCCGAGTACAAGAAGTTCTTCGAGAAGGATGCCGCACTCTCCCGGCGATTCCAGGTGATCAAGGTCGAGGAGCCGAGCGAGGCCGCCGCGATGGAGATGATGCGCGGCGTCGCCCAGAAGCTCGAGACGCATCACGGCGTCGGCATCCTCGATGAGGCGATCCAGGAATCGGTGCGCTCCTCGCACCGCTACATCCCGGCGCGTCAGCTCCCCGACGTCTCGGTGAGCGTCCTCGACACGGCCTGCGCGCGGGTGGCGATCGGTCAAGGCGCGATCCCCGCCCAGGTCGAGGACCTGCGTCGCCGCATCGAGAGCCTCGCGCGCGAGCGTGCGTTCCTCGAGCGCGAGAGCGATCTCGGCACGGATCACGAGAAGCGCCTCGCCACCAACGCCGAAGATTCTGCGGCCGCCAAGGACGAGCTCGCACAGCTCGAGGAGCGCTGGGAGAAGGAGAAGGAGCTCGTCACTCGCATCTGCGAGATCCAGGCGCGCCTGCGCCGCGACATCGAGCCCGCCGAGGACGCGCCCGCGCCGCCGACCGACGAGGAGCGAAAGACGCTTCGCGCTGAGCTCGACCAAAGGCGGCAGGAGCTGTCCGCGTTGCAAGGGGAGCGCCCGCTCATCCAGCCGCAGGTCGATGCCCAGACCATCGCCGAGGTGATCTCGGGCTGGACCGGCATTCCCGTCGGGCGGATGGTCGCCGACGAGATCCAGACCGTGCTCGATCTGGCCAGTCGGCTCGAAGGCCGTGTCATCGGTCAGAGCCATGCCCTCGAAGCGATCGCGAGCCGCATCCAGACCTCACGCGCCAAGCTCGACAACCCCAATCGCCCGGTCGGCGTCTTCCTCCTCGCCGGACCGAGCGGCGTCGGCAAGACCGAGACCGCGCTCGCGCTCTCCGAGGCGCTCTACGGAGGCGAGCGGAACCTGGTCACGATCAACATGTCGGAGTACCAGGAGGCGCACACCGTCTCGAGCCTCAAAGGCTCACCGCCGGGTTACGTCGGCTACGGCGAAGGCGGAGTCTTGACCGAGGCGGTGCGGCGTCGACCCTACTCCGTGGTGCTGCTCGACGAAGTCGAGAAGGCGCACCCGGACGTGATGGAGCTCTTCTTCCAGGTCTTCGACAAGGGCATGCTCGAGGACGGCGAAGGGCGCGACATCGACTTCAAGAACACCGTCATCCTGCTGACCTCGAACGTCGGCACCGAGACCATCATGAAGCAGTGCGCCGATCCCGAGACGATGCCCGAGGTCCAAGCGCTGGCCGAGCTGGTCCGTCAAGACCTCCTCGCCAGCTTCCCGCCGGCCCTCTTGGGTCGCCTGGTCGTGATCCCGTACTACGCGATTGCGCCGGACGTCTTGCGCAAGATCATCACGCTGCAGCTCGAGCGCATCGTCACGCGGGTGCGCGACAACCACGCGGTGGACTTCCACTACGGCGAGGAGCTGGTCGAAGCAGTGGCCGGTCGCTGCAACGAGTCGGACAGCGGCGCCCGCAAGATCGATCAGATCCTGACGCACACCTTGCTGCCGATGATCTCGACCGAGTTCCTGTCGCGCATGGCGAGAGGCGAGGCCTTCTCGCGGGTGCAGATCGGAGTGGGGGATGACGGGGACTTCCGCTTCCAGATCGAATGAGCAGCGCCCCGATGAGCAGGACCGCCTTGGCGCCCTGCTCGCACGAAGAGCGTACCGACCGCGTCGAGAGCCGCGTGGCGGAGACCACTCCGCCGCGCGCTTCGCGTTTTCTACGGCGCCGCGGTAACGCCCGATCGGCGATGCCGCTCCACAGACCGAGGTAAACATCGCCATGCCATATACACAAGACAACCGGATCTGCTCGCTCACGACCAACCTCGGCCCGGACGCGCTGCTGCTCAAGAGCCTCAGCGGGCACGAGGGGATCTCCGAGCTCTTTCGCTTCGACCTGGACCTCCTCGCCGAGAGCGACTCCATCGACTTCGCCGAATTGATCGGCCAGCCCGTGTCGATCCAGCTCGATCTCGCGGACGGTGAGTCGCGCTACTTCAGCGGCATCGTCTCGCGCTTCGCCCAGGGGGCGGCCGATCGGCGCTTCGTCTCGTACCGTGCCGAGGTCGTGCCGAGGCTCTGGCTGCTGAGCCGCAAGACCGACTGCCGCATCTTCCAGGAGATGACGACGCAAGCGATCCTCGAGCAGATCTTCTCCGAGTTCGGCATCACCGACTTCGAGTTCCGGCTGAGCAGCCCGCCCGGACCGCGGCAGTACTGCGTGCAGTATCGAGAGACCTCCCTCGCCTTCATCTCGAGGCTGCTCGAGGAGGATGGCTGCTACTACTTCTTCGTGCACTCCGAGGATGGGCACACCCTCGTCGTCTCGGACGACAGCAGCCTGGCGGAGGAGTGCCCCGGTCAAGCCGAGGCGGCCTACCAAGACGGGACCAGCGGCCTGGCCCAGGCGGATCAGGTCGAGTCGTGGCAAGTCGAGCAAGTGCTGCACACCGGCGGCAGTGCTCTTTGCGACTACAACTTCGAGACCCCGTCGACCAGCCTGCTGGTCGGAGCGCCGACCGCCACCAACGTCGGCGGTAACGAAGGGCTCGAGCACTACGACTATCATCCGGGCGAGTATCCCGACGTCGAGACGGGGGAGACGATCGCGCGCGTTCGGATGGAGGAGCAGGAAGCGGCGGCGGTCATCATTCGGGGCACGAGTAGCTGCCGCTCCTTCAGCACCGGGTTCAAGTTCACGCTCGTGAACCACTACCGACCGGACACGACCGACAAGCCGTACCTCCTCACGAGCATTCATCATCGGCTGCGGCAGCCCGCCGACGTGCAGTCGGGTGGGGAGCAGATCGGAGCGACCTACGAGAACTCGTTCACCTGCATCCCGGCGGACAAGCCGTTCCGTCCGGCGCGGCTCACGCCGAAGCCGGTGGTGCTCGGTCCGCAGACGGCGCTCGTCGTCGGACCGGATGGCGAGGAGATCCACGTCGATCAGTACGGGCGCGTGAAGGTGCGCTTCTACTGGGATCGGCTGGGCGCCTACGACGACACCGCGAGCTGCTGGGTCCGCGTGTCCCGTTTCTGGGCGGGCAAGAACTGGGGCGCGGTCTTCCATCCGAGGATCGGCCAAGAGGTCATCGTCGACTTCCTCGAGGGCGATCCCGACAAGCCGCTCGTCACGGGCAGCGTTTACAACGCCGAGCAGATGCCGCCCTATGCCTTGCCGGACAACAAGACGCAGTCGGGCATCAAGTCGCGGAGCACACCCGAGGGTGGTCCCTCGAACTTCAACGAGATCCGCTTCGAAGACAAGAAGGGTCAGGAGGAGTTTTTCCAGCACGCCGAGAAGACGATGACGATCGTCGTCAAGGGCAGCGAGAGCGAGTCGGTCGGAGGGAGCAAGTCGCAGTCGGCCGGCGGCAGCATCTCCTCGACGGCGGGCAAGAACATCTCGCGCACGGCCACCGAGAACATCTCGCGCTCGGCGGGCAAGAACATCGAGGACAAGGCCGCCGGCAGCTACTCGCTGCTCACGAACCAGGGCATCCATCTCAAGACGGTGCACGGCGCTTACGAGGCGATTACGAGCGCGATCGACGAGGCGGTCGCCAAGCTCAAGGGCGGGGATACCGGCGCAGCGCAGGCCAGCGCGGAGTCGGCGATGAGCACGGCCGAGCAGACCGCTGGCGCCGCGGCGTCCGCCGCCAGCTCGGGGGCTTCGGCCGCCGCTTCAGCCGCCGAGAGCCAGGCGAGCAAGGTGGGCGAAGCGCTGGCCGGCCTGGGCACGGCCGTCGCGGCCGGAGCCGCTTCCGAGGTCCTCGCCGATAAGCTGCTCGGCGCGCTGGGAGCGGCGGACAGCGCCAAGGCGGAGATCAAGGAGCTCATCGAAGGCATTCTGCCGGTGATCCCCTCGATCGTCATGTGGGCGATGAAGAACTACCAGGTGCAGGCACTCTGGCAGATCTCGATGAGCGCGAAGTACAACAGCGTCTCGATCGAGTCCGAGAAGAAGGACGTCTCGGTCAAGGCCAAGAAGGAGATGAACCTCGAGGCCTCCGACAAGGACTTCAACCTGACCGCGGGCAGCAAGGACATCAACGTCAAGGCCGGTAAAGAGAACATCAACGTCACGGCCAAGAAGAAGATCAGCATCAAGGCCGAGGACGAGGATCTCGTGATCGAGGCCGGCAAGAAGAAGGTCTTCATCAAGGCGGCCAAGCAGATCTTCCTCAAGTGCGGCAAGGCGAGCATCTCGCTCTCCGACTCGGGCAACATCGTTCTCTCTGGAAACAAGATCAACATCAACGGCAAGGCCCCGGTCCAGATCAAGGGCAAGCCGATCAAGCTGAACTGAGGTGGACGGTGTCGGGACACGAGCAGTCCGGGTCCGTTCCCGGTCGTGACTTCACAGGTCAGGATCTGCGCGGTCAGAGCTTCCGCGGCGAGTCTCTCGAAGGGGCTCTGTTCGTCGAAGCCGATCTGACGGGTGCCGATCTGGGCGAGGCGGATCTTCGGAGAGCGGACTTCACTGGTGCCAGCCTTTCGGGCGCGATCTTGAGGGGCGCGAATCTCGAGGGCGCCTGCTTCGATCAGACGGATCTGAGGGAGACCGACCTTCAAGAGGCGAAGCTGACCGAGGCGCGCTTCCATGAGGCACTCCTCTCGGGACTGGATCTCTCGAGGCAAGACCTCACCCGCATCATCGCCGAGACGGCCGACTTCACGGAGGCGCTCCTGAGTGGTGCCTGCTTGCGAGGCGCGCGGCTCGAGGATGTCGACTTCACCGGCGCGCGGCTCGTCGGATGTGATCTGGGCGGCGCCGTCTTGCGAGCAGCGGTCCTGATCCGGACGCGGCTCGAAGGCGCCGATCTGAGCCAGGCGGACCTGACGAACGTGCACGCCGATGAGACGGTTCTCCAAGGTGCCTCGCTGAGGAGGGCGATCCTGGCCGATGCCGACTTCCAGGGCGCCGATCTGTCGCGCTGCGATCTCAGCGAGGTCGAGGCGACCGGGGCGACTTTCGAGCGGTGCTCGCTGCGCGGCGCCCTGCTCGACCGGGCGGTTCTGCGCGATGCGACGCTCGAGGAAGATGATTTGAAGCAAGCATCATTAGTGGAGTCGGATTTGCACCGTGCGACGCTCGTCGGCTCGGAGCTGCGCGGCGCCCGCTTCGATCGGGCACGGATCACCGAAGCCGATCTCTACTGGACGGACTTCGAAGACGCGCAAGCTCCGGGTGCACGGCTGGAGCACACCCGGCTTCCCGAGTCGGAGCCGGTCCGGTTCGGCCCGGGCATCCGCCCGCCGGTCGTTCAGGCAGTGCCTCGCTATGTCGAGCCCGAGCGGCTCTTGGAAGGGGGCCTCTCGTGACCAAGCCCGCTGCCAAGAAGTCCGACCAGATCGTGAGCGTCACGCCCGGTGACGTGCACATCATCATGATCCCCTCACCGGGCGGTCCGGTTCCGACGCCGATCCCGCATCCTTGTGCCTCGATGATCAAGGACAAGGTCGCCAAGAAGGTCAAGGTGATGGGCCAGCCGGGCGCGACCAAGGGCTCCAAGTCGAAGCACACGCCGCCGCACATCCCGCAAGGAGGTCCGTTCCAGAAGCCGCCCGGGAACAAGGGCGAGGTGATGACGGGCTCGTCGAGCGTGAAGTACCAGGGCAAGGACGCCACCATGCTCGGTGAGACGGGCAAGATGTGCAGCGACCCGAGCGACACGCCCGTCGGCAAGGTGATCGGCACCGCCGCGATGGTGCTGGTCGGAGGCGGCAGTGCCAGCGGCGACGCCGACCGCGCCAAGGCCTCGGCGGATGCGATGAAGGCCGCGTCGGCCCACTGCCACAAGTGGATCAACGACAACATGCCCGAAGGCGCCGATCGCGAGCAGGCGCACCGCGACGTCTGTACGGCGACGGGTCACCCGGTCGACGTCGCCACGGGCAAGATGTTCACGCGAAACGTCGATGTGCGTCTTCCCGGCCGCATCCCGGTCGAGCTCGTGCGCAATTACTCGACGGCTCGCAATGAGGAGCCGGGCCCCTTCGGGTGCGGTTGGCGGCACAACTTCCAGATCGATCTCTTCGAGCACGCTGACTTCGTCGCGCATCGCGACGCCAATGGTCGATACCTGCCATTCGAAGCGATCGGCGTCGGCGCCGTGTCCCGGAGCGAGGTCGGCTCTCTGACTCTCTCGCGTCCGAACGAAGATGTGTATCGCGTCACCGACGCCAGCGGTCTTTCGCAGGTCTTCCGTGCCAGTGGTCGCAAGATCTCCGGAGCACGGGTCTTCGTCCTGAGCGCGCTCGAAGATCGCTTCGGCAATCGCGTGCAACTCGCTCATGACGAGCAGGGGCACTTGATTCGTATCGTCGACACGGCGGGTCGGCGCCTGCTGCTCTCCTGGGACGAGCGCGATCGAGTCCAGAAGCTATCGCTGGCGCCTGACGAGACGAGCACCCCGACGATCGTGCGCGAGTACGGGTACTCCGACGCTGGTGATCTGGTCGAGTGGCGGGACAGATTGGGCCATTCCTACCGGTTCGAATACGTCCGTCACCTGATGGTTCGAGAGACGGATCGCTGCGGCTTCTCGTTCTACTTCACCTATGACGAGCTCGGTTGGTGCCGGGAGACTTGGGGGGAAGGCGGTCTGTTCTACCGCCGTTTGGAGTATGACCGAGTCCGCGGTCAGAGTCGGGTCGTCGATTCCCTCGGTGGTGTCACCAGCCATCTCTTCGACGAGCGGGGTGTGGTGGTCGAGCAGGTCGACCCGGCCGGCACCCGCTCCAGCTTCGACTATGACGAAGCGCTTCATCCGGTGCGTGCCGAGGACGCACTCGGAAACCTTTGGACGTACGAGTGGGACGACCGAGGGAATCTGATCGGGACCGAGGACCCCTTGGGAAACACCACGAAGTGGGCCTACGACGAGCGCGGGCGAGGGATCGAGCACGCCGATGCCGCCGGATGCACGCGAACCTGGGAGTATGCCGACGATGTGCGTGCGGTGCGACGCACCGACGTCGATGGTAAGCAGACCCTTCAGCAACAGGACGAGCTGGGTCAGCTCGCCGTCGTGTTTCATCCAGACGGTGGAACCGACCGCCTCGAGTACGACTCGCGGGGCAACGTGGCGCGGATCCTCACGGCGACCGGGAACGTCATCGAGCGCCGCTACGATTCCTGGGGAGGCTTGATCGAGGAGACGGACAGCCAGGGGCGTCGTCTCGAGATCGACTACGACGAGCGCCGATCGATCTCGCGGATCTGGAAGCGGGATGGTGGTGAGCGCCGCGTCAGACGAGACCCCGAGGGTCGACCGACTCGAATCGAGGAGTCGGGCGGGCGGGTCACCGAGATCGAGTACGGCCACTTCGATCGAATTCTGGTGCAGAGGCAGATCGGGACCGATGCCGCGGGAGCACGGATCATCTCGGAGAGGCGGAACGAGTACGACACCGAGAATCGACTGATCGGCGTGTCCTTGAGCGGAGGTCGGAGCTTCCGATATCACTACGAGGGATCGACGACGGCGCCCACCCGGATCGAGCGGCCGGATGGCTGTGTGATCCGCGTCGAACGGGATGCCCTCGGCCACATCGTCCGTCTCTTCGAGAACGATGAGCTCGTCTACGAGCAAGAGACCAACTATGCCGGGCAAGTGGTGCGGAGAGTCACGGCGAGCGGGGAGGTCTTCGAGTTCGAGTACGACGAGCTGATGCGCCGGGTCCGAGCGACGAACGCGTCGGGAACCACCGAGTCGGAGTTCGATTCACTGGGACGACTCCGTGGCGAAAGCTCTGTTCATGGCTCACTCGAAAGATACTTCGAGGTCGAGGACCCCTCGGTGTTGCGCGGCTATCGGGTCGAAGGAGGGGCCGAGCTCGTCCTGACGGCAGGGGAGGCCGCTCGACAACAGTGGCAACTGGTCGGGAGCTCGCTCGAGATCGACCTCGACTTCGACAGCCTCGGACGCCTTCGATCGATCGAGTCGGGGCCCGTCGATCAAGTCTTTGAATATGGCGATGAGTCGCGACCCCGCTGGCGCCGGGTGAGGCACGCCGGACGCGAGGAGCTCACCGAGTACGTCTACGATGAAGCCAGCCTCCTCGAGCGCATCGACCGACAGGGCGAGACGGTCGAGATACGGCGGGATCCGTTGGGTCGGCTCGCCGAGGTCGAGCGCCGTCAGGGAGACCGAGTGGTCGCCAGCCGACGCTGGGAATACGACTCCGCCGATGATCGCGCCTTCGTACGCGACGAGAGCGGAGAGCACGGTCTGAAGCATCTGCCGGGCAATCGACTCTCACGGCGTGATGAAGATCGATTCGAATGGGACGGGCGAGGGCGACTCCTCTCTCGCGTCGATTCCCAGGGCCGACGCACGAGCTACGAGTGGAGTGACCTGGGTCAGCTCCGAGCAGTGGTCACCCGAGACGGAGTCCGCATCGAGTACGAGTACGATGCACTGGGGCGCCGCATTACGCGGCGCTGCGGGGAGGACGTCACGCGCTACGTTTGGTCGTCTCGCCAGCTCGTCGAAGAGCGTCGCGGGGATCGGATTCGGCACTTCCTGTATCGCGAAGATGGCTTGCAGCCCATGGCCCTGATCGAGCGTGAGGGCGACGGGGAGTGGCGAGGCTTCACCTATCTGAATGACGCCCGAGGGTGTCCCGAGGCCGTCTTCGATCAAGAAGGGCGCTACGTCTGGAAGGGCGAGATCGGCCCGTTCGGTGACGTCGAGAGCGAGGATTCGGACGCGGGATTCGATCAGCCGTGGCTACTCATCGGCCAGTGGCGAGGGAGCGATCCCGACGAGCCCGTCTACAACCATGCTCGCTGGTACGATCCCTCGACCGCGTCTTACTTGAGTGCCGACCCTCTCGGTCTGCAGGCGAGCGAGAACCTCTACTCGTACCCCCAGGATCCGTTCTCGGCCTTTGATCCTCTCGGCCTCTCCTCCGACGACTACTCTCCGCCCGACCCTCGCGTCGTGGCCTGTGGAGAGCCGCAGGACGCCTGGCTGGTGCGGCCCGGAGAGCTCGATTGGAACGGGACCGCCTACGCAGCGATGCCGGGACATCCGATGCAGCTCGACCTGAATGAAAGCGATCGCTACCTCTACGTGGTGAGTGAGAGCGGCGCGATCTACTACGCACCCCAGACTCCCCAAGGTGTACCCTTCGAGGTCGTCAAGCACACCTCCCTCGCGGGCCGCGACCCGGCCGATCCGAGATTCGCGGCCCCGAGTCGAGTCAGTGGCGAGATCAATTACGACCACGATCGTAAGGTCTGGGTCATGGATGGTGCCTCTGGTCGGTACTCGTCCGACGGACGAGGCAACGTGACCCGGACGCCGGACAATGTCGCCGCTGCTTCCGATCTGAACCAATCGTTCGGACCGGGCGGCACACCCATCGAGCCCTCGCCAAACGTCTTTCCGGGGTGACCATGAGCACGAGCACTCGAGATCTCGATGAGCGACTGACCCGCGCCTTGCAGGCTCTACCCGGTGATCAGCCGGCCGACCTCGACATCCTGATGAAATCGGGACGGGAGTGGGTCGCTAGCCAAAGGCCTGTGGATCCCGAGTCTCAAGTGGCTCTCTGGTTGAAGGAGCATGACGGCGCTCGTGAGCTCGACGCGGTCTGCGGTTTCCTCGCCGGAGTGTGGATGGCGCACGCCGCGCGATCCGAGAATCTGGTGGCGGATCTGCTCGATCGATCGGCCCTCGCGGATGCCTTGAGTGACGACCGATACCGGGACATGGTGACGAGCACGCTCTGCCATGCGGCCACCCCGTCTCCAGGCTCTCACACGAGAGCCCGGCTTCGTGAGCGGTTGGAGGAGATTCGCGTGCGCTTTGGCGATCGGCTGCAGCGTCCGGTCAGCCGAACGCTCGATGCCACCTTGGCCGAGCTCGAATAGCGGGAGGCGACGATGAGCACCGTGCGATGCCCCGAAGCCTCGGTCGTCGTCCAGGCCGTTACCTTCGAGGGCCGCGAGTCGATCCTGGCCAAGCAGACCTTCGATCTCTCGAGCGGCAGTCCGTTGCCCGATTCCGAGCCCATGCCACTCGTCGGGATGGACATCTTCGAAGGCGAGCCCGACGAGTCGCCGGTGCGCTACGAGTCGGACTTCGTGCCCTTCAAGCCGCAAGCGGATCTCCTGTGCGTCGGGACGGCTTGGGCGCCACGGAGTGAGCCGACCGGTGAGGTGATCGTGACGTTCGGGGTGGGGGAGTTCGAGAAGAAGATCCGCGTCTTCGGCGAGCGCATCTGGCAGAAGAAGCTCCTGGGTCTCGCGCACGCACCGTCCTCACCCGAGCCCTTCGTGTCGATGCCGATCTCCTACGAGCGCGCCTTCGGTGGACGAGATGGCAAGTACACCTTCGAGGCCAATCCGCTCGGACGCGGCTACCATCGCAGCTTGACCGGGCTGGTGGGCAAGCCGCTGCCCAACCTCGAGGATCCCGGCCAGCCGATCGAGCACTGGCGTCATCGGCCGACGCCGCGCGGCTTCGGGCCCGTCGGACGGGCCTGGCTGCCGCGGCGATCCTGGGTCGGCACCTTCGACAAGGCCTGGAAGAAGCACCGCGCGCCCGAGCTGCCCGAAGACTTCGACGAGCGCTTCTTCAATGGGGCACCCATCGATCAGCAGCTTGGAGGATACCTATGCGGCGACGAGGAGGTCCGCGCGATCAACCTGCACCCCGAGCACCAAGAGCTGCGGGTCCGGCTGCCGGGCCAGAGGCTCCGCTGTCTGCTCGCCGAAGCTGGGGCGGCGATGTTTCGCGAGGAGATCCCGCTGAGCTGCGACACGCTCTGGCTCGACATGGACGCCTTGAAGCTGGTGCTCGTCTGGCGCGCGCGCTTGCCGGTGACGGGGGAAGAGCCCGACATCTGGATCGTGTCGGACGCATGTTCGAGCTCGCGGCCGATCGAGCACTGGCAGCCCGAGCTGACGAAATGGCGCGCGGAAGACGGCGAGGCGGAGGAAGAGGTTCGACTAGCCGAGGCCGAGCTGGAGGCTCTGGAAGGCTGACGGACCTGGTACCGCCTCTTGGCGGCTTCGGGGTGATCTGCAACACTGACCCGAACGAGGTCGCGGGCGGCAGCTCATGGTGAACGAATCAGGAATCGCAATGGCAGAGCTCGTGATCATCGGGCCGGACGGGTCCAGGACACCGCTGACGATCGAAGGAACCGACCGGGTCCTCGGGCGCGATCCTCAGGCCGACATCCACGTCGACGACTCGCGGATCTCGAGGCGGCACGCCCGCGTGGGCTGGCGGCTGGTCATCGAGGATCTTCAGAGCACCAACGGCCTGTACTACGGGGCGGAGCGTGTTCAGAGTCGGATCCTGATGCCCGGCGACCGCGTCGGGCTGGGGGCCGAGGATCGTTGTCTGATCGAGCTCGTCGGGGAGCCGGCCTTGTCGGCCGCGAGCACTTCGCCGACGTCCCTGGCCGACACGACGGAGCCGCCGGATGATCCGCTCGTGCCGAAGCTGGAGTCGCGTCTGCGCGCGGCGCAGAGTCGAATCCTCGAGCTCGAGCAAGCGCTCGCCCGCGCCGAGAAGGCGGCCGAGCGCCCTTCGCCCGAGCCGAAGCCAGAGCCGAAGCAGCCCGAGCCGGAGCCGGAGCGTCCGCGCGAGGCGCCCGTCGAGCTCGAGCCATCGCCTTCGTCGGCGGCCGGCGAGTCCGAGATCCTGCGGCTCAAGCGCAGCGTCCTCGGATTGACGCGTGAGCGCGATGAGCTGGGCAAGAAGCTGAAGGAGCGCGAGCGGCGATTGACCGTGCTCGAGCGCGACAACTGGCGACTGCGCACCGCGGGTGGCCACGAGGGCAGTGGCGACGTGGCGGCCCTGGTCCACGAGGTGGAGAGCCTGCGCTCGGCGTTGCAGGAGCGTGACGCAGCCTTGGCCGTCGCCGCGGCCGAGACCTCCGAGGCCGAGGCGTCCGCGCCCGACGCCCTTCAAAGGAAGCTCGCCGATCGAGAGGCCCGTTTGGCGTCCCTTCAGAAAGAGCTCGCCAGCGTGCGATCCGCGGTGAGCTCGGGACAGAAGTCGGCCTCGCCGAACCGTGGCTTCATCGCCGATCTCGCGCAGTGCCTGCTCGAGGGCGGTGCGGTCTCCACCCTTCGGCCGGGCGTCGAGACGGACATCGCCAAGATCGTGCGCGGGCTCCAGACCTTTACGACCCGAGTCGAGAAGAAGCTGCTCTCCACGGCGCGTGCGCGCGGCTTCGGCGAGGCCTGGAAGCTGGCTGGCCATCCGTCACTGGTCGAGCACCACTCCGATGTGATCCGCTCGGGCAACCAAGAGGCGATCTCACTGCTGGCGGGTCACCTGCAACGGCTGGAAGGCCTCATCACGGCGGCCCTGCACGCGCCCGACGAAGCGTTCGCCGCCTGGCTCGACGAGAATTGGATCGCGCTCAGCCCGAGGTCCCTCCGGAAAGCGGCCGGCCTGGAGCTCGACGGTGAGCTCTCCGCGGAACAGCAGCGAGTATTGTGGCAAGCCTACGAGATCCAGGTGCGACGCCTCGACACCGACCATCTCCGAGAGCGCTTTCGTCACCAGCTCGGCGAGGAGATGAGCCGCGTCTGAGTGTGCTCGTGTGCTCGTGTGGACGATGACGAGCTACAGGGCCCGAGGGATCGATGACGAAGCACCTGATCACCTGAGCCGCTGGCTCACGGAATCCGGCGCTGCGGCTTCTCCGGCTCGGGCTCATCGTCGCCGTCATCGTCGTCGGGCTCGGTGCTGACGTCCTCGGTGAGCACGCGCAGCTTGGCATCGGCGGAGACGATGTGGAGATCGCGCTGCGGGAAGGGGATCCGGATGCCGTGCCGGCGGAAGGCGGCATCGATCGCGAATCTCAGGTCGCTCGCGATGCGCTCCTTGGGCAGGGAGTCCGAGACCCAGACCAGCAGCACGAAGTCGAGAGAGCTGCTGCCGAAGTCGACGAAGTAGACATCTGGCGCGGGACGCTCGAGCACGCGGCCATCGTTGTCGGCGACCTCGAGGAGCACCTTCCTCACCAGCGCCGTGTCGCTCCCGTAGGCGACGCCGACCGTGATCCGGATGCGCAGCTTCGCGTCGGTGTAGACGAAGTTGATCACCTCCTTCGTCACGAGGTCTTTGTTCGGCACCAAGAGCCAGAGGTTGTCGCGCGTCTGGAGCGTCGTCGCTCGGATGTCGATGCGCCGGACGATTCCCTCCTGGCCCCCGACCTCGATGATGTCGCCGACGCGCAGCGGCCGCTCGAAGAGCAGGATGATGCCGCTCACGAAGTTCGAGACGATCTCTTGGAGACCGAAGCCGATGCCGACCGAGAGCGCGGCGACCACGTAACCGAGGCTCTCCAAGTTCACGAGCTGGATGAGCGCGAGGTAGATCCCCAGACCGACGAAGAAGTAGCCGACCATCGTCGTGATCGTGTACCGCAAGCCCGCATCGAGATTGGTCCGGGCGGCGAGGAACTCGGTGAGCGCGAGCTTGCCGTGCCGGGCCGCGGGCAGGAACACGAACAGCGCTGTCGCCGCGACGATCACGTCCCACCAGGTCACCGGGCTGGCTGCCTCGCTCGCCTGGAACGGCAAGGGGATGGTCAGCAGCAAGCGGAAGTCGGAGAGCTCGAACCCGGCCGCGAACAGGAAGATCCAGCCGCCGCCGAACACGACGGCGAGCTTCAGGAGGAAGAGTGAGATCGAGCGCGCGGCACTCCGGCGCCGCGCCGCGATGTCGTCCTGCTCACCGAGACCGAGAACCCGGCCCAGCCAGCCTTCGACGACATAGCAGCCGCCGAGATAGGCGAGGTATCCACCCAAGGCGACGATGACGATCAACCCCGAGACGCGCCAGACCAAGGCGGCGAGGAACTCGTAGCGCAGGCACTCGATGATGAGCAGGGCCGGGATCAGAAGCAAGAGGATCGGGCGCAGCGTGCGGATCAACCAGCCCAGGAGGCGCGCGACGCGGCTCGACGAAGCCGGCACCAGCCCGGTCACGACCTCCCGGCTCAGAGCGAGCGCGAACAAGGTCAGCCCGGTCACGCCCTTGTAGATCAAGTCGAGCAGCTCGAGAGCGCCGCGATTGCCGTAGCCGAAGTAGATCAGGCTCTGCTGGATCGGCAGGAAGAAGACCGAGAAGTACAGCAGCCACATCGAGCTGAGGTACAGCCAGGTCGCCGACTTCTCGCCGAGCTGGATCACCGCCCGCTCGGCCGGCTTCGGCCGCAGCAGCTCACGGACCGCGACCCGCGCGATCCAAAACGTGGCGAGCACACGTCCGAGGGAGGCGAGCCATTCCTGCATCGAGTACGACAGGTCGTTCAGGAGCCACCTTGCCCAGAGCGGCGCGGTGAGCAGGAACAGCGCGATGCACGATGCCTGCAAGAGGCGGACGGCGAGGATGGCGGAGCGCGCGGGAAGGGCCGCCGGACCTCGCTCGATCATGCGGATGCTGCGCTTGCGAAAGCCGCGCGCGAAGGAGCCGAGCACGAGGCCGGAGAAGAGGATCGCGATCAAGCAACCCACGAGACCCGAGCGGTTCTCGACGGCCGAGAAGTAACGGACGAGGTCCCGTGTTGCGAGCACCGCTTGCTCGGGCAGAGACCACAGATCCCGAACGCCTTCGGAGATCGACTCCCAACTGATCCGGGTCTCGCCGCGAAGGAACAGGTTCTCGCGCTGGAGGAGGACGAGTGAGGTGCGCCGGACCTCTTGCAGCTTCGTCATCGCGTCCCGCGTCGCTTGGAGGTCGGTCACGATGGACTGGAGGGAGGCGATCGAGGACTCGAGGAACTCGCGCTGCTTGGCGCGGACATCCGTCCAGCGCGAGCGCTCCGACTGCCGCCAAGCGGTCTCCGCGTCGGACTCGGAGAGCCCGCCCATTCGCTGCGTCTGCACGTAGGACGCCCGCGCGGTGAACTGGGCTTGCTCCAGCTTGGCGTCGAGCTCCAAGAGCTGCTTCTCGAGCGACTCGAGCTCCCGGCGGTACTCGGTGAGCTTCTCGCGAACCTCGTCGAGGCGGACACGGAAGCTGCCGCGGTCGGTCTGCTCCCGGAGCAGTCGCAAGCTGCTCTGCACGTCATCCAACTCGGGGCGCGTCGCGGCTCCCGGCTCGCCGCCGTAGATGTCTCGCAGCTCGCCCAGGCGCCTTTGGGCGGACTCGAGGCGAGCATCCAGATCCTCTCGCCGTGTCTCGACGGTCGCCTTCTCTTGCTCGAGCGTGCGGCTCTTCGCCTCGAGCTGAAGGGCCTGAACCTCCTGCGTCTTGATCAGCCGCTCGTGCGTCTCGGAAGCGGCGTCGATCTCTTTCTGCTTCTGCTCGGCTTCGTTCTCGAGCGCCTTGGCGCTCTCGGTCAGCCGGCGCTCGAGACGCTCCTTGGCGCCTTCCTCGAGCTGGCGCAAGCGGCTGACGGTGGCCTGCAAGCCCTCGAGCTGAAGGTTGAGGAGCTCGAGGTTCCGGCCGAGCACCTCTGCTTGGCGATCGAGGAAGTCGAGCCGGCCTCGCTCGTAGAAGATGCCTTGCTCGCGAATGGCGATCCGCCTTTCGATGAGCTTGCGCTCATCCTCCTCCAGATCGGACCGGTTCTGCAGCTCGCGGCGAAGCTCGTCGAGACGACTCTGGTGGGTCGTGAGAGAGCCTTGTGCCGCGGCCCGCGAGGCGTCGATGGCCGCGATGTCGCTCTTGTGCTGACTGACACGATCCCCGAGCCGGGCGAAGGCGTCGGCCTTCTCTTTGGCGGCTGCGACGAAGCCCTGCTCGACTCTCTCTCGCAGCGCCTCGAGCGTCTCGATCTCATCGAGCGCTTCGAGCTCCCTGGCGAGGTCGAGCTGGGCCAGGCTCTCTCTCTCCTGATCGCGCTTGTTGCGAGCGGTCTCTCGCGCTTGGTCGGTGATCTGGGCATCGAGCGCGTCGATGGCGATTCTCGCCTGAATCAACGCGAGCTGATCTTCAAGGATGTCGACCTGGGTCTGGAGGAGCTTGACCCTGTCGGCGCGCCGGGGCTCGTCCTCGGGGAGGCCCTGCAGCTCCTGCTGTACGGCCTGGAGCCGGGCCCGGACCTTCTCCTCTTGCTCCATGTCGAGGCCGCCGGGCAGGTCGGTCGACAACCCGGGTGCCACCCGGCCGAGCGGGGGAGGCTCCTCTTGCGACTCGGGCTCCTGCCCTTCCTGGGCCAGGGCGGCGCCGCTCGAGAGCACGAGTGCGATGAGCAGCGCCCAGCGGAGTAGACGAAAGTCTGGATCGCTGAGCGAAGGAGAATGAAAGGCGTTCACGTCGTTCCCCGGCTCCGATGTCGAACCGGTGACGGGGCCCCCCGCCACCGCGCCGCCATCATGCCGCTTTCGGTCCGATTTCGCAGCCGAATTCGCGAGCGAAGCCCGAGCAGCGGTCCAACGAGAGCCCGAGCGACCGACGCGGTGAAGTATCGAACGAACGGTCGCTGGTGAGCTCGTCGAAATCCGCCCCATGCAGCGCCAAGGCGAGGGGGGCTTCCACCACATTCCGAGCGGCCGATGCGGTCCAGGAGAATCGAATGATTCCGCGGTACCGGATCACTCGATCAAGAAACTCTCGGGCGCGGTGACCGAGAGCACCGCGAGCTCCGAATCGACAGACACTGCGGCAAAGAACACGCGAGCGCCAGTCGGTGCTCGAGGAGGGATGGACACGGGCGTCGTCTCCGAGCCTTGGCAGTCATCGGTTCTCGCGGTTCGGAATGTCGGATCGAGCGACAGCCAGAACTGGAAGAGGGCACCCGGGGAGAGTCGCAGACGCCGTCCGCCGGAGCCCGGAACCGGTAAACCATCCCCGACGCTCGAGCTGAGAAAGACGAATGAGGTGACCGGTGATTCCGCCGAAGGGTGAGTCATCGAGAAACCGACCGGGTCTCCACCAGGACGAGCGACTCCGGTCGGACGTAAGTCCAGACCGACTTCGTCGGCGCCCATGTCGAAAGCACCGATGCGACGCTGATCGAGTCCGCTGACGTCTCTGTGCGTGCGAAGCAGAGGGAACAGTCCAGAGCCACTGTTCACGCACGGAGACTTGCAAAGCAATCGGTAGTCGTGCTGCAGCGGGTCGCGGAAGATGGGATCGGCTGCGATGTTGCCGATCCCGGTTGATCCACCTTGAACGTCGGAGAACTGAATGATCGGTAATGTGAGGCTCGGGGTCGCTACGGCCTCCGGGACGTTCCCCCAAAGAATGCTGTCTACGATCCGTGTTCCGGAGACATCTTCATCCACCCAAACGCCACCTCCAGTGGAAGCGACATTGTCCACAATGGTGTTTTGGAGAATGATGGTTCCGAGCTGGGTGTGAATCCCGCCTCCGCTGCCGCCGGCCCGGTTTCGCACGATCTCGTTTCCAGAGACCACCGTGTCGGGGTTCCTTCCGAAATAGAGGGCCCCTCCATTGCCGAGCTTCGACGCGTTGTCCCGAAAACGATTCCGAGAGACTTCGTTGCCGCCGCCGAAGATGGATGCGGCGCCTCCGTCGCGAAGCGCTTCATTCCGGAGAAACGTGTTTCCTCGCACGCGGTTTCCTTCTCTGCCGAGGAGGAGTGCACCGCCAGCGGCGCCGCTCTGATTGCTCTCGAAGAGGTTGTCCTCGACCCGGGACTGCGGCGCGCTGATATACACGCCGCCACCACCACGAGTGGATCGGTTCGCAAGGAACATGTTCTGGCGACAGATGACCGGCAGCCCGGACCCGACGTCCACGGCGCCGCCGGCGCTCGCCTCGTTGTTGAATCCTTGGAAATGATTCGAGTCGATCAAGACTTGAACCTCGGACCCGCGCGCCTGGATGCCGGTGCCCGGTAGAGGATCGGCATCGGTGCCGATCCAGTTGTTCCGGATGGTGATGCTCGTCGTGAGGTCGGCTCGAATCGCGGCGATGTCTCCTCCGGTAAGTTCTGATCGATTGTCGACGATCCGATTGTTCTCGAGCAATGCGGTGCCGTTGCGGATCCAAACCAGGGATTCGAAGTTGCAGTCGTTCTCGACAAGGTCACAGTCCGAGAGACGAAGCTGCCCAAGTACGATTCGGATCACGGAGCCTCCTGAGTCGACCCGATTGTCGAAGAGTCGGCTCCCGGTCAATTCGAGCTTCGCTTGATCGTACACCGAGATCACCGCGTAGGCTTCCAGTCCCGGACCAGGAGTCGCAGTGAAGTCGACGCTGTCCACGAAGACAGTGCTCGCGCCGGCAACATCGAGGGCGGCTCCTCGACATTCGCGAATGACGCAAGACCGAAGAGACGTCGAGGCGTTTCGAACGAGAATGCCCGGCCAGCCTCCCCGAACCGTGAATCCCTCGACCAAGGAATTCGATTCGGTGATTCGGAGGGTGGGTGCGCTCGACGTCCCGACGAGGATGGTCTCCTGTTCTCCACGGGAGCTCCTCAGCTCGACGCTCTTACCGCTCAGCTCCAACGGCTCGTCATAGTGACCCGGCAGGACCAGAATGCTGTCGCCGTCGTCTGCCGCGTCGATAGCGGGTTGGATCGTGCAGAATGGGTCTCCCGCTGTTCCATCGCCTGGACAGCTCTCGCTCTGCGCATCGACGTAAATCGTATCTGCGGCCGAGAGGGCGTTGCAGCCCATCCAAAGTACGGAAAGGAACGACCCGATTCGTGCCCACGTGGGCGTGGGTTTGATTGCGTGAGTCGCGAGAGAATCCGCACCCGCCATATTCTCTCTCCTTCTCCAGTAGGAATCGCCACCCTGGACGTTGCGCGGCACTCGGCTCGGGGAGGAGCGAACATTCAAAGGGACGATTCGTCAACGCGTTGGTCAAGCAGAAGCTTGAGATTCTCCGACACGCTCGTAATGGACGAACGTCAGCTCGCCGCCTTCTCGGCGAGAGGTCTCCCTCCAGGTCGTTCCGATTTGATCGCGGTACTCGGGGAACCAGGTATCACCGTCGAAGGTGCGTGCGACTTCCGTCACGATGAGCTCGTCTGCGATCGGCAGCGTCTCCGCGTAGAGCTTTGCGCCGCCGATGATGAAGACCTTGTCTTCACCGAGCTCGCGGCAATGGGCGAGCGCTTCCTCGAGTGAGCCGAAGGTCGCGACCGGCGCGAAGTCCTTCGTGCGGCTGAGGACGATGTTCGTGCGCTTCGGCAAGGGGCGACAGCCGATCTCCTCGAAGACGCGGCGGCCCATGATCACGACGTGGCCGAGGGTCTGTGCCTTGAAATGCTTCAGGTCTTCGGGAAACCGCCAGGGGAGACCGCCGTCCTTGCCGATGAGAAGGTTCGAGTCGTGGGCGACGATCAAGGCGATCTTCATACCGCGACCTCGAAGCGGATCGCCGGGTGCGGATCGTAGCCATCGAGGACGAAGTCTTCGAAGGTCAGAGCGTCGAGCGGCTTGTCGGCGATCTTCAACGTGGGAAGTGGCCGCGGCTCGCGGGTGAGCTGCTCACGCAGGCCCTCGACGTGATTCACGTAGATGTGCGCATCGACGATCGTGTGCGCGAAGACGCCAGGCTCGAGGCCCACCTCCTTGGCGATCGCCATCGTCAAAGCGGCGTAGCAGGCGAGGTTGAAGGGGATGCCGAGCGCGATGTCGCCCGAGCGCTGGGTGAGGTGGCAGTGCAGTCGACCGCCGCTGACGTTGAAGATGTACATCAGGTGACAGGGCGGGAGCGCCATCTCGGGCAAGAGCGCCGGGTGCCAAGCCGACACCACGATGCGCCGGCTCATCGGGTCGGTCTTCAAGAGGTCGATCGCGTTCTGGACCTGATCGAACTCTTTCTGGACCCACTGGTCGCCTTCGCGCGCCGCGTAGGGGAAGCGTCGCCATAGCACCGGGTAGATCGGGCCGACCTCACCGTCCTCTTGGGCCCAAGCGTCCCAGATGTGGCAGTTGTTCTCGTCGCGCAGCCACCGGATGTGACCTTCCCCGCGCAGATACCACAGCAACTCGAGGATGACGGAGCGGAACAGCACCTTCTTGGTCGTCAAGAGCGGGTAGCCGTCTTTCAGATCGACCCTGTAGCTCTCGGCGAAGGACGAGATCGTGTCGACGCCCGTCCGGTTCTCCTTGCGGATACCGTTCTCGAGCACGTCGGCGACGAGACGCAGGTATGGTTCCATGGCAACGATCGGTAGGGGCCAGGCTTCGAGGAGGCTCCCCCCCGGAGCCTCGCCCGCATGATGGCGCAGCCAGGGGAAGAGTTCCAGGGTGGCGCTCGGAAGATCGCCGGGGTAGGGAGAGCTTGGTGGTTTTTATCCGTCGACTTCGGTCTCCGAGGTATCCTCGGCCGCGGGTCATCTCCGCCAGTTGTTGGCGGGCAAGGAAAGAAAGCTGAGAGAGATCATGTGATCGGGGATCGATCGCCGCTCTCGAGAAATGTTCGAGTCGGTGGCAATCCAGGAGATCGGACTCCATCCGAGCCAGTCAAGAGGGAGTGAGCGATGAGAACCAAGACCCTGATGGTGTCGATCGTGCTTGGCATGATCGCGTGTGACAGCGGTTTCGGTAACCCCCAAACGAAGGGGCGCCTCAATCGCACGGGCGCCGTTTTCATCGAGGATTGCCAAACGCCCGACGCGTGGAATCCGAAGAACTTCTCGCCGTCGCGAGACGCGAACCAGAACTTCGTCGAGGATGATCTCGAGTTTGGCGCCCAAGACCCGATCGACGTCGTGCTTTGCCTCAATCGCTGTGCGGGTCCGAACGACCTCGCCCGCTTCGCCGTCCACGGCCAGGTCGAGTACGTGAGTCCCCATGTCAGCGTGGTCTCGCTGAAGAGCGTCTCCATCGCCAGCGCGCTCGTCCTGGGTCAAGACGCGCAGGTCGCCTTCGTCGAGTTGGATCGCGTTTGCGAGCCTTCTCTCGATGTGAGCCTCCAGGCGATCAAGATGACCACGAGCACCGAGTATGCGGGCAACAACGTCGAGGACCTTTATCCGGTGCTGGACGGCTCCGGGGTCAACATCGCCATCATCGATTCCGGGATCGACTTCGGTCACGAGAGCTTGCCGCTTTCGAAGTTCGTCGGTGGCTGGGACTTCACCAGCCTGCCGGGCTTCGAAGGCAATCCCGACGACCAGATGGGACATGGGACTCACGTCGCCGGAATTGCGGCGGGAATCGGTGGGCCGAACGGTCCGCGTGGAGTGGCGCCCGGAGCCGGCCTCATCGACCTGGCCGTCTTCGACCCGGCCACGGGCCGGACGAGCGAGTCCCGAGTCGTCGCGGCCATCGACAAGTGCATCCAGATGCGCCGCGACTGGAACATCCGAGTGATCAATCTCAGTCTGGGGGCCCTCTCCGACAGCGCGGGCGATGACGCGATGAGCGAGGCCGTCAATCGAGCGGTGCGCGCCGGAATCGTCGTCTGTGCCGCGATCGGCAACCGAAACCTTCGGGAGGTCCCGGGGCCGGCGGCCGCCGATCTTGCCATCACCGTCTCGGCGATCGACGACCAAGGGACCGCCGCGCGGGCCGATGACCAGCTCTGGGTGAGCGTTCCGGGCATCTCCGGATCGAACTACGGACCTCGGCGCATTGACGGCGACCTCGACACGCAGGATGAGCAGAAGCCGACCTGCGCGGCACCTGGCTACCAGATCCTCGCCCCGCAGCACAACAGCACGACCCAATACGTCTCTCTCACCGGGACCTCGATGGCGAGCCCGCACGTGGCCGGGTTGGCGGCGATCCTCGTTCAGGTCGACGACACTCGCAGCCCGAGCGACGTGCGGGATCTGATCGTCGGGGCCGGTACGGGCGTCTTTGACCCAAAGCTCGGCTCGGGTGAGATCGACGCCTTGCGGTCGGTCGAGGGCACCTCGGCACCCCTCGAGCACAAGATCACGGCGTCCGATGGCGAGGACCTGGATCTCCTGGGTTATGCGGTCGCGATGAGTGGCGACTGGGCGATCGCCGGGGCCGTGAACGACGACGACCGCGCCCAGAATGCCGGCGCCGCGTACGTCTTCCAGTGGACGGGCAGTCAGTGGACCGAGCGCGCCAAGCTCACCGCTTCGGATGGGGCGGCCGGTGATTTCTTCGGGTGGGCGGTTTCCATCAGCGGCAACTGGGCCATCGTCGCCGCGCCCTATAACCACTCGGCTTACTTGTTCGAGAATGTGGGCGGCACCTGGGTCCAGCGCACTCGGCTCTCCACCGGCTTTCCATGTTGGGCGGTTTCGATCGACGGGGACCGGGCGGTGATCGGGGGGGACGCAGCCTACGTCTACGAGTGGAACGGCAGTAGCTGGGTGCAGCGTGCCCGGCTCGAGCCCGATGATGGTCTGAGTGGCACGTTCGGTGAGAGCCTCTGCGTGAGCGGCGACCGGGTGATCGTCGGCAACTCCGATGCCGACAGCTCCCGTGGCTCGGCCTACGTCTTCGAGAAGAGTGGCAGCAGCTGGGTCCAGCGAGCGAGGCTCATCGCCTCGGATCGCAGGCCGGACGATCGCTTCGGAGCTGCGGTGTCGATCAGTGGCACCTTCGCGCTCGTCGGTGCCTACCTGGACGACCGAAACAGCACCGAGACGGACTCCGGCTCGGCCTACGTCTTTGAGCGCAGCGGCACCACCTGGGTGGAGCGGGCCAAGCTGGCGCCGCCCGACCTTGGAAAGAGCAACCAATTCGGTTTCTCGGTCTCCGTGAGCAGCGATCATGCCATCGTGGGGGCACCGAAGCACAGCAACGCAGCTCTGAGCGGAGGAGCGGCCTACGTGTACGATCGGGGCGGCAGCCAGTGGACTCTACGAGAGAAGCTGACCGCATCCGACGCCAGCAACCACGCCGCCTTCGGCTGGTCCGTAGGCGTGGGTGGCGAGCGAGTCCTGGTCGGTGCCGACTGGGACAACGAGCTCGCCAACGGGGCAGGAGCTGTCTACGTCTACGACCTTTGAGGATCGAGGCAGTTGTCCGGCCGGGTTGTGTGACAATTCATCGAGGCAGGCAATGGATCGACACGCGACGTCTCGATCCGTTGCCCGACTCGATGGTTCGAGCCGCAGTGGGGACTCCCGAGAGAAGACTCCCCGGCGTCGCTCGGAAGATCGGCGGGAACCCCTCTCACTCGATGCGCGCCTGCTCAGTGCCGCTGATCGAGAGCACGCGAAGCTGATCATCGATCGAGAGGCCGGCGAAGTACACCGTGAGCCCGACTGGCGCCGTTACGGGGACGACGAACGGCGCTGTCGTTGCTCCTTCGCAGCCCCGCAGATCGGCCGTGCGGATCGACGGGTCGAGGGCGAGCCAGGTCTTCAGCAGCGCGTCTGCTTCGAGTCCGATGCGCCGTCCAGCCGAGCCTGGGACCGGCTGGCCCCCGTCGCCGAGGCTGACGAGCACCAGGCCGGTGAGTGGAGCGCCGACGGGCGGGTGACGCAGCTCAAAGCCGGTGGGCGTGCCTCCGCGTCTCAGTGGAGCGGTCAGCTTGATCGAGAGCCCGACCTCGTCGGCTCCCATGTCGGGAGGGCCGATCTGACGTGGATCGAGGCCGCCGAGATCGAAGCCCGGCCGCTCGGCGCGAAAGCGCGTCGAGGCTCGATCGACGCACGGCGACTTGCAGTCGAGGCGATAGTCGAGTCGCGCAGGGTCCCGGAAGACGGGATCGGACACGATGTTTCCTTGTCCGGGAAAGCTTCCCTCGATATCGCTGAACTCGACGATCGACGTCGCCAGTCCCGGACCACCGAGAGCGGCGGGGCGATTGCCCCAGAGGATGCAATCGGCGATGGTCGACGACTGTCCGGTCTGAGCCAGCCAAACGGCGGCGCCGCGCTCAGCGACGTTGTCGGCGATCGTGTTGTGGAGCAGGAGCGCTCCGACCACCGAGCGCAGGGCGCTGCCGTATCGGCCGGCTCGATTCTGAACGATCTCGTTTCCAACGACGGAGACTGATCCCGAGCCTCCGAGGAACATCGCGCCACCGTCGAATTGCTTCGCGGCGTTTCGGCGAAACCGGTTGTCCAAGACCTCGGTGGTGACACCGGTCGCATGCAGAGCGCCACCGGTCTGGAAGGCCTCGTTCCTCTCGATGTGGTTTCCTCGGACGAGGACCCGTTGACCGTGAACGAACAAGGCGCCGCCGCTTTCGAGGGAGCGGTTGTCCGAGAAGTGGTTGTCCTCGATGCGAAGGTCAGGTCCGCGAAGCCAGACAGCACCTCCGTCACGAGAGGACCGGTTGCCGGAGATGGTGTTGTCTTCGAGGAGGACTCGACTCGAGGGACTGCCCTGAAGCCACGCGTAGATCGCCGCGCCTTCCCGTCTGCTATCGAACCGGCGGATCTCATTGTCTCGAACTGTGGTGTCAGTGAATCCGAGGACGTGGATGCCTGAGCCCGAGACGGGCCGAGATCGGCTGCCGAGAAAGTTCCCCTGGATGGTCGACTGCTCCACCCAATCGATCTGAACCGCGGTCGGCTGGAAGAATTCCGGATAGAGCGTCTCGTTGTCGATGATCTCGTTGTCTCGGAGCAGCAGCTCCACGACGTTTCGGATACGAACGACCGCTTCGAGCTGATTCGGCGCGTTCTCATGGATGCGATTGTTCTCGACCTGCACGTACTCGCCACCATCGATCTCGATGAGGCTCACCGGCGCTCCGCTCGAGTTACCGGTGATCTCGTTTCTCGAGAGGACGACCTCGTTCGCCGTCACAGTGGCAGCGGCCCCGAGCAGACCTGTCGCTCCGCGAATCGTATTGCCGCGAAGCACCAACGAGTCGCCCTGAAATCGGACACCGGGAAACCCGTCCCGGATCTCGAATCCTTCGATCGTCGCGGAGCCTCCGAAGGACTCGATACCGGCGCGCCCCGAGCGGGCACGAATGATCGTTTGATCGGATGAGCCTGTCGCTCTCAATGCGAGACTCTTGTCGCCCAGTTGGACATCTTGGTACTCACCCGGCGCGACGAGGATCGAGTCGCCATCGCGGGCGGCCGTGACCGCATCCTGAATCGAGCAGTATGGATCCTCAGCAGTACCGTTGCCGGGACAATTCGGATTGGCAGCATCGACGTAGATCGTCTCGGCGGGAATGGATCCCGGCGCCGCAGCGCCAAACGAGAGCACGTACAGAATGGGCGCAAACATGGTCGCCTCCAGTCGGTCGCTCGATGATCCTCGAAGCGACGCTCTCCTCCTGAGGCTCCGTCGGGCGGAGCATTTCCCTGGGCTCGCCATTCAGGATGCTGCATGGTCGCGAGGTTTGCAATGGACGCCAATATTCCGCCTGAGGCCGAAAAAGAAACCGAGGTCCGATGAGACGAAGCGAGGTGAGCGGCCACTACTGGAGCGAACGGACGAGGAAACCGGAACCTGGGCGACTATGAGTCGAACCGAAGCCAGCTTGGTGCAAGACGTGATTCGCGGCGACACCGCCGCGTTCGCCGAGCTCTACCGGCTCCGTTGTCGCCTCGTCATCGCGTACTGCCAGGACAGCGCCCGGGACTCGAGCGAGGCGGCCGATCTGGCCCAGGAGGTGTTCATGCGTGCTTATCGAAGCCTCGATCGCCTGCGAGATCCGAGTCGTTTCGGCTCGTGGCTGATCGGCATTGCGCGCCGGGTGTGCCGCGAGGCGAGACGCCGCGGCGATCGAGAGCAGCGCCGGTTGGCGGGGGCCGTCGAGCAAGCGGCCGACATCACCGGAAGAGAGCTGTCAGCCGACTCCGACACGCTGCGCGTCGCGATCGCGGCCTTGCCCGAGTCCGAGCGAATCGCCCTGCACGCCTTCTACCTCGAGGAGCGCCGGATCGAGGCCGTGGCCGAGCTACTCCGCATCTCACGGGCGAGCGCCTACCGGCTGCTGGCGAGAGCGCGGGAGCGGTTGAGGAGCATGCTCTCTTCTGAGGAGGCCTTGTCATGAGCTGCCCGTCCCCGGATGCCTGGGCGCGTTACGCGATGGGTGGCAGCCATGACGACGGGCTGCGTGAGCACCTCGAGCACTGTGACGCATGTCGCGAGCGCTTCGAGCAAGAACGCCGGCTCGAGGCCGCGCTCACCGATCACTACGAGATGTGGAGCCGCGACGTCGACGCGCCCGGAAACACGGCTCGGTTGATGCAGGCCATCACCCACGATTGCCCGGGTCGGTCTCACCGGCGATGGGTGCGGTGGGCCGCGGCCGCGCTCGTGCTCATCTTGGTGACGTCGTACTGGCTGCCGTTCCGCAGTGCACTCGCGCTGGCCGATGTCCTCGCCGAGCTCGAGGCGGCGACCTCGATGCAATGTCGCGTGCATTCGACTTCGCGCGGACTCGAGGTCGGGAAGGCACGGCCTCGATCGTTCACCCGAGTCTGGATGTCGGCCGGTCACGGAGGGCGCTCGGATGTGGTCGTCGAGGGGCAGCTCGTCGAGACGACGCTCCTGGATGTCAACGGCTGGGCGACGATCATCGATCACGCGGCCAAGCGTGCGTATCGACAGGTCGATCCCGGCGATGGCCAGAAAAACTTCTTCGACGCGGAGCTCGAACCCGCGGTGTACCTCGCGATCCTCCGGGATCTGCTCGAGCGATTCGAGAGACGCTCGGGTCGCGAGGTGATCGAGGGGCGTCTCAGCGAGGGCTTTGAGGTCGACGGATCGACCCGGCGAGAAGTCCTGGAGTCGTACCTGCCCGAGAGCTTCCGTCGTCAGGCGCTTGCGATGAAGCGCATGCGTGGCGATTCGGCAGCGGCTGCGGCGAGGACGCCGGCTGCCGAGACGGAATTCGTCCGCATTTGGGTCGATGTCGAGAAGCGGCTGCCGGTGCGGATCGAGGAGCACGGCGTGGACGCTCGGGGAGATCCCTCGATCCAGATTCGCGACGAGCTCGTCTGGAACGAGCCGATACCGGACGAGCGCTTCGAGGTACCGGGCGGATACGCGATCGAGCTCGAGACGGTGGAGCCCCTGCCGCGAGGCACGCCCGAAGATCTCGTCGAGGCGCTCCGGCTCTACGCCGCGCTGCGAGGCGGCGGCCTTCCCGAGCACCTGGCCGGGATCTCTCGCCAGCTCCGGGAAGCGCTTCAGGAAGCTCACGGGTGGACGTTGCAGGACATCTTCCAGGCGGATCTCGAGTCGATACCTGATTCGGAAGCGCGAGATCGGCTGGCCCGTCACCGGGAGCACGCCGAGAAGGCCTTCTTCTTCTTGGTCGATGTCTTCGGCGGTGAGGAGGAGGCCGTCTACTCCGGAGCGGATGTCACCTGGGGAGAGCCCGAAGTGGTGTTGAAGTGGCGTGCGGCCGATGGCGTCCGGTGGACGATGCTCGGCGACGGGACCGTGATTCGTAAGGAGAAGTGATGAGAGCTTGGCTGTTCCCTACGTGGCTCCTCCTGGTCAACACGGTCTCGGCCCAAGAGGTCTCACCGGAGGCCGCCGGTCTCGATGAGCTCGCCCTGGAGCGATTGATCGAGGCGTCTGACGAGAACGGGACCGACGCTCTGGTGGTCCTCCGGGACGGACGCATCGTTTGCGAGCGATACGCAGAGCGGGGCGAGGATGCCCTTCATTTGATGTCGGTGACGAAGCTCTTCGCATGGTTCGCCATCGGCAAGCTGATCGACGAGCGCAAGATCGCATCGATCGATGTGCCGCTGGCGACCTGGTTCGAGGAGTGGGGAGAGGACGAGAGGCGAAGCGTGACGCTGCGTCACGTCCTCCGGCACACCTCGGGAATCGAGCACGCCGCTCGCGCGGATGTGCTGAACGCGCAGCACGATCGTGTGGCCTTTGCTCGAGGCAGTCGACTCCGAGACGAGCCGGGTGCGCGGGTCCAGTACAACAACTGCGCGATTGCTCTCCTCTCGGGAATCGTCCGGATCGCATCGGGCCAGTCGATGGACGAGTACCTCGACGCTCGCTTGTTCCGTCCGCTCGACTGCACGGGAATCTGGCAGCGGGACGTGGCGGGACAGCCGGTCGCCTACGCCGAGCTCCGCCTGCCTGCGCGCGATCTGGCGAAGCTCGGTCTCTTGATCGCCCGCGGGGGAGCCTGGGAGGGCCGGCAGCTCATCTCGAGGGACTGGATCGAGCAGTCGACGAGCGCCGGCGTGATCCCGTCGCTCGGGCTGATCTGGTGGCGGCGAGTCGACGAGCGGGGCGCGCCCATCGGTGGCGGTGTCTTCCACACCGGATGGTTGGGACAATACCTGGCCGTCTATCCCGATTGGGACCTGGTCGTCGTGCGCCTGACGCGAGGCCGATGGAACGAGGAGACCGGCGAGCTCGACGAGGCACGGACGTCGTTTCCAGACTTCTTCGAGCTCGTCGAGGCGACGGTGGAAGACCGAGCGCTTCGTGGTGGAGCCGATGCGAACCCCTTCCTCGAAGAGGTCGGTGCCGACGGACCGGGTGGGGATGCGCTGGACATTCGAGCCATGGTCTCGATCTGGAACGTCGTGATCGATCGCGGGAAGTTCATTCCGCCTGTCGTTCGCGGCCGCCTCGTCTTGGAAGAGGAGGACGACGAGCTCGCAGGGCGATTCTCGCTGTACGGACTCACGAACTGGATCGGCGTCGAGATCGAAGACGTCGAGGTCGGCTCGGTGCTGCGCTTTCGCGGCCGAAACACCGAGCACGACATCTTCCTCGAAGCCGAGCTCTCGATGGAAGGCGAGCGATGGGTGGGCGGCTGCCGGATGGGCTTCGGGAACTGCTACGAGATCGGACGCCAGCCCCTGCCGTGGCGTTGGAGCGCGGAGCCTGTCCCGGATGTCCGGCGCCTCGAGCCGGCCTCGCTCGAAGCGGCGGACACCGGTCCCGCGTTGCGCGAGTGGGTGGCCGATCTGTCCCTGGGCGCGGAGACGTCCGGCACGGATGCGCTGATCCTGGAGCACAACGGCCGGACGGTGTGTCATCGATTCTCCGAGCGCGGCCGAGAGCCGATCCCGCTCCGAGATCTGACGGCGGTGTTCTCGGCGTTGGCGGTGAGCTTCTTGATCGAGGACGGCGAGCTCGAAGGCTTCGATGTTCCTCTGTCGAGATGGTGGCCCGAATGGCGAGACGATCCCGCGCGTTCTCGGATCACAATTCGGGATGTGTTCGAGCGATCGACGGGCCTGGAGATCGACTCGGACGGCTCGGAAGATCCCGTCGCGCTGACTCGAGCGGCCCGGGTCTCAGGAGCTCGCTCGGTTCGATCCGGCGACGTGACGCCGGTCTGCGCGATCGCCGAGGTCGTCGAGAGGGTCTCGGGACGACCGCTCGATGCGTTCTTGGAACAGCGCCTCTTCGCGCCGCTCGAGATCGAGGCCTGGAGTTGGTCGCGAGACGAAGCAGGCCGTCCGAGGGCTCACGACGGACTCTCCCTGAGACCCGAGGACTTGGCCAGGGTCATGCACCTGCTGTTGGATGAGGGGCGTTGGCACGGGCAACGCTTGCTCTCTGCCAATCGCATCCACGAGCTTCTGGACGCGTCCGGCCAAAAGGGGCTGCTGGGACTGACGACCGAGGTGGGGGAGCACCGTGCCGTGATCTGCCGCGGGGCGCTCGGGCAAGCCGTGGTGCTTTGCGCGTCCGCCCGACTCTTGGCCATCCGACTGACACGCGGGGCGATGGACGAGGACGATCTCGACCGCTGGCAGGTGTCGTTCGCCGCCTTCGAAAGCCTCTTGAAAGTCCTGCCGATGCGATGATTGACGGGCTCGGCGTCTCTCGGTTGCTCGACCTGCTCGCCTGTGCCAGGATGTCGACCGCCTGAGGACCCCCGTCATCCCGCTGAAAGGACCGAACATGGCTCTCACGCCGTCGACGATGTTGCCTCTCGGAACGAGAGCTCCCGACTTCCGACTGCCCGATGCGGTTTCCGGAGACGAGGTCTCGCTCTCGGATTTCGCCTCCGCGAAGGCGCTCGTCGTCATGTTCATCTGCAACCATTGCCCGTTCGTCGTTCACGTCAAGGACGGGCTGGCGAAGCTGGGCGCGGACTACGCGGACAACGGCGATGTCGCGCTCGTCGCCATCAGTGCGAATGACGTCACCACGCATCCACAGGACGCGCCCGACAAGATGAAGACCTTCGCCGAAGCCAACGGCTTCCGCTTCCCGTACCTCTACGACGAGAGCCAGGCCGTCGCCAAGCGCTACACGGCCGCTTGCACGCCTGACTTCTTCCTCTTCGACGCCGACCGAAAGCTGGTCTACCGCGGCCAGTTCGACGGCGCGCGTCCGAGCAACGACGTCCCGGTGACCGGCGAAGATCTGCGACGCGCGATCGATCATCTGCTCGCGGGACAGTCGATCGAAGACGACCAGAAGCCGAGCATGGGCTGAAACATCAAGTGGCGATCCGGCAACGAGCCCGCCTACGCGAAGTAGGTAATGAAGCCAGAGCCCGTCTGACGGAGAGCGCAGCCTTCTGGCCGACGGGTACTGTTTCGGAGCGCCGGCTTCAGCCGGTCCCCGTGTCCTCACTCCGAGCGCTTCGGAGTAGACCGAAACTTCGAATCAGAGACTCCGTGGCCTGCGGCTTCCGAGTGTCGAAGCCGCTGCTTCTCGAAGGGCTCGAGAACGTCCCGCCTGACAGGTTCGAGCCCTCCATCGAGCCGACGACGGAAGCCCGCTCATCGCACGCCCAGATCGTCGGCGGGTTGGGCTCGGAGCTCGCGTAGCGGCATGGCTCCGATTGTCCTGGGCTCGGCGATCAGGCCGGGACCCGCGAGCTCTCTCCAGGCAGACTCCGATGCGAGCACGCTGAAGCGGCCACCGAGCGCCGTGAGGAGGGCGGGCCGGGAACGGTCGTCGACGAGCACGACAGGGAGCTGACCGTGGAGCTCGTAGGCTAGCCGCTGATCGTCAGCCGTCTTCGCCGAGAGCACGAGTACCGTCCGCTCGCCGGATCGATCAGCACGTGACCGGACGCTGCTCGCCTCCGCTTGGATGGAGGTCGCCGGGTCGACGCTCACCATCGCGCGCGCCGAAACGGCGACGGGGAGCAAGACCAAAGCGCCCAGGAATGCTCGCCGCGCGCGTTGCTCCTTCTCGGCGAGGAGGATGGCGGCGAACAAGGCGAGGAAGGGCAGGAGCGCGAGCCACCGCTCGGGGTTCCAACCTTGGAGGCCGATCAAGCTCACGACACGTAGGCCGACGATCGCGACGGGAACGGCGAGAAGCCATCCGCGCCGTCGTAATGCGGTAAAGGTCATCCAGGTCGCGATGGCGAGCATCGTCAGGCCGAGCACGATCTGGAGCGTCTCGGGACGAGGGGGCGGCGTTCCGTAGGGGATCCAGGGATTCTCCGCACCGGGCTCCGACGACGAGGGCCAGAAAGCATAGAACCCGCCCGCCGCCAGGTTGGTCAGCCGGTCCGGGAGATCGCCTTCGATGCTCGACGTCGCGGTCAAGGAGTCGAAGATCGACTCACCCGGGGCGAGGAGATTGTCGAAGAACTTCGCGGTCGAAGGAGACATCGCCACGAGCAAGATCGCGGGCAAGACCATTGCGATCAGGCCGGCTCCGAAGCTCAGGCACATTCGGAGACCGTCGAGACGTGCGCGTCGCCAGCCGGCGATCAGCGGCAAGACCCCGGCGGCGGCGAGTGTGAGATACGAGAAGTGGAGCACGCCGGCGACGCCGAAGAGCGCACCAGCGGCCAAGGCTCTCCAGAGTCGTGACGACGTCAAACTCGACAGGCACGAGTCGAGCAGCAAGGCGCCGCCGAGCAAGGCGCACGATGGCAAGGGATCGTTGTCGCCCGAGAGCCCGAGCGTCCAGAAGGCGTAGGTGCAAACGAGCACCGCGGGCGCGAGCCACGAGGCGAGCGGCCCGAGATGCCGGCGGGCCAGCCGTTGGAGCAAGAAGAGCGAGACGAGCGAAGCCAGGATCGAGAGGCCGCGGGCCACGGCGAGAGGCTCGAGGCCGATCTTCGCCCCGAGGCGCGTCAAGGTGACGGGACCGACTTCCCAGAGACGGGCCTCGAGCACCGATTCACCAGTCGGGTCCTTTTGCATCATCACGGCGAGCGTGATCGAATCGAACTCCACGAGGTCGAGCGACTCGGCCAGGGGCATGAGCGCGACCGTGAGCAGGCCGACCGCCAGCGAGACCAGCAGTGTGCGGCGGAGTCCGAGGAGGATCGAGAGCATCGGGCGTCTTTGTCACGAGGAGACGGCCCAGTCCGATCCGGGCACTGAGGGTCCTCGAAGCTATCGGCCGTCGCCGCGACGCCCCTTGACTCGGCACAGGAGAGCAGTGGCGCCGGACGCGCGGGCCCGGCCTTTCAGGCGCATCCCCGGAGCATGCAGGTGGTGAAACGTGCTCGATAGAAATGGAGTGCCCAAGTCGAAGCGAGCCGGTGACCGAGCCTG
>JAVJTD010000541.1:0-8967 GCA_040219065.1 Planctomycetota bacterium
GCCACCAACCAGAGCCCCGCGCGACCGAAACGGGAAGCGGTCACCGAGCTGGGAGCCGCTTCTTCGACGCTGCCACCGATCGAGCGGAGGGGTGCCGAGCAAGGGGCCATTCGGAAGGCGCCGTCTCGCTGCGCCCCGGCCCAAGCTCGCTTGGGAAAGCCCTCGCAGACAGACCCGGTCACCGGCTCGCTCGGCTTGGGCACTCCATCGCCCTCGCCCTCAGGCCCAGTTTCACCACTGTATGTTCCGCCGGTCCGCCGGCGGGGGCGCCGCTGACTTGAAACTAGTCACGTCATCGTTCGGACCGCCGGCTTCAGCCGGTCTCCGTGTCCTCCATCCAAGCGCCTCGGAGAGGGCCCAAACCTCACATCCGAAGCTCTGTGGCTCGATGCTGACGGGTGCGATCGGAACGCCAGCTTCGAAGTTGAGAATTGGAAGTTGAGCCGTTGGACGTTCGAAGAGGCCCAAGCTCGCTTGGGAATGCCCTCACAGACAGACCCGGTCACCAGCTCGCTCCGACTTGGGCACTCCAATGCAACTCGGTTGCGTCTCACTCCCTTTATTCTCTACCGGTCCGCCGCCGGCGGGCGGCGCAGACAGGAATGCACCTCACTTGCCAGCTCCGGCCTCGGCTCCGAATAGCTTCTCATACAACCCGTTCTCGGCAGCAGCCTCCTCATCCCGACCGGCTCCTCTCAGCTCGATGATGCGAGCCCGCAATCCGACCTTCAGTACGAAACGGACCGGGCGACCCTCGGCATCGCGGTCGATGGCCCCGATCTCTTCGGCGCCCTCCAAGAAGAACCGGTCCTCACCCAGCGGGATCAGGTCGAGCTGCATCGCCGGTGGTGGCTGGGTGAAGAGCACCAAGCCTTCTGCCCCGCGCTCGATTCGGACGGGTGGCACGCCCTGCGCCGCCGGAAGCTCCTCCGGGAGCGCCCTGGGTAGCTCGAGGGGAAACTGCTCGAGGTACGCATCACTCAACGCAACTGCCTTCGGAGCTCGGCTCCGATCCTCGAGGGGCACCACCTTCGGGTCTGCGGATCGCGCTCCCGTGCGGGCCTTCACCACACCGCGGATCACCTTCCAACGATCGCGCCAGGCGACCGTCCGCCCTCGAAACGTATTCGCTCGGAACACGAAGACCAGCTTGTGTCCGGGCATCACGTCGATCGAGTTGTTGCCGGTACCCAGCGCCGAATAGAGCAAGTCTCGCCCTTCACCCGAGATCCACCACAAGTACCCATAGGCGCGATAGCCTTGCCAAGGCTCGATGTCCGATTGGGCGCGCGTGCTCTCGAAAGCCCAATTTTGCGGCACGATGCGGTGCTCTCCCCATCGTCCCGAGCGCAGCATCAAGAGCCCGATCCTCGCCATATCCCTCGCCGACATCCGGAACGGGTAGGCGGCGTGCTCCGACTGCTCGGGCTCGAGGTGGTAGTACCCGTCCCGAAGTCGAAAGTCCTGCATCTGAAGCGGCCGGGCCAACCGCTCTTGAAATGCCTCGAAGAACTGCCGCTCCGTCTCCCGCTCGAAGATCGTCAGCAGGGCGTTGAAATCCCAATTGTTGTACCACCAATACGTGCCGGGCGCGTGGCTGCCCCGCTCCGGACGATTGCGCTTCATGCTCTCGGGCTCGTAGGCCGCCGGGTGGTAGACACCGGACCGCGCGCTGAGGAGGTCCTTCACTTTAGCGCGCTTCTCTTCATCGGACAGCTTCGGCTCGATGTCGTCGATGCCGAGCTCGGCGAGGGTGCGGTCGAGGTCGATCGATCCCTCGGCGAGGTAGATGCCGTAGAGGATGCTCATGAAGCTCTTGCGCACCGAATGGCACATGAACCGACGCTCGATGTCGCCGTGGCGCATGAGGACCGCACCATCGTGAATCACGAGCAGACCGTCGATATCCTTCGACTCGCAGTAGCGCTCGAGCTCCTCCAAGCCCTCTTTCGAGAAGCCCGCCTCTGAAGGATCCGCATAGCGTTGCCAGCTCTCACCAGGCAGCAGATCCTGACCGAGCGAGGTGCAAGGAAGGACGAGGAGCAGGAGAAAGGCGAGCTTCAATACTGGCGAATGGAGACGCATGGAAAGCCTCGGTGACAGGTCACCCGAGCCCGAGCGGCGCGAGCGCGAAGCACCAGGGTACTACTCGTCGTCCGAAGACCAACGCCTCCACTTGGCGCGGCCCGTCCGATCGGAGCGGCCCCAGGTCTGGAAGAAGGGCACCTCAGAAGCTTCGAACACACGGCGCTCCCCGAGGTCGACGTGCGTCATGTTCACGGCCAGCCATTCCGGGTCGTCCGCGTCCAGATCCCGACAGAACACGAGGTCGGCGTCGGTCGACACCTCCGGGGACAGCGCGTACCGGATCGCTCCCGAGGCGGCCGTGTACCGAGGTCGGACCTCTTCGTTCAGCAATCCGTGGTCGAGGTCGTGCTTCACACCGATGAAGTCTCGGCACGTCTCCCCGCGCCACTCGATCCCCACCCCCAAACCCGCTCCGTCCACGCGGCGGAATCTCTCGAGGTACGGCGCCGGGTCCTCGCCGCGCGGTATCGGCTGCAGCACGGTCACGAAGGTCTCGCGGGAGCCACGGTCGTACCAGCGGCTGGTGCTCGCGTGGAAGGTCCTCTCGGGCTGCCGGTTCCGGCGCAAGTCGAACTGTCCGATTTCTTGCTCGCCGGCTTCGGGGAACAGCACGAGCAGATCGCACTGCGCGGGCAGCTCGGCATCACCGATCGTCTCATACCGGAGCACCGCCCAATCGTCTCCCGACGCCACGATGTGCTGACCGTGGAGCAGGCTAGCCAACGTGAAGTACCCGTCCTCGAGGAGCTCGACCGCGTCGACGACGAGCAGCCAGCCCCCCTCCCGGTGCTTGACCAGAGCTCGATCCCAACGCGCCGGCAGACGGTCACTCGTCCAACGAGAACGAGCGTATTCGATCTGCTTCGAGGTCTGGAAGTCGAGGCCTTCGGTGCGAACCGTCTCGTCGTAGGCACCCGAGCTGCGGAGCATCTCGAGGAGCGGCTGGCCAGGAGAGCGCTTGCCGCGTCGCAGCACGACCCGATTGTGGAACAAGTCCGCCCGAAAGGCCCCGTACTCTCCCGACGGCGAGCGCTCGCGATAGCCGGCATCGACCAGGAGGACCGAGCCCTCTTCCATCCAGAGCACGATCGACTGCTCGTCCGATTGACCGTGGGTCATCTTCTCCTCCTCCACTGCCAGGACCCGGCGGAGATAGTCCTTGTGCAGTCGGCCGTGCTCCCCCTCGTCGCGGTATGAGTAAAGGAGGAAAGCATCTTCAGGAGCCCATCCATCCCGAAAGACGACCTTCTTGCCGTAGAGGTCTTCGAGGCAAAGACCCGAGCCATACGCCGGTGGTCGGCTCTCCAAGGTCTCGTCGATCCAACCCTGAGCACCGATCCAGAGCTGCGCGAGACCCGGGCTCGGCTCGTCGAGGCTCCAATGCTGCGTGGCTCGAATCTGCGACGCCGCCCACTTCATCTCGGGCGAGCGATACTGCATCGCGCCTCGCTCCAGCACCGCCCAGTAGAGTGGCATCTGGCTCGCCCACCAGCCGTCCCCAAAGGGAGGGATCGTCCGATTCGGCGCCAGCAGGCAGACGAGGTAATCGAAGTAGTAACGCAGCATCGGTGAGGACCAGGCGCGGTGGCGATCCAAGAGATCGATCACATGGATCGTCGCCTCGAGCCAGAGCGCGTGATAGACCTGCGCGTCCTCGATCTCCCATTGCCCCAGGCTGTCGCTCGCGAGGATGTCTGCCAGGCGGCGCCACCGCTTCGCCCGCGGGTGCTCGGGCAATGTCTCGGCCGCTTCGAGCAGCGACCAGGCCCGGAGCATGGCGCGATTGTGCGCGCCCCACTCGGGGAAATCGAAGATCGCATCGACCGACTCAGCAATGTGCCCTTCGATCGTCTCCTTCTCTTCCGGCGAATAGACACCCTCGACGGCGCGCGTCCGCCGATAAGCCCGGGCGTAGGCCGGAAGCTGACGAAACCAAGAGACGGCCGGTGGCAATGTCGATAGTCCCAGCAGCTCGGCTGGAAACGCCGCTCGATGCTCGCCGTAACCCGCGAGGATCTCGGCGACGGTCTCGGCGTACTCCCGCTCCCCCGTCCGCTCGAAGAGCCAGGCCCCGAGGTCGGCGATGCGGACGAGGAAGGTCGGCTCTCGATAGCCCAGCAGCTCGATCGCGTTCCGGCTCTCCGCATCGATTGCCTGCCACTGCTCGCGCCAGCGCTCGAGGTCGTCGTATCGCGACGCGAGCGCGGACTCGTACGAGAGCTTCACGAACGAGACGAGGTCCCCTTCGTCGGCACCCGAGCAGGGTGGGAATCCGAGGCACAGCACGGCAAGGCAGGTCAGCATCGAGTCGCTCCGAGTGCACAGGAAAGGCCCGAGTCTGCCGGGCTTGACCGATCCTGGCAACCGGCGGGCCGGGGCGCACCGTTGTGAGGAGACAGCGCACTTCGAGCGGCCCCTTGCTCGGCACCTCCTGCCTCGATCGTCAGCGACGTCGAGGAAGCGGCTCCCTGCTCATCAGCCGTTTCCCGTTTCGGTCGCGCGGGCTCTGGGCGGCATGCCTCAGATCGAAACGGGAAGGATCGTCACAAACGAAAGGGGGAGAGCCGCGAGCGCAGGCTGGGGGGGAAACATTGGAGTGCCCAAGTCGAGCGAGCCAAAGACCGAGTCTCTCGTTGAGGGCATCCACGAGCAAGCTTGCGTGGTCCAACTGCACCCGGCAGCATGGGGCCACGGAGCTTCGGACCTGAGGTCTGGGTCCTCTCCAAGGCGCTTGGATGGAGGACACGGAGACCGGCTGAAGCCGGCGGCCCGAAGGTGCCCTGATTCGACCCGGGTCTTCGTCGAACGAGGCTGCTGTAGTCTCACGGATGAAGTTCATCGTCTTCCCTGCCGATGAGGCACAGGGGGAGATGATGCGGCTCGACCGACGCGCTCAGGGCTGCAAAGCCAAAAGGAGCCTGCCCATGGAGATCTCACTCGGCCCGCTGGTCGCTTCGTTCCTGATCGGGCTGGTCGGCTTCGCTCTCTTTCTCTACGGCAAGAAGCAGGCGCGCTTTCCGCAGCTCCTCGCCGGCGTCGCCCTGATGCTCGAGCCGTGGGTCTTGACCAGCACCGTGCCGATGACTCTCGGAGCCGCGGGACTGATCGGCGCCCTCTGGCTTTCGCTGCGCTTCGGCTACTGAGAGTCGATGAGGCCTCGGGGGGCACGACGACCCCAGGCGTTGCCTGGGGCCATCGAATGCCCTCAGCTCCGCTCGCGCGGGCTCTGGTGTCCAGTCAGAGGTTGAGCTCGAGGCGGAGCCGGTTCGTCGCGTCCCCCAATCCCGGGGAGGTCAGGACGACCCCTTGGAGAAACACCTCGAACTCGTCGGGCACCGGATTCAATGTGCCGTTGAACGAGAAAGTGGCTGAGCCTCCGACGCCGATCGTTCCCGAAGCCACGGGCTGGAGAGCCGCCAGATCCAAGAGCACGTTGCCGTAGGGGTTCAGGAACAGGTTGTTGAAGTCGGGATCGAGAGCAAAGCTGAACGAGTAGAAGACGAGGTAGGTGTCACCGGGACGGCCCGTGATGGTGTAGGTCGAGACAAAGGCGCCACCCGAGACCAGAAGGTTGCCGAGGGCATCGACGCCCGAAGCCGGCGAGAGGCGCACCTCGGTCACTTCGTCACCGCCCATGTCGACGCTCGCCGTGCCGTTCTTGCCGAAGTCGATGGCGCGAGGGTCGAGATCCACGTCTTGGCGCAGGTCCGCCGGCACGCCGGTGCCATCCACCGTCAACGACAAGGGCGGATGCACGAACGCCGGGTTACCGAGACCGATGACGGGTGAGGTCGTCAGGAGGTGCAGGTCGTAGGGTGCTGCGGGCAGCACGAATTGGGGATTCACGTTGGTGTTGCCGTTGACCCCCGGCGCACATGGGCCGGTGCCCAGCAGGATGTCGTTGCTGTCGCACACGACGCTGGTCCCAGTCGCCGCGACATCTGTTGCGCCGAAGCCGGGATCGGGATTCCAGATGATGTTGTTGGCGAGCGTCATCTGCTCACCGGTCGTCCCGTTGTAGATCACACCGTAGACGTGCTGACCGGAAGAGTGCGGCCGCGCAAACGCCAGAGTGTTGTTGACGATCCACGGCGAGCAGAACTGGAAAATGGAGTTCCACTCACCCTCCCAGATCAGGTTCGACTGAACGCGAGGCGCGCAGACGCCGACGGCTTCGTTCCAGTCGGTGATCTGCACGTTGACCTCGTTGTCGTAGAGGCGGTTGGAGCGAATCACGCTCGAGCTGGCGCCGAAGTTGTCGAGGATGATGCCCCAGCCCGAGGGCGTGTGATTGTAGACATCGTTGTCCTCGATCACGTGCTCGCCGCGCCAGCCTTCTTCGACGATGATCTTGATCCCGTCACGCGAATTGTCGTGGATGTCGCATTGCAATACGTGAACACGGTCCGTCCCGACCGAGCGGCCACCCGAGAGGCCCGGATCGATCTCGATGGCCCGATCGCCATTCGTAAGCTCGATGCCGCGAATGACCGTATCGGTGGAGATCGAGCTCGGAACGCCTGGTGAGCTGACCACGATGAGGTCGGTGTCCGGGAACCCGCGAAATACGACGCCGGGTGCCCAGGCTTCCAAGGAGACGTTGCGTGCCGGCAGGGCGATCGGGAAGAGCTCGCCATTGGACGCGAGGCTGTACTCACCCGGCATGAGGTTGATCGTGACCGGGATGCCCACGCCGAGAAACGACGTGACCGTCGGGTCGCCGAGAGCCCGCCCGATGGTCTTCCACGGGGCGGCCGAGGTCGTGCCGGCGTTGGCGTCGGAGCCGCCCGGCGAGACGAAGAACTTGACCGGGACCTGCCACCAGGGCCCTCCTGGCAACGTCGGCTGAGCGAAAGCCGTCACTGCCGTGAAGAGAACCACCGCGAACAGGAGACTGCGCTTCATGGGGATGTCCTCCGTTTGGGTTGATTGCGTTCGAAGGACAGCGCAGACCAGGCTCCGAATAGTTTCAGGAATCTCGGGATCGGGTCGAGGCCGCTGAGCTTTCGCCCCTCAAGACGGCCGGGGGATCTGGCCGATTGGACGAGGGCGGCTCGTCCTGGCTCCGGGCCGATCACCCAAACACCGTGCAGGAACAGCCATCATGTCCCTCCAAGTCGTCGATCACGCCCCGGCCTTGCTTCGTCTCGTGGACGAGGTACTCGAGAAGAACTTTCGGCAAGTCTCCGGGCAAGCCGAGCAGGTCTCACCCGGAGAGATCGAGATCGGCGGGGAGCGGCGAAGGACCATCTTCCTGCATCCACCGGCGGCGATCACCTTCTCCGTGCCGCCCGGGCCGGCCCATCTGTCGTTCGGTGTCACGCTCCATCCCGAGGTCTGGGAGTGCATCGGCTCGGGGCCGTGTGAGTTCATCGTCGAGCTCGATGGGCAGCTCCTCACCCGCCTGGCGCTCGACCCGGTCAGCCACGCCGGGCATCGCCGCTGGCACGACGTCTCGATCTCGCTGCCCACCAGCGTCGCACAGAATCGAACGCTGACCCTGCGCACCGCCGGCATCGGGGCCAACGACTTTCGCTGGGCTCTGTTCGGGGAGCCCGAGATCACGCTGGGACATGACTCCGCCGACAACGCCGAGAGCCGCGTGCAGGAGCTCGAGAGCGCGATCGACGAGCTGGCGACGGACAAGGAGAACCTCTCCTTCAATCTCTATCGCGAGCTGATGTACTGGAACAATGAGCTCGAGCGGGGCGACAACCCCTACATCCTCGAGCGCCTCGACCCCGAGAGCCTCGGACGGCCGGCTTGTCCCGGCTTCCTGATCCGGCTAGTCGAGGAGCAGACGCAAGCGCTGGGTCGCCAGCCGTACGTTCTCGACTTCGGGGCGGGTCCGTTCTCCACCTTGGGCTACCTCCACCACAAGCAGCTCGCCCGGGTCCTCCCCGTCGACGCCCTCGCCGAGGAGTTTCGCGCACTGCTGGCGCGCCATGACATCGAGTGGCCCCTGACGCCGCGCCTCGCCATCGGCGAGCTGCTGATGGATCAAGGCGAGCCCGAGACCTTCGACATCGTCAACGTCACCAACGCGCTCGACCACACGCAGGCGCCGGCGCTGACCTGGCTGAACCTGTTCCATCTCACGCGTACCGGCGGCTACCTGATCCACAAGCACTCGGAGCGGGAAGCGTCTCACGAGAACTTCGACCAGCTCCACCAATTCGACCTGTTTCCCAAGGAGACCTCGCTCTGGATCGAGGACTCGAAGGGACACGCGTTCTCGTTGACCGACGGCCTGCCATTGACATGCGTGTACCACAAACTCGGCGAGCTGGATGGCCGCCCCTGGTTCTGGGCCGTCTATCGCAAGGATGCCGCTGACGTCGACTCGGCAGCTTTCCTGGCCGAGGTGCTCCTCCAGACGCGTCGCGCCTTCGAGAGACGCAGCCGCTGGGCGTTCCGCCTCGAGCACTTCATCAACACCGCGCTCGACCTGAGACACCGCTTCGGAGGCCTACCTTACGAGGTCTCACCGAATCGCGCGTGAGGGGCTTCAGAATCCGTTGGAGTGCCCAAGCCGAGCCAGCCGGTGACCGGCCGGGGCGGGCCGTGAACCTACTGGAGTAGCGAGCCTGTTCCGCGATCCAAGCGGGCGGGACGCCCGCGTTCCCAGTGGTTTCACGTCAATGAATGACGGTTTGCTCACGACCCCGCGAGCTCTGGATTGGGTCCGTGCGATGGAGTGCCCAAGCCGAGCCAGCCGGTGACCGCGTCTGTCTGCGAGAGCCCTGCTCGAGCGAGCTTGGGCCGAGGGCCGCAAACTGACTGGAGCAGCGCGTCTGTTCCGCGATCCGTTGGGGCGGGACGCCCGCGTTCCCAGTGGTTTCCCTTCAATGTATGACGGTCTGCTCACCCCGCGAGCTC